>DATIKY010000229.1:0-50825 GCA_035476995.1 Sedimentisphaerales bacterium | reverse complement strand
ATCCACACGACCTGAGCTGCCTACCGCAAACTTCCTCCTCCTCGGCATTCTGTGAGGGTTGTATCGGCTGAATCACCTCCTTCCTGTAGAAAACGGATCTCGATGATATGAATAGACGAAACCCGGCATGCGGCGGAAACGCGCATCCAATGCTTCTGTTGATCTGTGTGCGTCCCAGAGCACACTCCGACTCGTCCTCCGATCATGATATGGGACGTGCGATCCTGAGCGTCTCCTGTGGATCCAGAGCCGCAGCTTTCCACACCGACGCTGCGACAACACACGCCACGGAGGCGGCTCCACCCAACAGTCCAAATCCCTTGTACCAGATGGAGAGAGGGACTGCAACACTTTTTCTCGGACGCGAGCCGCGTGGGCCGGAGAATGGTGCTCTGTCACAGCGGGCGCCGCACGGGGGATGGCTGTGATAAGGATTACATCACCCCAACCCGGCCGAAGGAGTAGTAGAAGAAGTAGCTGGCGCCGAAGTCGCGGATCAGAACGTTGAGCACCGCTTGCTGATTCTGCGGTCGCATGGAATTGCGAAGCTGCAGGAAGGTCCCATATCTCTGGACTGTCTCGGGGCTCACGGGGATTCGGTCCGAGTCCTGCAGGCGGCCCAGTCCGCCGTAATGGATCGCCAGGGCCTCCTCATAGAGAGTGGGGATGCCCCGGTAGCCGAGGGCTTCGAGTCTCTTGACGTTCTCGGCGATCTTGTCCACGCGACCGGTCAGGAGGTAACATGCCATGAGGTACTCGAAGGCCATGCGATTCTGAGGGTTGTGCTCGACCAACGCGGCCAGCCACTGATCCACGCCCTCGGGTCCGGTCGTTCCGGCGTTCTCATCGAGCAGGCAGGAACGGATTCTGGCGACACGGTCCATCTGTTGCGGCGTGAAACCGTTGGCCAAGCCATGCAGCAGAGACTCAGCCTCGTCGCGTCGGATCGGGTCTTTCCTCAAGGCCTCCAGGTAAACCCTGGCGGTGGCGGGGTGTCCTTTGACGATGCTGATCCACGCCATTTCCTCGATGGCCGGGCCCAGACTGCCTTTGACGGCCACAAGCTCCGACGCCAGCTTCTGGGCCATGTTGACATGCCCCAACTCCAGGAACAGATCGCTGAGTTTCAACTGGCTCAGGTCGGACTCCCAGGTCTCGTGCGTGAGCAGGAGCGCTTCCGGAACCAGGGGGAAGCGGAACATGTCGTAGCCAAGCCTGCCGGTTTGATAGAGGGCCCTCAGGATGTCGTGGTTCACGTAAGGATGGGTCTTGGTCTTGGGCAATTGCTGGGCGAGTTCGACAATCTTATCCCATCGTTTCAGATGCCAATAGTAGTTCGAGGCGAGGTAGGGTTTGCGGAGGTCCTCGCGTGTGAAGTACAGCCCCAGAATCATTATTGCGGTCGGGAAGACCGCAAGAGAGGCTTTCGCAAGGGCGGTCGCCAGCGACTTCATTGGCTTCGTTTGGATTCGCTGGGCTCGGCCCTTGGCTCGTGGCGGATGGGCGGCGGGTCCGTGGTCCTTTCGGACAAGCAAACGCCTCCCTGCGAGCGTCAACAGAGAGGCCACCGGCGCGAAGCCATACAACAGCAGGTGCTGGGCCCGAAAGAAAAGACTGATGCCTGTTATTGAGGGCAGGGTGGCAAACGTGCGGAAAGCCTGGCGTACGGGCAGCAGGAACAGGTGCTCCGAGAGAAGCCAGGCGACCATCGCCGCGGCCGGCAGTGCGAGAACCGCCGTGGGCCAGTCTCTGCGAAGGAAGGCGGCGTAGAGCATGGTCATGATCGCGAACACCAGCAGGGCCGCCGGACCGCATAGCCAGAACGCGACTGCCGCCGTGAGACAGAATGCCGCGACGCGAGCCCATGAGCGACGCAAGGGCAGTCGCTCAAAGAGCAGGGACAGGAGCAGCCCTGAGGACGCGGTCATCGCAGAGGGCAACGGATGCTTGTAGTCGCTGTAGATCAGAAAGAGGGCGACCGCCGGGAGCAGGGCGGGAATTGTCGCGCGGGCGAGCCCGGCCTTCACCAGATGTCGTCGGGTCAGTTCCGCAAGACCCGCTCCCGCCAGAACGATGATCGCGGCCCCCAGCCAGGATCGATGGAATCCGACCGACAAGAACGCGGAGACGTGGGCGATGAATCCGCCGGGCAGGTCCAAGGCATCTTGGAGAGGCGACCAGCCTGTCGCAAATTGGTGGGTGTCGGGAAGGATCGTGCCAAAACAGTAGTAGATCAGACGCGGCTCGACGACCAGCCACAGGTAGAGGAAGGAAATGAGGAAGAGAAGGAGGCAAGAAAGCGACGACGCGGAAACGGTGAAGGCCTTTGGCTTCTTTGGCGTTGCATCCACTCGTCTGTCGTCGGATTTGGGCATCGCAGGTTCCTGACGTTGGGATCCTATTCGCGTTCCTGCCAGGGAGCCGAAGGCGTTGCCTTCGGGCTTGCGCCGGTGATCGGGATCTGAGGCGACGTGTTCGGCTGGGCACGCGACGCGCGGGCCAATCTCGAAGCTCTGACGGGGACGGGCCCAGTGATCAGTTCCGGAACGCTGTACGTCTCCAGCAGGGAATCGTAGTAGCTCGGGTCTTCCTGCGGCAGCACGAACGGCGTATGCACCTTGCCCGCAGGATCGACATAGCTGAAGTAGGTTCGGGTGAACAGTCCGCCCTGGCGTTTGCTGCTGAACGCGATCCACCGGCTGTTGCTGGACCAACTGTGCCAGGACTCGGAAAACTCGCTGTTGATATCGAGTCGGCGGTATTGCTTCGTGTCCAGATCCATCAGGTACAGATCGCTGCTGGGCTGATAGACCGGGAAACAGCCGTAGCGGCACATGCAAAAGAGAAGAAAACGTCCATCGGGGGACACTCTGGGCAGCAGGATGCTCCGGCCCGTCTGGGCGGCAGAGAGGACCGTCTCGGCCTGCCCCCAGCGATCCGTCTGGACATCGTAGGAGATCCGACGGAGATCGTACTGAACCTTGTCGTAGTTCTCCGGAGGCACCGCGCTGCGGTCCTTCCAGAGGATCGGCGCGCTGCAGTAGTACAGGTGCTTGCCGTCGGGGGACCAGGACGGATAGGTTTCGAGTTGGTCCTTGTCGGCCAGTTCCGGCACCGTGTTGATCTTGCCTTCTTTCACATGGTAGCAGACCAGCGCCGAGTCGAGATCCACCACGTCGCGAACCTCCAGCCCGCCCGCCTGGAAGAACTGGGTGACCTTATTCATGGAGTAGACCGCGACTTTGCCGCTGGGGTGCCAGGCGGTGTAGCCCCATTTGGCGCCGACTTTCTCGACGGCGCCGTCGCGGGCCAGGAGGGTGTGGCTGCCATAGGTCGCGCTGCGCAGGGCGATTGTCATCGTGTCGGGATCGTTGCCGACGAAGCTGTGGCAGTTGAGGCATCCTTCGCCGAAGGAGCGGCCCCTCAGGACGGCCGACTGGTCGTAACCGGTGAGATTCCGCTGATAGATGCCGATGTCCTTCCACCAACTGTAGAGCGGCTTCATGAACCGGAACACCAGGGTCGAGTCGATGGACTCGGGGGCGATGGTGTTGATCAGAGGCCGATAGCGTCGCCACCGGTCGTCGCGGCCCCGGACGTATATGTCGAAGAAGATGTCGCGACCCTTGTTGGCGTTGAGGAGGGCCCGCCAGGGGCGAAGGGGGATTCGGATCTGCCCGGTCCGGCTGAAGAGGGTCATCGGCCGACCTTGCTCCGACCGGATCGTGACGGAAAAGGCGTCGCCATCCTGGAGGATGCGAAAATTCAGCGGCGCGATGTTGGGGGGGATGACAGCGTTGCGATAGTCCGGACTGATAGTGGGATCGGAGCCGGCCTCGGCATACTCCTCAATGACGCGGGGACTGCACGAGGCAATGCAAAACAGAAGGATGAGGAGATTCAGGGGGATGATCGGGCCGGCGAATCGCGTTGTCATCCTGCACACCACACCGTCTCACAAGGTCAAAAAAGAAGCCCCCGCTTTTTGATGAGGGAGAGGAAGCGAGACTATGCGGGGGCCTGTGGTCGAATCAACTAAGTACATGATATCCATGGCACGCGTCGGCGTCAACAGCTTTCCATGGATTTTCCCAAAAAATATTCCGATCGAGACGGCTGGGTTCGGCCTGAACCTGCGTTACTCCCTGCTGCATGTACGCTTACGACGCGAGCCGCTCCGATCCGGAGAGCCGGCTTTTCTCTGGATGCGATGCCTTCCGGACATGTCTGGGAGGCAAAAAGCTTGCGTGGACGCCGTCTCGGCCGATCTTGGCGCGTGCCTTGACGGCTCGCGGTCGGGGGCATATAGTCTTTTGTCCCAAGACAACTGTAGTTCTGTGCAAAGGATACGGATGGCCCAGAAGAGCCAGTGTGAGAAGTGCACGGGGATGTGCTGCCGGTATTTCGCGCTTCCGCTCGATACGCCGGAAACCCGGGAAGACTACGACGACATTCGATGGTACCTGTGCCATCAGGACATCTCCGTCTTCGTCGAGAAGGGCGATTGGTACCTGAGCGTCAAGAACAAGTGCCGCCACCTCTCGGAGAAGAACCACGAGTGCCTCATCTATGACCGCAGGCCGACGATCTGCCGCAAGTACAAGCACGCCGACTGCGACTTCATCGACGGCGACTATGAATACGATCTGCATTTCACCAGCGACCGGGAGATGGAGGAGTACATCCGCGTCAAGTTCGACAACAACGCCACGGAAAAAGAGAAGATTCGCAAGACAAAGGGACGCAAGTCATGAAGATACCCCCGGTCAAAGGGACAAGGGATTTCTATCCGGACCAGATGGCCCGGCGCAACTGGATCATCGACGGGTGGAAGAAGGTCTCCCTGCGGAACGGGTTCGAGGAGTACGACGGCCCGATCTTCGAGTATCTTCAGATGTACCAGATCAAGAGCGGCCAGGAGATCGTCGAGCAGCTCTTTTCCCTGCAAGACCGCGGCGGGCGGGATCTGGCGATTCGGCCGGAGATCACGCCGACGCTGGCTCGGATGGTCAACCAGCAGATCAATTCGTTGCCCCGTCCGATCAAGTGGTTCGCGGTTCCGCGCCTGTGCCGGGCCGAGCGGCCGCAGAAAGGCCGGCTGCGAGAGTTCTTCCAGTGGAACGTGGACATCATCGGCGAGGACCGCGCCGACGCGGACGCCGAGATCGTCTTCACGACCATCGATTACCTCCGATCCGTCGGCCTGACCGCCAAAGACATCCGAGCCAAGATCTCCAGCCGGAGGCTTCTGGCGGCGGTCCTGACCAGCATCGGAATCCCCGCTGAGCAGCTCGATCCGATTTATGCGGTTCTGGACAAGAAGGCCAAGCTGCCGGCCGAGGCCTTCCAGGCGATGTTGACTGAAAAGGTGCCGGATAAGGACCAGGCCAGGAAGATACAGGATTTCATGTCGCTCGACTCGGTGGACGGGGTGGCGGCCATTGCGGAGCCCACCGAGGCCCTGACCAAGGCCATCGACGAGCTTCGCGGCGTCCTGGGGGTCCTCAAGGCCATGGGCGTGTCGGAATTCTGCGGTTTCGACCCCGGCATCGTGCGGGGCCTGGCGTACTACACCGGCATCGTGTTCGAGGTCCACGACCTCGCGGGCGAGCTGCGGGCCATCTGCGGCGGCGGTCGCTACGACAACCTCCTGCGGGATTTCGGTGGCCCGGCCATCGCCGCCACCGGCATGGGAATGGGCGACTGTGTCCTGGAGATCCTCTTGGAGCAGCGAGGTCTGCTCGGCTCGCAGATCCCCAAGCGCGGTTTGGAGTACTTTGTGGCCCTCGCGGACCCGCAGTTGGCGGACGCCATGTACGAGGTTGCCGCTCGAATCCGCTCGAAAGGGCACTCCGCCAATTTCAGCTACAAGCGGGGCGGACTCTCCAAGCAGCTCAAGGAGGCCGCGGGCCAGAACGCCGGTACGTGTGTGATCGTGGGGCAGGAGTACAAAGACCATCGGCAGGTGGTTGTCAAAGACATGGCCGGCGGCATTCAGGATACCGTGGACGTGGAGCAGTTCCTGGATCATCTGAACTCCTGAACAGGGCGCGTGCGTCCGTTGACTGTTGACCGAGGTCGTCAGGACGAGGTACGAGGAGCATGCGAGACTTCTCTCTCAACCACTACGAGCGGGCGTTCGAGAATTGGCTGATCGACCACCGGATTCCGTACGTCCACTGCGAAGAGCACCACCGGCTCGGACCCCTTGACCGCTCGGTCAAGAACTTCGATTTCCTCCTTCGTCCCGAACCAGGCCGGAACATCATCGCGGAGGTGAAAGGACGCACGTTTGCCGGCACGACCTTGGTGGATCTGGCCGGTTTGGAGTGCTGGGTGACACGGGACGATGTCGCAAGCCTTCAGACGTGGAAGAGGGTGCTGGGGTCCGATCATGAGGCGGTTTTCATCTTTGCCTATCGCGTGGCGCAGGCGGATGTGGACTTCGACGGGCACGAACCGCTTGTGTTCGGCCCCGATCGTTATGTGTTCTTCTGCCTTCGTCTGGACGACTATGCCAGGCACATGAAGAGCCGCAGCCGCAAGTGGCGAACGGTGGCTCTGGCTGCGGCGGACTTCCGCCGATACGCGCAACCCCTCGGAGCATTTCTGTCGCAACGCAAGACGCAATAACCTCCGATGGCGAGGGTTTTCGTGTAACCGCCCGGCCGCTTCGCACACCTATTTGTGAGAAATGGCGGCAACGCCATGAGGAGGTACCATATGACGACGAAGGCGCTGGTTGTGCTGTCCGTAGGGGCAGCGATGTGGGGGGTCTGCGCGGCCTGGGGGGCGGACCTGTATGACGAAGGCGTGATGCCGATTCTGGAGCTGCGATTCTCGCAATCGAACTGGTACACCCTGCTGACGAGCAACTATCAGAGCAAGACCGATCTGGCGGCCACTCTGACGGTCGACGGCGTGGTCTATGAAAGGGTGGGCGTCCGCTTCCGCGGCAACACGTCCTATCAGATGGTCCAGAACTCCCAGAAGAAATCCTTCAACATCTCCATCGACCATACTCTCCCCGATCAGCGGTTGATGGGGTACAAGACGCTCAACCTGCTCAACTGCAACAACGACGCGACCTTCATGCGGGAGGTGCTGTACTCGAACACCTGCCGCCAACTGGTTCCCAGTGCCAAGGCCAGCTTCGTGAGGCTGGTGATCAATGGCGAAAACTGGGGCGTTTACGCCAATGTCCAGCAGCTCAACGCGCAGTTCATCAGCGACTGGTTCCCGAGCAACGAGGGCACCCAATGGCGTGCCGATGGCATGGGCGCCATGGGCGGCGGCAACACCGGTGGCGTCACGCCGGGCGGTGGCGGCGTGACGCCCATTCGTCGATCCGTCGGCGACGTTGGCATGGCCGAAGGAGGCGCCGGGGTGACCGCGGGCGTTGCGGCCCTGACCTGGCAGGGCACGAGCCCGGCGGCCTACCAGTCGGTCTATGAACTCAAGAGCACTCACCAGGCGGACCCCTGGGCGAGCCTGATCCACACGTGCGACGTTCTGAACAACACGCCTCTGGCTCAACTGCCCGACAAGGTCGAGTCCGTGTTGAACGTGGACGGCGCCCTGTGGTTCTGCGCGTTAGAGATCATCTTCGCGGACGACGACGGCTACGTCAACAAACGCGGCAGCGACTACGGCCTCTACTACGAACCCGAGACCGGTCGAATCCACCTGATGCAGTATGACGGCAATGAATGCATGGGGACGACCACCTGGTCCATCTTCTATCGGGCCGACGACTCGTCGGTGCCGGTGATGTATCGGCTCCTGTCGATTCCGAAGTATCGCCAGCGATACCTCGCCCATGTCCGCACGATTCTGAACAGCCAATTCACGCCGGATGTGCTCAACGCCAGGATCGAGGCCTACCGCGCCCTGATCGAGGCGGAGGTTGCGGCCGACACGAAGAAACTCTACACCACCCAGGCGTTCCAAACGGGTGTCACGACCCTCAAGAGTTTCGTCCAGACCCGTCGGACGACGCTCCTGGCGAACAGCGAGGTCAATCGAGCGTCCCCCGTCATCAGCTCGGTCGATCAGGAGGTTACGGAGACTCCGACCGGGCAGAGCCTGCTCGTCACCGCACGGCTCGCTGGGACGGTGCCGGTTTCGGGCGTTCGGTTGTACGTCGCGCCCGGGCCGTTTGCCCTCTTTACGCCTGTGCCGATGATCGATCAGGGCGTGCAGACCGCCGAGGGGGCGTCGGAACGCGTCTTTTCCCTGGCGCTGGGCGACTACCCGGCCGGGACGGTGCTTCGCTACTACGTCGAGGCGACGGCGACCGATTCCGCAGGCACCGTGGCCTACAGTCCCCAGGGCGCCGAGCACGATGTGTACCGCCACCTTGTGACGTATCCTCACGCGGCCTATTCCGGGATCGTCATCAACGAGGTGATGAGCAAGAACGTGGCCGTGGTCGCCGACCCGCAGGGTGAATACGATGATTGGATTGAACTGAAGAACATCAGCGATCAGACGATCAGTCTGGCCGGGATGTACCTGAGCGGCAGTCCGGACAAACCGCTCAAGTGGCGGTTTCCCGAAGGGACGGTTTTGGGACCAGGGGAGTATCTGCTGATCTGGGCCGACGAGGACGGCCAGGACGAGCCGGGCCTGCACGCCAACTTCAAGCTTTCAGCCCAGGGAGAGACGATCTGGCTGTTCGACACCATCGAGAACGGGCATATTCTCCTGGATTCGGTCACGATAGGCCGTCTCGCGGGCGACCAGTCCAGCGCCCGTTATCCGGACGGAACCGGCGTCATGCAGGTGTCGTCGGTCCCCACGCCGCTTGGGGCGAACGCCGAGCCGCTGGCGGTCGAGGGGAACTGATCGCCGTCGGCGTCGCGACGCGGTTTTGCGCAGAACGAAGCGTGTCTTTTGCCTGCCTGACACGGATCTAACAGATTGCTTGACTGTGAACCCTCGTTTGTGTTAAAATAGACAAGGGATTTGGGTTACAACAGAACCCTGCCCCCAGTGCGGAAAATGGTGTCTGCGGAAGCACCTTTCTCAGGAGGGGTATTGCCTCTTTTGGGGATTTGCAGAAGGAACCAAAGCAAGGTGGACAGCAGCAGGACTGACACAGGGCCGGTTGTATCGGACCTTATCGCGCGGACGAGCGCTGTTCGGCAGGGGGGGGCGCCTCTAAGGCCGCCGGCCGTGCCGGCAGTCGCCGTCGGGGCCGACCCGAAGAGCGGACCGAAGCCGCGGCCTGCCCAGGGGAAAAAGACTACCGTCGACGGCATGCTTGCATGTCGCTACGAGATGAAATACCTCGTGACGGAGATTGCGGCCGCCAGGATTACCAGCTACATTCGCCCGTTTCTCGAATACGACAAGTATTCGAAGCTGCAACGGGAAGGAATGTACCCGATTGTCAGTCTGTATCTGGATTCGCAGGATTTTCAGTTGTGCCGGGAGAGCCAGCAGGGCCAGAAGAACCGGTTCAAGCTGCGGATTCGCAGTTATACCGACGAACCGGAGTACCCGCGGTTCTTCGAGATCAAGAGGCGGATCAACCGCGTGATCATGAAGAGCCGGGCCCGGGTCATGGATCAGGACGTCGCCACCCTGTTGCGGGGCAAGTCGTTGCCGCCTCAGGGGTATACGACCGACGAGAAGGCGCTGAACCAGTTTCAACTCTACGTCGCGTCGGTCCAGGCCGGACCGATAATCCTGATCCGATACCTCAGACAGGCCTTCGAGAGCACCTCGGAGAATCGGGTGAGAATCACGTTCGACCGGGAGTTGTACTACAAGGTGACCGGCGAACCCTGCGTTCGTCTGGGCGGCTCCGGCTGGCAACACAACGATCTGACAACAGGCTATGCGATTTTGGAGATCAAGTTCACGGGCGTGTACCCCGAATGGCTGACCCGGCTGGTTCGGTTCTTCAATCTGGAGGCCCGTTCGATCTCCAAGTTCGTCACGTCGATGGAGCAGTCGAACCGGTTGGGGTTCTGCGGACCGGCCATGAGGAGCGTGTGGAATGGATAGATGGTGGCAATTGATCGAGGAGACGCCGTTGGGCGGCACGCCGTTCGGCTCCGAGGCAGTCCTGTTGGCGATGCTCTTGGCGTTCGTGCTCGGGCAGGTCATCGCCTGGGTGTACTACATCACGCACAGCGGCCTGTCCTATTCCCGCTCCTACGTGCAGTCCCTGATTCTGATCACCGTCGTGATCGCGTTGGTGATGACCGTGATCGGCAACAACATCATCACCGCGGTCGGATTGATGGGCGCGCTGGCCATCGTTCGTTTCCGCAACGTGCTCAAGGACACGCGGGACATCGTATTCATCTTCGCTTCCCTGGTGATCGGCATGGCGTGCGGTTCGCATCGCTACATGACGGCCATTCTGGGCACGGTGATCCTCGGCGCGATCGCGATCTATCTGCATTTCACGGATTTCGGGGCCCATGAGCCGCACAACGGATTCCTGCGGTTCAGTCTGCGAGGCCCGATCGGAACGGATCACCCGGTGCCCGGCATCCTGCGTCGGTTCTGCGGGAACTTCACGCTGATCTCCGCGCAGGACAGCGGGTTCGGCGGGCCGGCCGAGTATGCCTATCAGATCATGGTGAGGAACACAGCCATGAATGAGGAGTTCATCGCGGAGTTGGAGAAAGTCGATGGGATGGAGAGCATCAATCTGACGATGCAGGAGAAGCTGCTCGAAGTCTGAGCGATATGACCATGACGAAAGAGAAGCAAGCCAAGAAGGATTACGTGGTCAAGCGCTCCTATCTGCGTCACGTGGCGCCGATGACCGTTTGGCTGGGCGCGGTGGCGGCCGTGGGATGGCTGTTCTACCAGCGTTCGGAGAATTTCCAGATGGTCGGAATCGCGCAGAGCGAGGTTCGCCAGGTGGCGTCGGACTGCGTGGCCCGCATCACCGGCATTCCGGTGGATCTGTTCCAGCCCGTCAAGGCCGGACAGACGCTGGCCATCCTCAACACGGTTCCCGCCAGCGAGTGGATGACCGAGGCGGAGCTCAAGAGCCAGGTCGCCACCGCGGCAGCGGAGATCGAGCGCCTGATGGCCTTGCTGATCCCCACGCAGGAAGAACTGCTGGCCAACGCTGCGAATCTTCAGATCAGCCATGCGGACAACCAGAGGCGGTTCGCTGTGGACGTCGAAGCCGCTCGGCTCAACGCGCTGAGGGTGCAGACGGAAATCGCGGATGCGGAAATTCTGCTCAACAGCCTAGCCATTCAACTCCAGAGCACCGAGAAACTGGTGCAGGAAAAGGTCGTCGTGTCTTTCGAGCTGGAGAAGATCAGAATCGACCACGAGAGCGCGGCCAAGAAGATCCGCGAGTATCGGGAAACGCTCCAGCAGGCTCAGGCAGATCAAGCCGAGGCCGAACGCAGACGCGAAGAATTCGCCCGCCAGGAACTGCCGCGGACGTCCGTCGACGACGCCCTGGAGGCCATCCGCAAGGAGGCGAAGGTTCAGGAGGTGCTCATCAAGGGGGTGCAGGAACAGATCGCCGCGTTCAAGGCCCGTGCGACCGTCGAGCTCAAATCGCCGATCGACGGCGTCGTCATCCCGATCTCGGGAAACGCCAACGAGGTGCTTCTCAAGCGACAGGGCGAAGAGACGATCCGACGGGCGGGGGAAGTCGTGGCGGCGGGCGATCCGATTCTCGCCGTGGCCCAGACCGAGCCGACCGAGATCGTCGCCTACGCCAGCGAGCAGCAGGTGGGGCTCCTGGAAGAGGATATGAACGTCGAACTGGTGAAGATGAGATACCCGGCCCAGATCGCGCAGTCCCGGGTCCTGTCCATCGGGCCGACGATCGAGTTGATGCCCCAGCGGCTCTGGCGCAGTCCGACCGTTCCCCAGTGGGGCAGGTCGGTGGTGATCGAGGTTCCGGTGGGGTTGGCCATCATTCCAGGCGAGCTCATCGGCATTCGGGGGCTGTGACCGGTCCATTCATGGTTGGGGTGATGAACGCGATGGGACGTACTGCACTGCTGGCGATGTCTCTGGCTCTGGCGGCTCTGGCGGCCGGTTGCCCGCAGCGCCACTACAAACTCGACGCGGACAAGCAGGCCTACGATATCATCGACGCCCAGTGGGACCCGTCCTTCGGCTCCAAGGCCAACTACCGAATCAGCGATGTCCCTTCGTCGTCCGACGATCTTGGGATCGACCGGCACGCGCCCATTCCCGGCGTGTTGACGCTGCCCCGCGCCGTCGCCATCGCCACGGCCGCCAATCGCGAGTACCAGACCCAGAAGGAGCTGCTCTATACGACCGCTCTCAATCAGCGACTCGTGCGTCATGGCTACGAGACGCAACTGTTCGGCGGAGGCAGTCTTCTGTATTCCAGCGACGGGACCGATGAAGCGGTGCAGGCGGAGGCCAATGTCGGCTTCAACCGTCTCCTGGCCTCGGGCGCTTTGATCAGCACGCGAGTCGGCATTCAATGGGTCGATGTCCTGCTCGGGCAGGGCGATCACGGCTTTGCGTCGGTGTTCGGGGCGACGGTGGCCCAGCCGTTACTGCGAGGCAGCGACCGGATGGTCGTCCTGGAGCCTCTGACCCGGGCCAAACGCGACACGCTCTATCAGATCCGGTCCTTCAACCGGTTCCGCAAGACGTTCGTTGTGTCGGTGATCACGCAGTACTATGAAGTTCTGGAGCAGAGGACTCTGGCCTCCAACACGGAGGAGTACTACAACTCGCTGCTGGCGCTGCACGACCGCGTCGAGAAGCTCGTCAACGCCGCGAGACTGGAATCCGAGGAGCTCGATCGGATCAAGCAGGAATTGCTTCGGGCACGCGACCGGTGGGTCCTGGCCCAGAGGGAACATGATCGATTTCTCGATGCGTTCAAGATCACGCTCGGGGTACCGCCGACCCGTGAGTTCGAGCTGGACCAGGGCGTTTTCGAGGCCCTCAAGAACGGAGGCATCCCCCAGCCCGATTTCGCCGTCAGCGAGGCCGTTGAGACCGGATTGTCCCGCCGGCTGGACCTGATCAATCAGGCCGACATGGTCCTGGACGCGCAACGCGGAGTCTACGTCGCGGCGGACGCCCTGAGGACCGGACTGGCGGTGGCCGGCAGCGTGGACATCAGTTCGCGAGGTCAGGGGACCGTGACGGCCGGACCCATCCTGGATCTGCCTCTGGACCGCGTTCCGGAGCAGGTCGCCTATCGCAATGCCCTGATTCTCCTGAATCAGCGCCAGCGGGATTATGACCAGATGGCCGACACCATCCGCTTGGAAGTTCGCGAGGCCCATCGAAAGCTGCTGGAGACCGCCGAACGTTATCTGATCCTGACCAAGGGTCTGAAGTTGGCTCAGGAGCGCATCGAAAAGAACTACCTGTTGCTGGAGTATGGGCGAGTCAGCAGTCGGCGCGTGCTCGACGGCCTTCAGCATCTGCACGACGCGAAGAACGAGCTGGCCGACGCGCTGACCGACTATGCGATCGCCACGCTGAATTTCTACCGGGATACGGATGTGATGCAGGTTCGCCCGGACGGGATGTGGGAGATCGGCGCCGCGTCGATTCCGCTGGCGCGGAAGCCCTCGACGGAAGAAATGATGCGGCCCGGGAGGTAGCAGGCAGTATAATGGGTGTGGATACAAAGATGGCCGTGATCCGGCGGACGCGGCCCGTTGGTTTCTTGATTCCAGAGAAGGAAAGGGTGGACCATGAACATCAGAAGGATCACGAGCATCTTTATCGTGCTGACCCTGTTGTCGATGAACGGGTGGGCGGCGGACATCATTCTCAACGAATATAACGCGGTCGACGCCAACGAGTTTCTCGGCGGCGGCACCGCTTCGGCGGACGAGGACGGCGGTCGTGCCTCCGACAGCTACTTCGGCCGAGTCCGCGGCAATGGCGGCGACTGGTTCGAGCTGGTCGTCATCAAGGACCATCTGGACATCCGCGGCTGGCAGCTCGATATCTACGAGAACAAGATCCTCAACGAGACGCTCGTCCTGACCGCCCATCCGATCTGGCAGGACCTTCGGGCCGGCACGATCATCACGATCTCCGAGGACGTGCCCAGCGACATCAGCTACAATCCCGCCGCTGGCGACTGGTGGATCAACGTCCAGGCCAACAACAACGGCGACGGCCTGTACATCGAGAAGTCGAATTTCCCCGTCAGATCGAACAACTGGCAACTGCGGATTCGCGACAAGGCCGGCCAGGTCGTCTTCGGTCCGGCGGGCGAAGGCATTAGCCCGGCCAGCGGCGTCAGCGGGACCGAGATTTTCCGTCTGGAGGCCGATCCGGACGCCACCATCACCGCCAATTCCACCGACTACGACGACGGCGCCGACTTCAGCACGTTCGGTTCGCCGAACCGGTGGGGTTCTCAGGGGCTCGACGAACTGCGCAAAGTTGTTACGCCCGCCACCGGCGCCTCGTTGAAAGTGCTCGCGCCCAACGGCGGCGAGGCCCTCGCCATGGGCGACATCGTGGACATCACGTGGGAGAGCACGAGCGTGAGCGAGCCCGTCCGCGTGGAGTTCTCGCTGGACAACGGCTACTCGTGGAACGAGGTCTTCCCGCGAAACACCGGCAACACCGGCAGCTACAAGTGGCTCGTTCCCCTCGTGGACGCTCCCAAGACGTTCGTCCGCGTGTCGAGCACGACCCGTCCGAGCGTGTTCGACGTGAGCAACGCAGCCTTCACGATCATCAGCAGCCCCCTGGCCTCGGCGATGGTGAATTTCTTCGGTTTTGCGCTCTAACAGCGACCCGGTCGAATCGATCACACAACGCGATGGCGGCGTCAGGACCCGGTTTCGGTCCCGACGCCGCCATCGGCATTTCCTGGACGCGGACGCCAACTTTCCCTACACGTGCGGCTGTAGATCGAGTATAGTACCGATCTTTGTACAGCCGCAGACCCCTGCTCTTGAGCGGGTTCGGCGAACGTGGATGGGATGGTCCCGGATGGTCCGGCGAACCGGCCACGGGATCGCAGGCCGCTTCGCGAATGGACGCGGTGCGGCGGGTTATGAAAGAGGTTTCCGACAGCGATGAGCGAAAAGCAGGGCACGTACGATTTCGGCTCGATCGAGCCGAAGTGGCAGAGGCATTGGGAAGAGAACCAGACGTTCAAGGCGAGCGATTGCGACGCCTCCCGGCCGAAGTACTATGTTCTCGACATGTTCCCCTATCCGAGCGGCCAGGGTCTGCACGTAGGGCATCCCGAGGGCTACACCGCCAGCGACATCGTCGCGCGGTACAAGCGGATGAAGGGGTTCAACGTCCTGCACCCGATGGGCTGGGACGCTTTCGGCTTGCCTGCGGAACAGTATGCGATCGACACAGGCACGCATCCGTCGGTTACTACGGGAAAGAACATCAACACGTTTCGTCGCCAGATCAAGATGCTCGGTTTCTCGTACGACTGGGATCGCGAGGTGGACACCACCGACCCGGCCTATTTCAAGTGGACCCAGTGGATTTTCCTGAAGCTGTTCAACAGCTACTACGATCCCTCGTGGGGCAAGGCGTCCGACATCTCGCTGCTCGAAGACGCGCTGGCGGAGAAGCCCCAACGCAGGTCCGAATGGGAGAGCAGCAAGTTCCTCGTATCGTGGCACGAGGCGGCGCAGGCCGCAGGCGGCGATCCCCAGACGAGGCAGGCGCTGGTCCGCAAGACCGTTTCGGATCTCCGCCTGGCCTACGAGAACTGGGTGCCCGTCTGGTGGTGCGAAGGCTGCAAGGCGGTGCTCGCCAACGAAGAAGTGAAGGACGGCAAGTGCGACCGCAAGGGGCATCAGAACGTGGTGCGCCGGCCGATGCGTCAGTGGCTGCTTCGGATCACGGCCTACGCCGACAGGCTGCTCGAAGACCTCCAACTCGTCACGTGGTCGGAATCCATCAAGGAGATGCAGCGCAATTGGATCGGCCGCAGCGAAGGCGCGGAGGTCGATTTCGAAATCGCGGAAGGCCCGGCGGCGGGGCAGAAGCTCCACGTGTTCACGACCCGGCCCGACACGCTCTTCGGCGCCACATACATGGTGCTGTCGCCCGAGCACCCGCTGGTCGAGAGCATCACGACCTCGCAGCAACGGGAGGCGATCCAAGCCTATCGCACGGAGGCCGCCCGCAAGAGCGAGCTGGAGCGCACCTCGCTCGACAAAGAGAAGACCGGTGTCTTCACCGGCAACCATGCCATCAACCCGGTCAATCGGGAGAAGATCCCGATCTGGATCGCAGACTACGTGCTGGCCACCTACGGCACCGGCGCAATCATGGCGGTGCCTGCGCACGATACTCGCGACTATGAGTTCGCCCAGAAGTTCAACCTGCCTGTGATCCAGGTGGTTCAGCCGCCGGACCCGAAAACGGATTGGAAGGGCTTCGTGGACGACGGGACCTCGGTGAACTCCACGGGACCGGAGGTCTCCATCACCGGGTTGCCAACCAGGGAAGCCAAGACCAAGATTACGGCGTGGCTTTCGGAGAAGGGCCTGGGTTGCAAGGCGATCAACTTCAAGCTGCGGGACTGGTTGTTCAGCCGGCAGCGGTATTGGGGCGAGCCGATCCCGGTCGTGCACTGCGAGAAGTGCGGCGTCGTGCCCTTTCCCGAATCGGCGCTGCCGCTGCCGCTTCCCGAGGTGACGGACTACACGCCTCCGGTGACAGGCGAGCCGCCTTTGGCCAAAGCGACCGACTGGCTCAACGCCACTTGTCCCCGCTGCGGCGGGCCGGCTCGGCGGGAGACCAACACGATGCCCCAATGGGCCGGCAGTTGCTGGTACTACCTGCGATACATCGACCCGAAGAACGCCCAGCAGGGCTGGGACCCTGCCAGGGAGCGGTACTGGATGCCGGTCGATCTCTACATCGGCGGCGCCGAGCACGCGGTGCTGCACCTGCTCTACTCTCGCTTCTGGCACAAGTTTCTGTTCGATCGAGGTTACGTCAGCACAGCCGAGCCGTTCACCCGGCTCATCAACCAGGGCATGATCCTCGGTGAGGACGGCCAGAAGATGAGCAAGTCCCGCGGCAACGTGGTGAACCCGGACCACGTCATCGCCGAGTTCGGCGCCGACTCGATGCGGCTGTACGAGATGTTCATGGGCCCGCTGGAGGCGATGAAGCCCTGGAGCATGCAGGGGGTCCAAGGGGTGTACCGGTTCCTCCAGAAGGCCTGGCGAGTTGTGGTCGACGAAGAGACGGGCGAACTCGATCCGGCCGTCCGCGAGGCCCAGGAGGACGAGGAAACGCTACGCCTGCTGCACCAGACGATTCGCAAGGTCGGCCGCGACGTCGAGACGTTCGGTTTCAACACCGCCATCAGTGCGATGATGATCTTCGCGAATCATCTCGCCCGGCAGGAGGTTCGGCCCAAGTCGGTGGTCGAGTCTTTCATCCTGATCCTGGCGCCGTTCGCGCCCCACGTCGCGGAGGAATTGTGGCAGCGTCTCGGGCACGACCGCAGTCTGGCCTGCGAGCCGTGGCCGCAGTATGACGAAGAGCTGACCCGCGAAAAGCAGCTCGAACTGGCGGTCCAGGTCAACGGCAAGGTCAAGGACCGCATCGTGGTGGTCGCGGAGGCGGACGACGAGTCGGTCAAGACGGTCGCGTTGGCCAGCGAGAAGGTGGTCGCCGCTTTGGGGGGCAAGGTCCCCAAGAAGGTGCTCGTGGTCAAGGGTAGGTTGGTGAACATCGTGGTGTGACGATTCATGCGTTCTGAGATCGAAGCCAAACTGAAGGTGGATTCGCTGGAGGGGGTCGAGCAGAGTCTCGTCCGCTGCGGGGCGACGTTTCTTCGCGAGACGATCCAGACGGATCGCTACTACGACACGACCGGCCGGGATCTGACTCGAACCGACAAGGCATTGCGTCTGCGGTCCGACAACAAGGGCGGTCGCGAACGGTTCATCCTGGCCTACAAAGGCCCGAAGGAGCAGGACGACTACAAACGGCGCGTCGAGCTGGAGACCGAGGTGAGCGACGCCGAGGCGATGGACCTGCTCCTGGCGTCGCTGGGGTACGTCAAGGCTCTGGCGTTCAACAAGAGACGTCGTCTCTGGCAGTTGCAGGGTTGCGAAGTGGCGCTGGACGAACTCCCGCTTCTCGGCGTGTTCGTGGAGATCGAAGGCCCGGACTCCGTCGTGATCGGACGCGTGCAGACGATGCTCGGACTGTCGGACTCGACGCACATCATGGCCAGTTACGCCTGCATGATCGGCGAGCGATTGACCCAATTGGCGATGAAAGAACGTGAGATCTATCTGTGATCAGAAGTCTGATGAAGAAGGGGCAGGAGTGACGACAGGGACCAGTTTCCAGATCGGCGATGTGGTGGTGGGGCTCGATGCCCCGCTGTTCGTGATGGCCGGACCGTGCGTGATCGAGAGCGAGAAGTTGTGTCTCGAAATCGCCGACCGGCTGGTTCAGGTCTCCGGTCGGACAGGCGTGCCGATCATCTTCAAGGCCAGCTTCGACAAGGCCAACCGCAGCAGCTATTCGAGTTTCCGCGGGCCGGGTCTGACCGAGGGCATGAGGATCCTGGCCAAGGTGCGGGCCGAGACCGGGTTGCCGGTCATGACGGACCTCCACGAGCCCGCCCAGGCGGCCGAGGCGGGCGCGACGGTCGATTGCCTCCAGATCCCGGCGTTTCTGTGCCGCCAGACCGATCTGCTCGTCGCCTGCGCCGAGACGGGCCAGCCGATCAGCGTCAAGAAGGGGCAGTTCGTCTCGCCCGGCGAGATGGGCAATGTGGCCGACAAGATTCGCGCCTGCCAGAACAATAAGGTGATCCTTACCGAGCGGGGGACCTTCTTCGGCTACAACCGCCTTGTCAACGACATGACCGGTATCCCCATCATGCAGGGGTTCGGGTGCCCTGTGGTCTTCGACGCCACGCACAGCACGCAGCAGCCCGGCGGGCTCGGTTCGGCCAGCGGGGGCCAGCGGGAGATGGCGCCGCTGCTGGCCAGGGCCGCGGTCGCGGCGGGCGTCAACGGCCTGTTCCTGGAGGTTCATCCCGAGCCCGAGAAAGGGCTTTCCGACGCAGCGACCATGTTGCCTCTGGACTGGCTGGAGGGGTTGGTGCAAGATTGCAGGGGCATTTTCGAGATCGTCCATGGTTGAGAAGAAACAGCAGACTTGGTTCACTTACGGCCCCGTGCCGTCGCGCCGACTGGGCATGAGTCTGGGTGTGGACATCGTCCCGCCGAAGATTTGCACGCTCGATTGCGTCTACTGCCAGATCGGACGCACGACCAGGAGCAGCGTCGCGAGGGAGGACTTCGTCGATATCGAAGCCGTCCTGGCGGAGATCCAAGGCAAACTCGACGCAGGCCTGAAGGCGGACTTCATCACATTGGGTGGTTCGGGCGAACCCACCTTGAACTCTCGCCTCGGAGACCTGATCGACGGTATCCACCGTCTCACGGACATACCGGTGGCGGTCCTGACCAATGGGACGTTGTTCTACCGGGAGGATGTCCGGCGCGAATGCGCCAAGGCCGACATGGTCGCCCCGTCCCTGGACGCGGGGGACGCCGCCACGTTCGAGGCTGTGAACCGTCCGAATCGCGATATCACCATCGAGAAGCTGGTCTGGGGGTTGGAGCAGTTCCGCAGGGAATACTCCGGGCAGATCTGGCTCGAGGTCTTCCTGATCGCAGGCGTGAACACGGACGCCAGGCAGATCGATCTGATCAAGGGCCTGATCGAACGGATTGGTCCCGACAAGGTCCATCTGAACACAGCGGTTCGCCCGCCGGCCGAGCCGGACGTCGTGGCCGTGCCGCGGGAGGTCCTCGATCGAATTGCTCAGCAGATCGGAGGGGCCTGCGAGGTGGTCGGAGAAGCCCCGGCCGGTCCGAGCGACCGTCACGAGGTCCGCGCTGAGACGGACATCGTCTCGGTCCTGAAACGCAGGCCCTGCACTATCGAGGATATCTGCGCGGGTTTGGGGATCACCCGAAACGAGGCCGTCAAGCACATCGCCCGTCTGAAAGAGGCGGGAGTCGTCATTTCCGAGTGGCGAGGAGAGGTTGCCTATTTTTACGTTCGCCCGGACGCCGAATAGTCCGCCCAGTCCGGCTCTTTCAGGCCTTCCGCGAGAATTCCTCCTCCAGGACCGCATAAATGGGTCGTGTGTACGTCCAGTTTTTGTAAAGCCGGACGTTCCATTGGCCGATAAAAGCGTTGTAACGTTTCGCTGAGGCCAATCGGCATGTGGATGGACGAAGCCCTGCGACGTTATAGGAGCCGCACGAAGGCCTCGGCAGCGAGGCGTACGGCGGTGAACGTCACTCGTAAGGCGTACTCAATGAAAAGACCGCAGAGACAACTTGTGCTCAACAAGGGGTCGGAGAAGTATATCTTCCGCTACGAACAGGGGCGGGAGGACGAGCTTCTCGACGCCTTGATCGACCAAGTGAAGGACAAGCGAACGGATTTCGACTGGTTCGATGCGGCTGTGCTCAGTTTCAAGCTGACGCAGTCTCTGATCGGCTGCGCCGAACAACTTCTTCAGGATGGCTCGGACGTCCATGCGGCGTCCTGACAGGGGATCTTTGCGATTCGCGATCGCTGTGCGGTTGACTCGGAATTGTCGGTCGCGAACCGTCAAGAACAAAACATAAGTCGTCAAGGATAAAGGTGGTCGATGATGCCGATGGATCAGATAAACAGGTGGACTATGCACGAGAGCAGTGCGATCGTTGAACAATTCCTGCATTATCTCAAGTTCGAGAAGCGGTTCTCGGAACATACGGCCAAGTGCTACGGCGCGGACCTGTCGCAGTTTTCCGACTTCCTGCTGAACACCCCATCGGAGGGCTCCTCTTCGGATCTGGCTCCCCTGGGTCACCACGAGGGCGGCGTGGCCACTGCCGTCGCCACGCAGACCGAGCTGGAAGTGGACCAGCGACTGCTGGCCGTCGACATGGACGAGGCGAGGGTTTACCTGGCCTATCTGAACGACAAGGGCTACTCCAAGGCGACGATCGCCCGCAAGCTGGCGACGCTGCGGAGCTTCTACAAATTCGTGGTCAAGACGGGTCGTCGGGACTCCAACCCGCTCACCACGATCCGCACTCCCAAGCAGGAGAAGAAGCTGCCTCGCTTCCTGGAGTTCGAAGAGGTCAAACGACTCCTCGAAACCCCGTCGACCGACTCCTGGCTGGGCGCCAGAGATCGGGCCATCCTCGAGACGCTTTACAGCACCGGCATCCGCGTCAGCGAGCTGGTCGGGCTGAACATGGACGACATCGACTTCCTGGGCGAGGTCCTTCACATCCGCGGCAAGGGCAAGAAGGAGCGGATCACGCCGATCAGCTCGTCGGCTCTGCAGGCGATCCAGCACTACATGGAATATCGGAATCGGCGGGCCCAAAGCAACAGCCACTTCGATTCCAAGGTCCTGTTCGTGAACAAGCACGGGCAGCGTCTGAGCACGCGAAGCGTCCGCCGGAAGATGGACAAGTATCTCAAGTCGGCGGGTCTGGACCCTGCCATCAGCCCGCACACACTGCGTCACAGCTTTGCGACCCATATGCTCAACAACGGCGCGGATCTGCGGAGCGTGCAGGAACTGCTCGGGCACCAGTCGCTCTCGACGACCCAGGTGTACACGCACCTGACGACCAAGAAGCTCAAGGAAGTCTACGACAACGCCCATCCTCGCGAGAATATGACACAGGACAGCTATACCCCGGAAACGTCCATCGGAAACAACGGTCATGCGTGAGGCGTGATCGAAGGTCGAGTCTTCTCAAGCCGCTCCCAGGAGCGGCTTTTTTGTTGGGGTCTTTGCCGGGAAATGCCGAGATGAGCGGCGCGCGCCGTTCTCACATCAGCGGGAGGCCCCAGACGGGACCGCTGCCGCGGTCGCGTACTCCGGGACGAGATCCTTGATTCTGGCGGCGATTGCACTGGGGTCCCGGTCCGGCCTGCAGGCCAGTTCAATGAGGTCTTCGATCCCCGCCCGCAGAGCCGCGCGGTCCATCGGGATGTTCTTCCAGATGCTGATCTTGGGATGGCAGGTGTGCTGCATGTCTTCGCCCTCGATGCGGAGTTCCTCGAAGAGCTTCTCGCCCGGGCGGGGGCCTGTGAACACGATTTCGATGTCCTCGCCGGGCCGGAAGCCGCTGAGCGTGATGAGTTCCTTGGCCAGGTCCACGATCTTCACCGGCTCGCCCATGTCCAGGACGAAGATCTCGCCGCCCTGGCCCATGCCCGCGGCCTGGAGCACGAGCTGGCTGGCCTCCGGGATGGTCATGAAGTAGCGTTTCATGTCGGGGTGCGTCACCGTGACGGGTCCGCCCTCGGCGATCTGCCTCTTGAAGATCGGAACGACCGAGCCCTCGGAGCCCAGGACGTTGCCGAACCGAACGGTGATGAACTGCGTTCTGCTCGTCTTGGCCAGGTCCTGGATGTACATCTCGGCGATCCGCTTGGACGATCCCATGATGCTGGTCGGGTTCACCGCCTTGTCCGTGCTGATCATGACGAATCGCGTGGCCCGATGGCGGTCGGCCGCGTCGGCGACGGTCTGCGTGCCCAGCACGTTGTTCTTGACGGCCTCGCTCGGATTGAGCTCCATCAGGGGCACATGTTTGTGCGCCGCGGCGTGGATGACCACCTGGGGCTGGTGTTTCGCGAAGACCGCCTCGACTCGGGCCCGATCCGTGATGTCGCAGATCAGGGGCGTGGTTTGAACGTCCGGGAACTGGTGGCGCAGATCCCGTTCCACGTAGAACAGCGGGTTCTCCGCCTGCTCCACGAGCAGCAGCCGCCGGGGGGCGTGGCGGCAGATTTGCCGGCACATCTCGGAGCCGATGGAGCCGCCGGCTCCGGTGACCAGGATCACTCGGTTTCGGGCGAACGTCTCGATTCGATCGCCGTCGAGCTGTACGACCTCTCGACCGAGCAGGTCGTTGATGTCTACGTCGCGGATCTCGGAAACCCGCAGCCGGCCGGAGGCGATGTCGGTGATGGAAGGCACGGTTCGGAACCGGATCTGGGTGCCTTCGCACACCTGGATGACCCGACGGAGTTGTTGGCGGGTGGCCGAGGGAAGGGCGATGGCGATCTCTTCGATGCTTCGGTCCTTGCAGATCCGCGGCAGTTCCGCGACGGTCCCCAGGACGGGGATGCCGTGGATGCTGATGCCCTGTTTGATGGGATCGTCGTCGATAAAGCCGATCGTTTGGTACTGGCTGACCGGCATCCGGTGAATCTCGCGAAGGAGAGCTTCGGCGGCATTGCCCGCGCCGACGATCAGGAACCGCGTCAACCGGCGCGTCTCCGTCGTGCGGAATTCCTCGTGGTACAGGCGGGTGATCATTCGCAGCCCGGCCTGCAGGAGGATCGTGGCGAACAGGTCGGCCATGAACACGCCCTGGCTGACCGCGGCGATGCCGGGGGGCAGGGCCCGCCGGATCGCGGAGATTTGGAGGATCACGATGAACCAGAGCGTAACGAGGATCAGCGTGCTGACCAGCGAGGCCCTCAGGATGCCCAGAAGATCCGCGATGCTCACGTACCGCCACCACCCGCGATACTGCTTGAAGATCCCGAAGACCGGGAGTTTGATCAACAGCACGAGCAGCAGGAGGAACGGATACTGCCGGACGAACCATTCCTGGCGGAACTGCATGTTGTTGGCGACCAGGAAAGAGAACATCAGCGAGGCCGCGAAAGCCAGAATGTGGGCCAGGACGATCAGCGGTTTGCGGAAGGTCAACAGGAAGCCGGCCGGGAAGAGAGGCAGCCGCAGACGCCCGCCTTCGCTGGGCCTGGCGTCGGTGTTTATATGTGGATCAGGCATATTCCCCCGGCATCGCACCTGGTTTTCGCGTCAACGGCTGTTTCGGGTCCTGTGGCAAAGCGGACCATCACACGGGTCCATCCCTATCATCGGCACAGGTCCGGGGGGAGTTCACTTGCAGTCGAGTGGAGTGCGGTTATTCGGACGTTGTGTCCGTTGGTTCGGGCCCGGCGGCCGTCATGCTTGCACGGCCCGTGCCCTCGCCCGATCCCTGTTCGCAGGTCTCGTATACCTCCTCGATCTCGGTCCCATCGACGTGGCGGCGCAGGAGGGCGTAGATGATCGTATTGGCCGTGAAATAGAAGCTGATGAGGAACGCCACGGTCAGTCCGGCGATCCCCAGGGTCCAGAGCCGCACGAGAAACGCCCCGATGCACAGGGACCAGGTGCCGGGCGCTGTGCCCATCCCTTCGAGGCCGGCGGCGTCCTGCGTCGGCCAGAGCGTCAGGAATTTCCCGTCGCTGAGGCCCAGTTGGAGGAACCACCCGGTGACCCAGAGCAGGACCCAGGCGAAGAGACGGACGAAGAGATGGCAGAGAGCCCCATAGATCGTGGCCAAGAGCGTATAGAAACCCAGCCTCCAGGGCTGGGCGTAGACGCTGCTGAAGGAACGGCCGACCGCGTCAAAGAAGTCGGAGTCTTCATAGGCGACGGCAGGGAACATCAGACCCAGTCCGGCGGCCTCCCCGATGAGGACCACTGCGATGAAGGGGGCCAGGACGAAGGCCAAGGGCAGAAGCAGGCCCGCGAGAAGTTCCCCGGCGACGGGGATGTTTCCGATGACGCCCAGCAGGATGATCGGCAGGCCCAGCAGAAAAGCCATGATCAATGGACCGATCGGCGCGGCGACGAGGCTCGCCAGCCTTCGTCTGCTGAAGCGGCACGCCTTTGTGAGACCAGGATGAGTCCCGCGGGCGAATTGCAGGGCGCTGATCCGGCAGATCGCCCCTCCGGCCGCCGACAGGGCGACCAGGGCGACGGCGAAGAAGACCAGGCTGTAGAGCGTGTGGTACGCGAAGGCCCAGACCACGGCCCGGGCGGACCGCTGGATGCTGTTGACGAGACTGGTGACGAACGGACGGATGTCCAGAGACAGCAGGGCGGTTGTCAGGGTCTGGAACTCCGCACCGGCGAAACCGGCCAACACGTTGAATACGCCGGTCTTGGTGTGCGAAGAGGAAGGGGAATTGATGAGGCTTTCGCACTGCGCCGGGGAACACAGATAGGCTTGGAGTTCGGAGACCCCGCCTTGAGGCCATCGTCCAGGGATTCTTCCGGGGAGTGTCACTTGATTCTCCGTGGAGACGACCACCGTGCGGCTCAGGTCCATCAGCCAGCCGGTCAGGCAGATGACGGTCAGGGCGGCGAATGCCAGGATCAGGCAGGAGGGTTGAATCGCCATGCGGAAAGACCGGAAGATGTGGGGGAAGAGAAAGCTCGTCAGGGGCGACCGGGATTCTCTTTCACTGGCCATGATGCCTCCTTTCCAGACCAAGTCACCGCATCGCGGCAGTACGGAAAAACCGAATGAACCGCGGGTATGGTACTGCGTGGAAGCCGCGGTGTCCACAAGAAGACGCCGCTATTCTGGGGCGTTCTCCCGGCCGGCGGAGGGGAGATCGCCGGCGGATTCTTCGCCATCTTCATCCGGTTTGGAGGGAATGCGGTAGTCGGCGTCGAACCACGCGCCCAGATCGATCAGCTTGCACCGCTCGGAGCAGAACGGGAAGAAGCGGGGAAGGCTCGCGGAGCCTTCCTGGGTCATCGCCACCGGACGGTTGCATTTCGGGCAGAGGAATCGCCGGGTCGAATCCAAATGATCGTTCCTCATTCGGTCTCGGTCCGTCATGCGAATCCCTTCCTCATGCATCGAGATCCTTCGTCGCCTACTCCGTCTCCCGGATGTGACCCCGTTCCATCAGTCGGGCGTACTCGACGGAATACCGGGCCCAGGGCTGCGCATCGAGCCTGGCTTTGGCGATCGGCTTGCCCGTGCCTTCGCAGATTCCATACGTGCCGGCCTCGATGCGGTGCAAAGCGTCGTCGATCTCGGTGATGATTTGTCGCTCGCTGTCCATCAATCCCAGCGAGAACTCCTGCTGGAAATTGTCGGTTCCCAGGTCCGCCATATGGATCGGCATGCTCGACAAATCACCGCTGGCGTCCAGTCTCGATTTTCGGAGCGTTTCGCCCTCGATCTCGTGGACGTTCCTATGGATCTCACGACGTCTTTGCAGGAGCAACGTCTTGAACGCGGCAATTTCCTTTGCGCTGAGGGGCGATTTCGTAATCTGCTCTTGTGCGACGTCCTTCTTGGATGTTTTCTTTCGTTTCTCAGCCACGTCGGTATCTACCTCTCACTTGCTGACAACCAAGTATGATCATATCTATAGAACGCCGTAATATACCATATGGTCGTCTTTCTTCATAGCCCAATTTCACGAAAAATCGCCATGGCTCGACAGACCCGCCGAGGTTGTCCTAGGCGTCCCATAATGACGGAGACTGCCGGCCGCGAGGCCTTCGCGAAAACCTTGTCTATACTACGTCGGGAGGGCGTAGGAGGTTGGCGTCTTTGGCTCTTTCACCCAGAGGGAGGACGAACCGTTCCGAGCCGAGGACGCCGGAGAAGATGCCGACGCCGAATGCTCGCCGGATCTCTTCGGGCGCGAAAACCTCGCGGGTCGAGCCGATGCGGTAGTCTGAAGGGGAGACGGGATGGGCTGAAGGCGGACCCTCTCGCCGGCAGGGATAGAGCAGCAGGGCTTCGTCGCAGTACTGCGAGGCCAGGTTGATTTCGTGGGTTACCGCGACGATCGTGGAGGCCGTCTCCTGCTGGATGGATTTCAGAAGGTCGTAGATGGCGACCTGATGCCTGAGGTCGAGGAAGGACGTGGGTTCGTCCAGGAGCAGGATCGGGGTGTCCTGGGCCAGGGCCCTGGCGACGAAGACGCGTTGTCGTTCGCCCGCGCTGAGGCTGCCCAGCGGTCGGGAGGCGAATCTCGCTGTGTCGGTTCGTTCGAGAGCCCTGGCGACGGTCTCGCGGTCCTCGCGGCTCTCGAAACCCCATTGGCCGTAGCAGGGGGTTCTGGCCATCAGGACGGTTTCGTAGACTGAGAACCCGAAGGCGGGAACGAACTCCTGCCGGACCAGAGCGACCTTTCGAGCCAGGTCTCGCACGCCGTAGGAACGCAGGTCCCTGCCCTCCAGAAACACGGCGCCGGACTGGGGCCTGAGGACGCCGGCCATGAGATGGATGAGCGTGCTCTTGCCGGCCCCGTTCGGACCGGCCACCGCCAGGAAGGTCCCGGGACGCACGCCCAGATCGAGGCCCGTCAGGACCGGCCTGTGCGGGCCGTATTCGAAGCTCACCTGTCTGACCTCGATCGCGGGAGTCATGTCGCCCAGTATACCTTCTTGCTGTGCGTAACGAGCAGGAATAGAAAGAACGGGCCGCCGATCATGGCGGTGACCACCCCGACCGGCAACTGGGCTGGCGCCACGACCATTCGGGCCACCGTGTCGGCCACGACGAGGAAGATCGCGCCGACCAGACTGCTCAAAGGCACGAGCTGGCGATGGTCGGGTCCGAAGACAAGCCTGACCGCGTGGGGCACGATCAGACCGACAAACCCGATGAGCCCGCTGAGGCTGACCGCCACGGCGGTAATGAACGCCGAGATGGCGAAAGCGGCCAGTTCGACCCGTTCGACCCGAACGCCGACGCTCCGCGCGTCCTGGCGTCCGACGCTGATGATGTTGAGCTGGGGACCGAGAAAGAACAGCGCCACGATGCCGGCCAGGATGCCGCCGCCGCCGACCCAGAGGACGAACCAATCCTCCTCGGTCATGTTGCCCATCAGCCAGAAGATGGTTGCATAGAGATGCTGGCTCTTGGCGATCGAGATCAGGAACATGATCATCGCCGAGAAGAAGGCGTTGACCACGACCCCGGCCAGCAGCAGTCCGGTGACCTGGTGCTTCCCGGTGATGCGCCCGAGGGCCCAGACCAGCCAGACGGTGCCCAGGGCCCCGAGGAACGCGAAGACCGCGATGGGGGACCGTCCCCAGAGGGTCCAGCCCAAGCCGCCGATCACAGCGAGCATCGCGCCGAGCCCCGCTCCGCTGGAAACGCCGAGGATGTAGGGATCGGCCAGCGGATTCCGCAGCAGGGCTTGAAAGATCACGCCGGAAGCAGCCAACGCCGCTCCGACCATGGCGGCCAGCAACACTCGCGGAATCCGAACCTGCACGAGGATTTCATAATCCGGGTTGGGAAGCCCTGCGACTTGGACGCCCTGCAGCGCCGCTTTCAGCGAAATCTCCTGCGGGCCGACCAGCGAGCAGACCAGAAGAACCGCCGCGAGCAGAGTCGCCGCGAGACTCGTCCGCAACAGCAGCATTCTGGGCGTCAGGGGCGGGTGCACTCGTCAGTCTCCGAACAAGTCCGGGCCAAGACACCTGGCAATCGTCTGAATACCCTCGGGCAGCCGGGGGCCCAGCCGGGAAACGATGTCGCCGTCGATCACATGGATTCGCCCGGCCCGGACGGCCGGGACATTCGCGAATCGGCTCCAATACGAAAGGGCCTGGGTCCGTTGTTCGTCCATCATCCCCGGCAGCATCGCCGGCTCGATAATGACCTCGGGGGCTGCGGCGATCACCTGCTCGGCCCCGATGGCGGGATACACGTGCAAGGTCGGGCCGACGGCATTCTCCCCTCCGGCCAGCTCGATCATTTCGTTGACGAACGTCGCCCGTCCGGCCACTCGGAGCGGTTCTCTCTGGACGACCCAGAGCACTTTCACGCGACGCCGGCCGGCGGTGGCGGCGATGAGCCGGTCGATCTGGGTCTGCATGTCTTCGCACAGCGTCTGGGCCTGTCGAGCCGAGCCTGCGGCCTGCCCGAGCGCGAGGATCCCGTCGTACAGCCCGCTGATCGTGTCCACGTCAACCATCAGGCTGTCGTAGCCCATGCGCTGCAATCTCCTGGCCAGGTCCCGGTGCTGTTCGAACGTTTCGGTTACGACCAGATCGGGCCGGGTCGCGATGATCGCCTCGATGTCGGGCTGCCAAAATGTGCCGACCCGCGGCTTGTCCTTCGCAGCGGGGGGGTAGTCGCTGTCCTGCGTCACCCCGACGACGCTGGGACCGAGACCGATGGCAAAGAGGATCTCCGTGAGGTTCGGGGCCATCGAAACGATCCGGACGGGGGCTTGCGATCGACGGACGCCAGGGGCCTGGTCCTCGCGGGACCCCGCCAGGACGTATCCCAACGCCATCCACAGCGCCGTCGCGATCGATAGAAGCCACCATGTACGCATCAGGTTCTCTTGAATTGCTTCTCCAGTTCGCTGATCGAGAATCGGATCGTCGTGGGCCGGCCGTGGGGGCACCGGCTCGTCGATTCGAACCGCTCGCGGTCCGCGAGCAACTGCCGGATCTCACTGTCGGTCAGTTTGTGTCCGGCCTTGATCGCCGCCTTGCAGGCGGCCATGTTCAGGATGTCGTCAAAGAGGTCCTGCCTGGCCACGGCGTCGCCGCGTTCGACGAGCAGATCGAGCAGGCCGTGGATGAACTCCAGCGGAGAAACGCCCGACAGCATCGTCGGAAAGGTCTGGATCGCGTACGTCCGCGGGCCGAACGCGGTCAGTTCGACGCCCAGTTGGGTCAGCATGTCGGCGTGGTTTTCGATCGCCCCGGCTTGCGCCTCGGTGACGTCGAAGCTTTCGGGCAGCAGGAGTCTCTGCGATTCGAGGTTCTCCCGCTCCAGTCGCCGACGCATGAGCTCGTACAGCATTCGCTCGTGCAGGGCGTGCTGATCGATGATGACGAACCCCTCGTCGGTCTGCTCGATGATGTAGCTGTCGTGGATCTGGAGGTACTTGACGTCCGGGGCGGGAACCTGGAACGGTATCGGCGTCGGAGCGGGCCGGTCGATCGTCGTTCTCGCGTACGCCGGCTCGCGGCGGTCGGGAGCGCTCTCGACGCGTAGATCGAATTGCTGCTGCTGATGGACCGGTCGCTGTTTGCGGAAGAACTCGGCCATCGCGTCGGCAATCTGCTGCCTTCGCAAGTCCCGACCGACATTCTCCTCGTCCCCCGGCGGCGATTCTCTTGCGGACAACTGGGCGGCGATGTTGAGGTTCGTGCCCAGCAGACGCTCTCGCAGGACGCCGAGGACCTGGGAATGGATCAGGTTCGAGTTGTAGAACCGCACCTCGATCTTCGTCGGATGGACGTTCACGTCGTATTCGCTGAACGGCATCTCGATGAAGAGGAACACCACGGGGAGCCGGTTGGCGTCGAGCATGCCGCGGTATGCCTCCTTGATCGCGTGCGAGATGAATTTGTCGCGGATGAAGCGGCCGTTGACGAACGCGTACTGGAACTGGTTGCTCGTGCGCGACAGGCCGGGCAGGCCGAGCAGGGCCTTGATGCGGATGCCTTTCTCGTGGGTCTCGGTCTCGATCAGGTCGTCGCCGGTCCCGGATACGAGCATCGGAAAGAGCTGGCCGACCCGCTGCTTGAGGCTCTCGGTCTTCGAGAGGCGGTACAGTTCCCGCCCGTTGTGGATCAGCGCCAGGTCCAGGTTGCCCTGGGGCAGGGCGATCCTCGCGAACTGCTCGGTGATGTGGCCCAGCTCGGTGTTGGCGGTACGCAGGAATTTTCGCCGGGCCGGGGTCTTGTAGAACAGGTCGCGGACCTGGATCGTCGTGCCGACGTCTCCGCTGCACGGAGCGACGGGGCCTTTCTCGCCGCAGTCGATCTCGATGCAGTGGGCCTGGTCGTTGTCCGGCGTGCGGCTGACCGCGCGGACCTGCGACACCGATGCGATGCTGGCCAGCGCCTCGCCGCGGAATCCGAGCGTCGCGATCCGGTTCAGGTCGTCGGCTTCCTTGACCTTGCTCGTCGCGTGGGGCTCGAAGGCGGTCTCCAGGTCGTTCGCGTCCATGCCGTTGCCGTTGTCGCTGATGGCGATGAGCTTGCGGCCGCCGTCTTCGATCGTCACCGTGATGGAGGTGGCCCCGGCGTCGATGCTGTTTTCCACCAGTTCCTTGACGACGCTGGCCGGACGTTCGACTACCTCGCCGGCGGCGATCAGGTTCACCATGTTGCGATCGAGGACGATGATGCGACTCATAAGCGTGATACAGCCCCGACGGTCGTCTGGTGCGTTCTCTTCGAGGTCCCGAGACCTCCACTGCCACGAACGCGCGTCAGACTCCATTGCGCTCCAAGCGAACACGGCCAGACGCAAGGAGTCTGGCCGTGCGGTTCCACATTTCCTGTCCGGCATTACGATTGCAGCAGGCTCTTGCCGGTCATCTCCTTGGGCTGAGGCAACCCCATGACTTCCAGCATCGTCGGCGCGATGTCGGCCAGGGTGCCGCCTTCGCGGAGCTTGCGGCCCTTGAACTCGTCGTCGAAGATGATCAAGGGCACGTCGCCCACGGTGTGCGCGGTGTGCGGGCTGTTGGGCGAGCCGTCGATCATCTTCTCGAAGTTCCCGTGGTCGGCGGTGACGATGGCCGCTCCGCCCAGGCTCTTGACCTTGGCGAGGATCTTGCCGACGCACTCATCGACGGTCTCGGCCGCCTTGATCGCGGCGTTCAGGTCGCCCGTATGGCCCACCATGTCGGGGTTGGCGAAGTTGACGACCATGGCGTCGTAATTGTCGGACTCCAGACGCTCGAGCACGACGTGGGTCACTTCGTACGCGCTCATCTCGGGCTTGAGGTCATACGTGCGGACCTTCGGGGACGGCACGATCTGCCGATCCTCGCCCTTGAAGGGCTTTTCGTTGTAGTCGTTGAAGAAGAACGTCACATGGGCGTACTTCTCCGTTTCGGCGCAACGGAACTGCTTGAGCCCGAGGGAGCCCCAGTATGCGCCGAGCGTGTTTTTCATTTTGCTCGGCTTGGGAAAAGCCACCGGCGCCGGGATCGAGGCGTCGTACTCCGTCATGCAGACGAAATACAGGTTCGGCTGGACCGCCCGGGTGAACTCCTTGAAGTCCGGATCGACGAAGACGCGGGTCAGCTCACGGGGCCGGTCCCCTCGGAAGTTGAAGAACACGACGCCGTCCCCGTCGGAAATCGTCGCGATCGGATCGCCTTCCTCGTTGACGATGGCGGTGGGCTCGATGAATTCGTCCGTCACGCCCTTTTCATAACTGCTTCTGACGGCTTCGGTCGCACTGCGGGCCTTCTGGCCCTTGCCGAACCGCAGGCACTCGAAGGCCTTCTGCACGCGATCCCAGCGGCTGTCCCGGTCCATCGCATAGAACCGCCCGGCGACGGTCGCGATTCTGCCGACGCCGATCTCGGCGGCCTTCTTCTCGATGCCGGTGATGTAGCCCAGGCCGCTGTCGGGCGGGGAGTCGCGTCCGTCCGTGAAGGCATGGATGAAGACGTCCTGGAGGTCGTTGCGTTTGGCCAGTTCGAGCAGGCCATAGAGGTGCCCCAGCAGGGAATGGACGCCAATGTCGCTGGCCAGACCCATGAAGTGAACCTTGCCCTTGTGGGTCTTGACGAAGTCGACCATCTTGAGAAACTGCTCGTTCTGGAAGAAAGAGCCGTCGCGGATCGCGAAGGTCAGCCGCACCGATTCCTGGGGCACGACCCGGCCGGCCCCGATGTTCTGGTGGCCCACCTCGCTGTTGCCCATGGTGCCGTCGGGCAGGCCGACCCATTCGCCGTAGGTGTGCACCAGGCAATGAGGGTATTCCGCCATGAGCATGTCGTCGGTCGGGACATGGGCCCGCTTGATCGAGTTGTACTGGTCTTCGTTCGGGTCCGGATTGTAACCCCAGCCGTCGCGGATGATTAGAACACACGGCCTCTTCTTCAGGTCGATCTTCTCTTTTGTCATCTAACGCATGCCTTTCAAACAAGTGCACAAAGGTCCCACTGCGACGCATCGCGTCTGGGGGCCCGATTCGAAGCGCAGAAACGGCCCGCCGGATAGTCTGCGGGCCTGATATCATATAGGCGGCGGGGGAGCGTGTCAAATCTTTGGACGATGCCTCCAGGGTTCGGGACCGGCTGCCAATGGTTTTGACTGGGGCAGGCGTTCTGGTATAATCCGTCCTCCGGCAAGATGCGGTGTTCAGAACGATTGGCGTGCGGGCGTCTGGAAAGGATGCTTGTTGGTGGACGCGGTCAAGAGCGGAATCGATTCGGCGAGGTTCGTCGTGCTGGGGGTGTGCCTGTTGTTCGGGTGCGTTCCGCGACAGCCTGTGGTGAATCTCTATCTGGACGCCGTGGCGTTACGCGAATTGGGCCAGGACCGGCTCGCGATCGACAAGCTCAACGAGGTGATCAAGGCCGATCCGAAGTTCGTCCTGGCGTATGCGGAGCTGGGAAAGACCTGCCGGAAGCTGGGGGAACACGAGAAGGCCCTGGCCGCGTTCAAGCAGGCGGTCAAGTTGGACGCCTGGTCGTTCGAGCACCAGTTGAATCTGGCGCGGACGTACGAGGACCTGAAGAGGCATCCCCAGGCGGCCGACGCGTACGGACGGGCTGTGGAACTGGACCCCAACAGTTTCGAGGCCCTGGCGGGGGCGGCCAGTTGCTCCGTGAAGGCCGGACAGTACGCCAAGGCGCAAGCCTATTGCGAGCGAGCCGGGGAGGGGCGATCGCGGGAATTGCTGCCTGTGTTGGCGAAGGCTTACGAAGGACAGAAGGACTACGTCCGAGCGATCGGGGTCTATGAAAGAATGTGGTCGCCCGAATCGCCCGATCCGAACGTTTTGATCTCCCTGGGCGTAGCCAGTGTCAAGGCCGAGCGGTATGAGCAGGGCCGGCAGGCTCTGGTCTCGGCGACGCAGTTGCGGCCTCGGGACGGTACGGCCTTGCGCCACCTGGCGTATTGCCTCATCAAACTGGGCGATCTGGATCCGGCGATGCAGGCGTATCACAAAGCGATCGCATTGGACGGCAACGACTGGGAGGCCTACCGCGGCCTGGGCGTCGCCTGCATGCTCAAGGCCGACCAGACCGGGGACGACCGCTGGCGCCAGCAGGGTGTTGGGCATTGGCGCCGGTCGTTGGTTATCAACCCGGACCAGCCCAAGCGTCAGGCGCTGGAGAAGCTGATTCGCGATAACGTCAGATAAGAGGACTTCTTGCAGGGATTGAGCTGCTGACATCATGGATACCGGCAACCAAGAAAGGATCGAACCTATCGCATCGAGCGGTCTATTGAATCTCCGTCAGCGCATCGAGCTGCCCGACGCGACGGGACACCTGATCTTCTGGCCCATGATGCTCCTCGGTCTGGCGGCGGATCTGTGGTCCAAGCACGCTGTTTTTGCCTCGCTGAGGGACAAGCCGGGGCAGCGGGTCACGATCATCGACGGCTTCCTGTCGTTTCAACTGGCTCTGAACGATGGCGCTGCCTTTGGAATCGCCGGCGGACAGCGACCCTTCTTGATCGGGGTCGCCGTGCTGGCGATGCTCATCATTCTCGGCGTGTTCTTTTTCGGGACCGCCAGGCAGCGGGCCATTCAGGTTGCTCTGGGGCTCTTCGCCGCGGGCGTCAGCGGAAACCTGTGGGACCGCATTTTCAACGACGGACGGGTCCGCGACTTCATCGACGTGGTCTACTGGCCCGGCCGGCACTGGCACACGTTCAACGTGGCCGACGCCTGGTTATGCATCGCGGTCGGACTGATGCTCGTGGCGACCTTCGTCACTGATTCGTCAGATCGAAAATGTGCTCGGCCACAAAGATAGGGGCCTGCAGGGCCGCGCACAGCGCGATGGCGTCGGAGGGTCGGGAATCGACGTGGACCGTGCGCCCGTCGATGCTCAGGTGTATCCTCGCGTAGAACGTGTGGTTGCGGAGGTCGCTGATCACGATCCGCTCGACTTTGGCGCCGAGGCTGTCGATCACGCTGGCCAGGAGGTCGTGGGTCATCGGACGGGGCGGCTTGATCCCCTTGAGCCTCCGGTCGATCGCGAAGATCTCTACGATCCCGATGACGATGGGGAAGCCTCGCGTGCCGTGACGCTCCTTCAGCACGATGATCTGCTGGTCGGAAGTCTCATTGATGATGATCCGCGACAGTTCCACTTCCACTTCCATTCGATCCCCCTGTATCTCCTAACGGGATTTCCGAAAAACAGCCATTCGACCTGCTTCAGGAGGGAAGAATCTGCCTTGCGATTCCTCCCTCCCAAACAATGAGTCCATTCCAGAGTACACACTCCACCGATTCTTCAAGGAAATCGTGAAACCGATCTCCTTGAAGAATGCAGATCGAATGGCTGTTTTTCGGAAATCCATCTTCTACCCGCCAAGTTCGGACAGATGCCTCTCGACTGCCTGGAGCTGTTCCTGGAGTTGCTGGAGCTTCTCCCGCGTCTGGGCGACCACATCGGGTTTGGCCCTGGCCACGAAGTTCTCGTTGGCCAGCTTGCTCTCGAAGCCTTTTTGGGCCTGTTCGATTTCCTGTTTCTGCTTCGTCAGCCGTGCCCGTTCTGCCTCGGGGTCGATCACGTCATGCACGTAGACGTGCGTCCCTTCTACTATGGCGGTCGCGGCGTTGTTCGGCTTGGCGAGCCCCTCGGCGGCCTGGAACGACTCCAGTCCTGCCAGTTGGCGGACCAGATCGCTGCCGGTTTGGAGCACGTCTGAAATCACCTGGGGCGCAGAGGCGGAGGCCTTGAGCCTGACGCTGGGCGGGATGTTGTACTTGCTTCGCAGGTCGCGAATCGCCCGCACGACGTCCTGGACGACCTGGATCTGCGCCTCGGCCACCGCGTCCTTCAAAGACTCCAGGCTCTGAGGCCACGGCGCGATCGCGAGGGCGTCGGGGTTGTCGCCGGAGGCGACGCCCCGCAACTCTCGAACGGGCGCCAGGTCCTTGAGGTTCTGGTAGATGCCCTCGGTGATGAACGGAATGAACGGGTGCGACAGACGCAGGGTCTGGTCCAGCACGAAGGCCAGAACGTTCTGGGCCACTCCCTTGGCCGCCTCGTCCCGAACGCGGTGCTTGGCCCACTCGAGATACCAGTCGCACAGGTCGTTCCAGAAGAAACGGTACAAGAGGTTCACCGGCTCGCTGAACTTGAACGATTCGAGGGCCGCGGTCACCTCGTCGCGGGTCGTCGCCAGCCGGGACAGGATCCAGCGGTCGGTGAGGTCCAGTCGGCTCGCATCGAAGCCGGCGGGGTCCACGCCTTCGAGATTCATCATGGCGAACCGCGATGCGTTCCACAGCTTGTTGCAGAAGTTGCGGCCGACGTCGAACTTGGGCGAGGTGTTCACGGTCCGCCCGTCCGGCAGCGTCATGGACGCCACCGGCATGCGGATGTCCTGCGTGTCGGTCGTCATGGTCGCCAGGGTGAACCGCATCGCGTCGGCGCCGTGGCTGTCGATGACGACCAGCGGATCGATCCCGTTGCCCAGGCTCTTGGACATCTTGCGGCCCTCGCCGTCCTGGATCATCGCGTGAATGTAGACGTCGCGGAACGGGATATCGCCTGCGCAGTACTGGCCCATCATCACCATGCGGGAGACCCATAGCGTGATGATCTCGCGGGCGGTGCACAGCACGTTGCCCGGATAGAACCGCTTGACTTCCGGCGTCTCGGCCGGCCAGCCCAGCGTGCTGAACGGCCACAGGGCCGACGAGAACCAGGTGTCGAGCACGTCGGAGTCACGCTTCCATCCCTGTGATGCGAGAGCGTCTTCGACGTCCTCATGGTCCGGCGCGACACAGGCGAAGACCACGGGACCTTCGTCGGCGTCCACCTGAACCGAATGAACGCCATCGGGCAACCTCTGACCGTTCTGTTGGCCGGGCTTGGACCACACCGGGATGCGGTGTCCCCACCAGAGCTGTCGGCTGATCGGCCAGTCTCGCAGGTTCTCCAGCCAGGTCTGATAGGTCTTGGCGTATCGTTCCGGAATGAATCGCAGGTTGCCGTCGAGCAGAGGTTTCAGCGCCAGACCTGCGAGCGAGTTCACCGGGACATCGGTCCCTTCGATTGTGCCGCTGCCGAACTCCTGGGCCAGTTGGGGAATGGGCTGCTTGACCGCCACGTACCACTGGTCGGAGAGGTAGGGCTCGATGGGGACGTGGCTGCGGTAACTGTGGCCGACCTCATGGGTGTAGTCGCGAATGTCCTCCAGCAGGTTTTCCAGGCGGAACCACTCGACGATGGCCTCGCGGGCCTCGAAGCGGTCCATACCCAGCAGATTGCGGGCCTCGGGCTCGGTCGCGTCCGGCCAGCCGTGCTTGTCGCTGATCGAGCCGTCGGGCGCCATCACGTTGATCACGGGCAGATTGTGTCTTTGGCCGATGGCCCAGTCGTCCGGATCGTGGGCGGGCGTCACTTTGAGGAAGCCGGTGGAGAACTTGGCCTTCTCATCCTCGCTCTCGGGATTCGGCAGCACCACGTGTTCGTCGGCGACGATCGGGATGAGGCGCCCGACGATGGGCAGGCGAATCTGCTTGCCCACGAGGTAGGGGGCTCTCGGGTCGGACGGGTTCATGGCGACGGCGGTATCGCCCAGCATGGTCTCGGGCCGCGTCGTGGCGACGGTGACGTGAGTGACGAGTAACGTGTCGCGGGCGTCCCGCCCGCGTGTGCCGAGGGCATCTTGCCCTCGTTCTTCACAGCGTATCATGCCATACCAAAGCCAGTCCTGCAGACCCGCCTTCTCAGGGTTCGCGAGCGTGTAGCTGACCTGGTTCGCGAGGTCCTTCTCATCACGAATCAGATGGTCGTAGTACTCATCCATCCAGAGCGAGCCCTGGCGGTTCAGCAATCGGTTGATTTCCTTGGCTGTAAAGGACTTCCAAGACTGAACGATCTTGGATAGCTCCTGCCCGGCGAAGGGTCTGACGACCACATGCACATGATTGGGCATGATCGCCCAGGCGACGATCTCATACCGTTCGTGGTCAAAGTGCCGCAATGCGTTCTGCACAATTCGGGCGACTTGCGGGTCTCGGAGAAGACAATCGCCATGCCCTGCATCGAGGAAGGCTTCGATCTTCGCCGAGTGGAGTCTCTGTAACTCGACCCGTTCGTCATAGCTGAGTGGACGTTCCTGTTGCTGGGCACGTTGCACGATATTCTGTCGCTGAAGACGCCAGTCCTCGGAAATATCATCTGGGACGGCGTCCGCGAGACGGAAAGTGACGGCGTACACAGCATCATCCTTGGACCAGTGAGGCAGGTAGCGGCCCATTCGCTTCTCGATGGTTGGCTCTCGCCCGGTCTCCGAGGGCGGGACGCCCTCGGCACTCGCGGACGGGACGTCCGCGACACGTGCGGGCAGGATGCCCGCATCACGCGGCACCTCGACCGCCTCAACGAGCGGATATTTCAGGTACCAGAAGTGGCCCTGGACCGTCTCGTGCTCGACTTCGTCATCCGCCAGGACCGTCTGCGTGGCCGGGTCCCAGTTGACCAGTCGCTTGCCGCGATAGATCAGGCCGTCCTGGAAGAGCTTGAAGAACGTCGCGCGGACCGCCTTGGCGCAGACTTCGTCCATCGTGAAGCGAGTCCTCTGCCAGTCGCACGAGCAGCCCATGGCCTTGAGTTGGCCGAGGATCGTCGTTTCGTACTCGTCCTTCCAGGCCTGGATGCGTTTGACGAACTCCTCCCGTTGGAAATCGGTGCGCTTGCGGCCTTCCTCGGCGAGGATGCGTTTCTCGACGACCGTTTGCGTGGCGATGCCGGCGTGGTCCGTGCCGGGCATCCAGAGCGTCTCATGCTGCTGCATCCGGCGAAAGCGGATGAGCACGTCCTGGAGCGTGTTGTTCAGGGCATGGCCCAGGTGCAGGGCGGCGGTTACGTTCGGCGGGGGGATCACGATCGTGAACGGCGGTCGCGTCTGGCCGTCTCGCGACGGCTCCGCGTGGAAATGGGACCCCGACTGCCAGAGCTTGTTGATCTGCTCCTCCACGGCTTTCGGATCGTACACCTTCGACAACTCAGCCATGACCCATCCAAACGTAAAGACAGTCCAAAAAAATTCCGGCAGACACGATGTCTGCCGGAAGTCATGTTAATCCCACAGGGACGCCCTGTAAAGGGCTCGATTTTGTCGCCTCGCCGCGTCGAGACATTTCACAGATCGCCTGTGTCATCCCGGCGACGCCGGGCCACGAACATCAATCAAGGTTCATGGTCATCAGGAACTCGGCGTTGCTCCGCGTCTTGGCCAGGCGGCTCTTGAGCAGCTCGACGGCCTCGACGGGGTTCAGGTCGCTCAGCACCCGGCGGAGACGGTACACCAGCTCGAGCTCCTTCGGATCCAGCAGCAGTTCCTCGCGTCGGGTTCCGCTGCGGGTGATCTCGATGGCCGGCCAGACGCGCCGATCCACGAGTCGTCGATCCAGGTGAAGCTCCATGTTGCCGGTCGCCTTGAACTCTTCGAAAATCACTTCGTCCATCTTGGACCCGGTGTCGATCAGGGCGGTGGCGAAGATGCTCAGGGAGCCGCCTTCCTCCACCTTTCGTGCGGCGCCGAAGAACTTCTTGGGCATCTGCATCGCGCCGGCGTCGACGCCGCCGGTGAGGATACGGCCGGAGTGGGGCGTCTCGTTGTTGTAGGCTCGCGCCAGGCGTGTGATGGAGTCCAGCAGGATGACGACGTCCTGGCCGTACTCGACCATGCGTTTGGCCTTCTCGATGACGATCTCGGCCACCTGGCAGTGACGGGCGGCGGGCTCGTCGAACGTCGAGCTGATGACCTCGACGGAGTCGGCGGTCTTACGCTCCATTTCCGTCACTTCCTCGGGCCGCTCGTCGATCAGCAGCACGATCAGCTTCACTTCCGGATGATTGGTGCTGATGGCGTTGGCCATCTTCTGGAGCAGGATCGTCTTGCCGGTTCGCGGCGGAGCGACGATCAGGCCTCGCTGGCCCTTGCCCACCGGCGTCACCAGGTCGATGATCCGCATGTTCAGCTCGTCGTGGCCGGTTTCGAGGATGAGCCGCTGCTCGGGGTGCAGGGGAGTCAGATCGCTGAAGACGATCTTGTCCGCCAGCAGGTCGGGGTTCTCGAAGTTGATCGCCTCGACGCGCAGCAGGGCGAAGTACTTTTCCGAGTCCTTTGGGGGCCTGATTTGTCCGGAAACGATATTGCCGGTCCGCAGGCCGAAACGACGGATCTGCGACGGGGACACGTAAATGTCGTCCGAGGACGACAGGTAATTGTAGGTCGGATTACGGAGGAAGCCGTAGCCGTCGGGGAGGACCTCCAGGACGCCCTCGCCGTACATCAGACCGCTCTGTCGGATGCGTTCCTTGAGGATTCGGAAGATCAAATCCTGCTTCTTCAGGGCGCTGTACTCCGTGATGCCCTCTCTCTTGGCCATCTCGTGCAGATCGCCGACGGTGAGCCGCTGCAGGTCCGTGAGGTACAGGTTGCCCTTCTTGATTCGCTCGTACTTGGCGTGCGTCGATTCTTCATCCCCGGTCTCGATGCCGTCCGTGACTTCAAGTCCGTCGGCTTGGGACTCTTCTTCGGTCGGGCGGCTCTCGGCTGTTTCTTCGTCCAGGGCGGCAACGGGGGAGGCTCGCAGCTCTGTCTCTCGAGGCTGTTCGCGCTGTTCTTCCGACATTTCCACAGCGGCAGCTTTCCTCTTACCGCCTTTTCTTCTCGTCGTCTTGGCCTTGGCCATAACTACTCCTTTTGCAAGATACAAAACACTACCTCACCCTTGCCCCGGTTTGTGCAGACACGCACCTGCCTCCGCAACAGATGCAGGCAACACGCCTGTCGCCGACGTGAACGATCTTCTCTCGAGTGGTTCCGAGGGGGTAGTGCCTCACGCAAGACCACCGCAAACACGGCCTGGCAAAAGATGCGGTCGGCGGCGCTGCTTCCGAACGAAACACACTACCTGCTTTCAGCTATGTCAGAGAAGATATCTTGGATTTGCCTGACCAGTGTCAAGAAGTCAGAATTGTTGTCTATGGTATTATCGGCCAGCTCTGCCTTCTTGTCCACAGAAATCTGAAAATTTTCGCGAATTTCGATTTCACGTTTATCGATGAGATCTCTGTGTTTCACCCGGTCGCAACGACGTTTGCGGTCGCATTTGACGAAGATCAACCGATCGCAGCGATCCGCCCATCCCACTTCGATCAGCAGGGGCATGTCCAGTACGATCGCCTCGACGCGTGCGCAATCCTTGTATTTGACGATCAATTCCTCGGTCCGCCGGAGGACACGAGGATGGATCACTCCGTTCAAGGCGGCCAGCTTTTTCGCGTCCGCGAAGACCACGGCGGCCAGTTTTCTGCGGTCGATTCGGCCGTCAGGCTGCAGGATCTCGCGTCCGAACAGCTCACACACCTGAGCGCGAACAGAATCCTCTGTCAACAGATCGTGGGCGATGGCATCGGCGCAGATGACGGCGCAGCCCAGCTTTTCGAACTCCGCGGCCACAGTGCTCTTGCCCGAGGCAATGCCGCCGAGGATTCCGATGATCGGCTTTTTTCCGGAATTGCCCACATTCAGGCAGCTCTGCTGCCGACTCCCACTTTGTTGACGTCCTATTCTATTGGCGGGCCGCCGTTCTGTCAAGAGACCGGTGGAACTTCTTCTGAGCCCCTGGACGGCAGCGCCAGGCGGCTTTCGATGGCTCTGACCAGATCCTCCGGGACCTGGGCCCCGAGCCGCTTGGCGGTGTTGGCGTGTCGCAAGGCTTCGGGGTACTTGCCCAGCATATAAAATCCGTAGGCCAGCCCCTGGTGGGCGTCGGGGGTCTTGGGATCGATCCGGACCACGTGGAGGTAGGCCTTGACCGCCAGATCGTACTGATCCTTCTTCAGATAGGCCGAGCCCAGATTGTACAGGATTCGCGCGTCCTCCGGACTGGCCGTCACCGCCTGCCGATAGTACTGCACCGCCAGGTCGTAATTCTCCTGGTTGAAGTACGCGCCGCCCAGGTCCACCAGGGCCCCGAGCAGCGTCGGATTGAGTGCCAGCGCCTGTTGGTACGACCGGATCTCGTCGGCGGTTTGGTTCAGCGCCCCGTGACAGATGCCCAGGCCGTAGTGAGCTTCCGCCCAGTCCGGTTTCAGATCCACCGCTCTGCGAAAACTCGCCAGCCCGTTGCCGTAGTCTTGCATCCGATAGTACACGTCTCCAAGTTGGCCGTGGACATCCGGATTGTCTCGGTTCAGGGCCAGGGCCACGTTCAGTTGAGCCAGAGCCTGACTGTACCGTTCCTGTTTGCACAGCAGCACGGCGATCTTCCGATAGGCGTCAATACAGTTTGGGTCCAGCATGAGGGCCTGTCGATAGGAGGACGCCGCGGCGTTGAATTCCTCGCTGGCCATGTAGGCGTTGCCGAGATTGTAGTAGGTCTTGGAGTCGCCCGGATTGAGACTCAGGGCGGATCGATACTGCTGGATCGCGTCGCCGACCCGGTTCTTCTGGAGGTACATGTTGCCCAGGTTGGATCGGGATTCCGAGAGCGTCGGGTTGATCGTGACGGCCCGCTCCAGGGCCAGCATGGCGGTATCCACGTCTCCGATCTCGCTGTAGACGTTTCCGAGATTGTTGAAGAAGCAGCCGAGACTCTGACGCTTGTTGAGGTTCTTCATGTAGATGGTGTCGCGGCTGTTCTCGGGGACATTGAATTTCGTCCGATAGTAGTCGTCGGGAGGATTGGCTCCCCCGCTGGTGGTCTCGATGTTGCAGCGGGTTCGTCCGTTGTCGTAGCGGACGAAGAAATGGCCGGGGACGACGACGCCGTGGAGGCTCAGGCCCACCCGCTCGGCAACGGCCAGATAGAGCACCGAGAGGCTCAGGCAGTAGCCTTGTCGTCGGTCCAGGACGGAATGGAGGAACAGATCGTTCGGGTCGTCGGCGTGGGCGACCGGCTTGAATCCCAGTTCCTCGAACAGGTACTGGTTGATGATCGGGATGGCCCGGACGTCCGTCGGGATCCGCTGCTGCCGCAGGCGGACCAGGATTTCCGTCGCCATGGCGTCCAACTGCTCGATATACTGCCGGCCTGCGACCACCTTGCTCCAATACTCCGAGGCGATCAGCGTGGCCGTGGCCAAATCGATCTGGTCGTCCGAGAGCCGCAGAACCTGCTCCAGCGAGGTGACGTTCAGCCCGGTTTTGCCGGTGTGGGCCAGGCGCACCCGCTGCCCGAAAGCCGTCCAAGGCGAAAGAACCAGGAGAATCGTTATGCTCAGAAGGACTCTTTTCATGTAGCCCTCTTATCACAAGTACTTGGCTATACGCCTGTTATCGTCATGTGGTTCAACCTCCTTGAGGCGAAGACACCATAGCCTGCCATGCGGAAGGGGCCTCCAGTTTCCCCTTGTGCAATTGTACCGGCGCGGCTACCTTATTCAATCAAAAACCCGAGTTGTCAGGAGGACACCATGAGTTCGGCCGATTCAGTGGAAAATCGTGGGGTTTGTGTCAAATCGCCCAATCAGACCCATAACGTGATGGTCTTGAGCATTCTCCTTGTGGTGGGGTGGGTGTTGGCCGGGGGGTGCCGGTCCACGGCGCAACCGTCCGCCGAGGAACCTGCCCAAGTTCGGCCTGTTGCACAGCCTTCGAGTGAACAGGGTGCGAAAATCGAATCCGCCGAACCGGTCCAGGAGTCCAAGCCGGCGACAGGGTCTTCCGTCGCCCCCAATCGAGAGATCAGCCTGTTCGACGGAGAGAACCTGGGGCTCTGGAAGCCGACGGATTTTGGCGGACAGGGGAAGGTCCATGTCAAAGACGGCGCGATCTACATGGAGATCGGCAGCTATATGACCGGAATCACCTGGACCGGGCCGGTCGTTCGGGAGAATTACGAGATCAGCCTGGAGGCGATGCGGGTCGAGGGCAATGACTTCTTCTGCGGCCTGACGTTCCCGGTGGGGGATAAGACCTGCACCCTGGTCCTCGGCGGCTGGGGCGGCAGCGTCTGCGGTCTGTCGACCATCGATTATTTCGATGCCTCCGAGAACGAGACCACCCGCATCATGAGTTTCGAGAGGGGCAAGTGGTATCACCTCCGTCTGCGCGTGGAGGACAAGACGATTTTGGCCTGGCTCGACGACGAGGAACTGGTGAACTTCGACACCACCGACCACAAGATCGGGATTCGTGCGGAGGTCGATCTCTGTCAGCCGTTGGGGATCGCCACCTGGATCACGACCGGCGCGGTCCGCGACATCCGGCTCAAGAAGCTTTCGGAATAGACCAGGGGGCCGTTGAGGAACCTATGGATCGCTCAGACCGAGCTTCTCAAGAAGCGTCGCCGCGGAGATTCCCTCGACTCGCACCTGTTTGATTGGGTTCGTTTGGCCGGCGACGATATCGACCTGGTTCTTTTTGACCCCGAGTTGCCCAGCCAGATAGGCGACCAGGCACTGGTTGGCCTTGCCCTTCTCCGGCGGGGCCGCCACACGGATCTTGACCATTTCGTCCAGGACGCCTGCGACGGTCGTGCGGCTGCTGCCCGGAACGATCTTGGCGGTAAAGACCACGCCGTCGGCGTCTTCCTGGATGGCGGGCTCAGGCATGGGTCACTCGACGTTTTCCCGGAGATTCGAGCCGATGGCCATCTGGACGTATTTCTCGATCTGCTCGGCCAGTTCCCCCAGCGAGGGCAACTGAAAATCCTCGTAGAAGCCGGCGGCGAACTCCCCGTTCAACGCCCGCTTGAAAATCCGCACGCGGATGATCGAAGGGTGCGTGGAGACTTTGCTGAAGTCGCTGTCCTTATGCTCGGTCAGTTCGACCCGCCAGTCCTCGCTGATGAACACGAGGCATTTGCCCGTGTAGACCGCGGTCGGAAAATAGTCGCGCAAGAGCTTGAGAGTGTCCATGGTTGTCCTATACGTCCTATCAGTCCCATCGGTCCTATAGGACGAATAAGACCGATAGGACCGATAGGACTCCATCTGTCAGGGTGCCTTCTTCGGTTCCCCGAATGCTGTCACATCGCCGCGAAGGACCTGGGAATGCTTCTCCCAGGCGGCCATCGTGCGTTTGAGATTCTCATGGGCGTCGCCGCCGATGCCGTACCCCTGGAACCCGATCGGGCCGGTATACCCGGCGTCCCGCAGGATCTCCAGGAATCCACGCACGTCGAAGGTACCGCGATCGAGCGTCTGAATCAAGGTGTTCCAGTCTTTGCCGTCGGAATCGGCGCCGTTGATGTTCACGACGGACAGATAGGGCATGGCCTTCTCGATGGCCGCCCTCGCGTCCCGGCTCTTGCTGACTCGCAGCCAGTGGCACAGGTTGAACGTGACGCCCACGTTCGGACGCTTTGCTTTCTCCGCGATCCGCACGGCGTCTTCGATCGTCTCCATCCAGAAGGCGTTGTGAGGATAGAGCGAGATGCGGACCTTGTGCGAAGCAGCCGCGTCCGCCAGTTCGCGGACGAGTCCGACCGCTCGGGCGTCGCCTTCGACGGTCGAGGGACCGAAGTGTTTGCTCTGCGCGAAGATCCACAGAATCGCGTTGCGACCTTCCAGGACCTTCATGGCCTCTTTCAATGATGGATCGTACGGCTGGGCTCCTGCGTCGATATTGATGCCGGCATAGACCGCGAAGAGCTGAAGGTCCCGCGCATCAAGCTCCTTGAGCATCTCCGCCAGCGGTGCCACCCCCGTGTAGCCTGGACCGATGCCGGCGTAGCCCAAATCCTTGAGCATTTGAGCCTGTTGCGAGGCGGTCTTGTGGTTTGCGTCCTGAGTCGCGGTGTCCATCGCGAAGAAGGGGTTCGGGCCCGCAGGGGCGAACCAGAGGTTGCGATAGGCCACCGGTCCGTGGTCGCCCTGGAGCATGAGCGGCCCCAGCGGCTTTTCGTCATCGTACGTGCCGGCGCGGGTCGGTCCGGTCAACTCGATATCGCTGTGGACGAGGACTCCGTTGTGCAACACCTTCTCGAAACGGGCGTTGGCGATCTTTCGGCCGGTCTTGTCGAAGCGAGGGGCTCGGAAGACCACGTCGAAGCTCTGCCACTGGCCGGGCGCCTTCGACGCGTTGACTCGCGGCGAATGGCCCTCGTAGCCTTTGGGCTCGCGGTTCTCGTCCCATCGTTCGTAGATGCCGCCGCACTCGATACCGGGATAATCCGACGGCTTCTGCCAACTGTCGAACACCTGGACCTCGTAGCGGCCCATGAAGTATACCCCCGAGTTCGAATCCTTCGAGACCATGAACTCGACGTGGGCCCGGACGTCGCCGAATTCCTGTTTGCTCAGGAGGTTGACGGTTCTGCCCGCCGAGCCGTTGATGAGGGCTCCGGTCCCCGGCGTGGCCGTCAGCATCTTCTCGTTGCCGGGAGCGAGCGTCGCGTCCTGAACGACGGTCCAGTCTTCCGTCGGACTCCGCCATGCGGAGAGATCGTCGCTTGTGAGCGGAAACTTGTGGCATTCGCTGCAATCCTTCGATGTTGCGGCAAGAGGCGAGACCGTGAAAGCCGCGATTGCCACGAGAGCCAAGGTGTATTTTGCCATGATGCGAGTCCTCCTTCTTCCTCTGTCATCCTGACCAAAACGAAGGATCTGGGCATTGAGCGAGAAAGGAAGCATCGAATCCAAGATCGATCTTCCCTTCGCGGGCCGGATGCTTCACTTCGTTCAGCATGACACCGTTCATTCCATGATCTCTACAGCAGATTCCACGGGCTTCGCATCGCCCGGCCGAGCATGCGGTTGGCCTCGTCGTCGTTCGTGAACCGCTCGGCCTGCGGGTCCCACCTGAGCTTCTTGCCCAGCAGCATCGCGATATTGCCGATGTGCGCGATCGTGAAACACCGCTGGCCGATCTCCGGCGGGAAATAGCACTCCTGCCGCGACTTGACGCAATCGAGGAAGTTCCGCTGCTCGCCCTGGGGACAGGTGAACAGGCGAACTCCGTCGGGCCCGATGGTGGAAGTCAGGATGGATGCGGGCTGGGCCTGCAGGGGGGCTCGCCAGCCGCGATTGCCGATCCAGCCCTCGCTGCCCTCGAACCGCAGGCTCGGCGTGCCCGAGGTGACGATCAGCTTCACGCCGTCGGCATAGGCGTACTCGATATGGAACTCCTTGGCGGTGTCGAACAGGCCCTCTCTCCAAAACACCCCTTTGCCTTCGACCTCGACCGGGCCGGTGCGCTCGGTGTCGTTGCCCCACTGGGCGCCGTCGAGCAGGTGGGCGCCCCAGTCGGTGAGCATGCCGCCGGAGTAGTCGGAGATCCAGCGGAAATTCCAGTGGCAGCGGTCCTTCGTGTAGGGGGCCCAGGGGGCCGGTCCCAGCCACAGGTCGTAGTCGAAGCCTTCGGGCACCGGCATCGGCTCGGGATTGCCCGGCGTATCCGGCCCGCTGGGCAGTTCCACCCGGATCGTGTGGACCTTGCCGATCTTGCCGTTGCGGACGAGCTCGCACATGCGGTGGTAGACGTCGACGGCCCGGTCCTCCGTCGACCACTGGAAGACGCGATTGTACCGCTTCATCGTCTCGACGAGCCTGCGGCCTTCCTCGACCGTCAGCGTGGGCTTTTCGCACTCGACGTCCTTGCCCGCTTTGGCGGCGGCAATCGCGATGGGCACGTGCCAGTGGTCCGGCGTCGAGATCATCACCGCGTCGATGTCGGCACGGGCGAGGACCTCGCGGAAGTCGTTGTAGACCGTGCAGTCCTTGTTTCCGTACTTGTCGTCGACCATCTTGCGGGCGATCTCCCGCTGCGCCTTGTCCACGTCGCAGACCGCCAGGACGTGGGCGTCGGAGTGCGTGAGGAAGGTCTTGAGGTTCATCTGTCGTCCGTGGTCGCCTGTGCCGATCATGCCCAGCGTGATCCGCTCGCTGGCCGCGACGCTCCCGGCCAAGCCCAGCGCCGAGGGACGCACGAAGTAGGGCAGGGCGACGCCGCCGACAAGGGCAGTCGTTCTTCTTAGGAAAGCCCTGCGTCCGATTCGATGGTTCATTGTGTCCTCCACGGATGCCTGAGCTGCTAGAACGAAAGCAGAAGTTGCCAGATATACGTATTGCCCAACGCGTCGATGTCTTCCCAGATCCGCTGGATCATTGCCTTGTCGCCGGTGATGTCGGGGAGGTCCTTGACGCGATCCTCCCAGGGGAAGCAGACGCCCGGCTTGACTCGCGGGACCGTCCTGCCGGCCATCCCCTGGACCTTCTTGCGGGACTCGACCGACGACGGCAGATCGCACGGCGGCGTCGCCACCGGCGGCTTGTAGCTGCCGCTGGAATAGACGCCGTGCTCGCGGCAGACCTGCGTCATCATCTTCATGTTCTCGACGCTCGTGTCGTTCTGCATGATCGCCCCGGCGTCCATGATGTAGCCGCCGTCTTTGGCCACTTCGTGGATCACCCGCATCACGAAGTCTCGCACCTCCTCGGGCGAACCGTAGCTCAGGAGCATGTTGGGGATGCCGCCGCTGAGGGCGAACTTGTCGTGGAGTTTCTGGTGGACCTCGAAGATGTCGTCCTGGTCGCAGTGGAATACGATGCTGCGGTCGGGCAACTCGCGGAAGGCGTCGAAGTGGTGCTTCCAGCGGCCCTCGGCGTAGAAGAGCGTCTGGTGGCCGTTCTTCCAGAACTCCTCGATGCACGGCTTGAGCGTCGGCCAGTAGTGCGATTCGAACTGCTTGGGATTGACGAAGGGCACGCAGCCGCGGTGCATCCAGTAGCCGATGGGCGCCAGCTTGGTCGGGTCGGAGGTGGTCAGGCCCACGTTGACCAGGTGCGGCATCAGGGCTTCGCAGGCCTTGAGCACCTTCTTGGGCTGCGTCTGCATGTCCATCGTCAGGCCGATGTAGCCCCGCATCTTGTCCGCGATGATGTCGAAGGGGGCCTTGAAGATGCCCGCGATCGCGCCGGCGACCCCGCATTCCGAGCGGAGCCTGGCCACCTGCGGCCCGAAGGCGTAGAAGTACTGGAGCATGGCCATCGCGCTCTTGACCAGGGCCAGATTGTTGCGGTAAGTGGACGCCTCGCCGATTGTGCTGACCTCGGTCGAGACGCGGGGCAGCCATTTGTTGTAGAGGAAGGCGGTCGGGTCGTCGATCAGCTCGTCGTACTCGTCCTCCTTCATGAAGGCCTTGTCCTCCGGCGGTTCGATGTAATTGAACCCCACAGTGTGCGGGATGCCGACGCCGGGAATGCCGTAGTATCGTAGGCCCGCGGCCTGGGCCAGGCCCGTCCAGACATAGACCATGTTCGCGACCACGGCGTCCCACTGGAAGTCACGAGCGGTCTTGACGGCGGCCTCGAACGCCTTGTTGTAGTCGTGGGCCACGTCCTGGCAGGTGAAGCCGGCGTACTTGGCCACGAACTCGGCGACGAACGGCCGCAGCGGGATCCTATCCGGCTTCTCATTCCGCATGGCCGTGACGTACCGGTTCAGTCGCTCCTGGTAAAGCTGCTCCATATCCTTCGCCATCGCGCCAACCCCTTGAGATCTACTCACTACGATTTACTATTTACGATTCGGCTTCTGGTGTCGGCCAAAGAACCGCAAACCCACTGGGCCACCCGCCCGCACGACAGACAGAAGATATCCCAAGTCAGTCAAGACATCAACGGCAATCTCGCTGTGTGGAGCAGGCGAGGTAGCCTTCTTGACAGAAGGGCTTGACATCCAATTTGCCTCGCGTACAATTGTACCTATGGAGATTGTTGCAGACACAAATACGTTTCTGGCGGTGGCCTTGGATGAGCCGGAACGGGCCAGGATTGTCGAATTGGCGACCGGACACGATCTTGTCGCTCCCGCAGTCCTTCCCTTTGAGATCGGCAACGCCCTCACAGCCCTGATGAAGAAGGGCGTCCTCCAGGCGAAGGAAGTTGGCATGGTTTGGGGTGCGGTGCAGGCCATACCGGTCGATCTTCGTGCAGTGGATATCAAGGAGGCGTTGAGTATCGCGGTGCGATTCCGGATGTATGCCTATGATGCCTATTTCCTCGAGTGTGCTTTGGGCCTTCGTTTGCCGCTGCTGACGCTGGACAAGGCCATGAAAAACGCCGCCCGAGAGCTGGCCATCAAGGTTGTGGAGTAGATGTCATGAAGGTGTTCACATATTCCGAAGCGAGAAGACGTCTGGCCCGCGTGCTGGATATGGCCCGAAAGGAAGAGGTCCTGATCAAGCGACGCGGCGGAGAGACGTTCAGCCTGACGCGTAAACCCTCCCGGCAGTCTCCGTTCGATGTGCCAGGGGTGAAGACTCGCGCCACCACGAGAGATATCTTGGAAGCGATTGCCGATTCCAGATCAAGGGGAGCCGAACAGACCTCTTCGTCCGGAAACAAATAAAGCGTCCCCAGCTTCCCTGCATATTGCCACGGCGAATGCGGACGGATCAGTCCACGGCGTTCCCTTGTCTGGCCTGCTCTGCCACGCTATGATTCTCCGGATGAAGGCCAACCTCGCCATTGTGTCTATCGGTTATCTGCTGACGGTGGGCGTCACGCTCTCCTGGGTCTTCCTGTCCCGGCAGAAACGGGTTCCTCGCAGCCTCAGAACCGCAGTGCGCGTATCCATTCGCACGGCGCCGTTGTTCCTGTTCCTGTTTGTTGTCTGTCGGCGATCGGGGCTGAATGCGTCCGTGATTGTCGCCTTCCTTGCCATGATTCTTTGGGCGCTTCTGATTTCTGCGGGCAACTCATGGATGGGCGCTGGCGGAGTGCTGTACGTGATCCAGTAGTGGATTCTCGGCTGGCCGGATCGAACGGATCTCCTGCTCGAGCCGCCTTCGCTCGGTCGGAACGATCGCACAACTCAGGACGATTTGATCGGGAAGAAAGGAGTGACGAGGGGTCCCCTTAGGCCCGGGGGCACTATCGTCCTGGATGGCGTGGAATACTCAGCCCAGTCCGATCTGGGCTATGTCGATAGGGGGGTACGGGTGATCGTTGTGGGCAGAAGAGGGGCCAGTCTCGAATGGCACTGCCGTCCACAAGGCGTGCGATACCAGGGGTTTATGTTTTCCGCAGTTGCTGGCGGAGTTGCTCTCGGGGTCGTTGCATGAGGGGGTAGCGGTGGCGACGGCGTTTGAGGACCCGTGGCTCGATGCGGC
>DATIKY010000228.1:0-7089 GCA_035476995.1 Sedimentisphaerales bacterium | reverse complement strand
GGCCGCCTCAGTCGGCCGCAAGGCCTTCTGACACTCACGATCAGTGCCAACACTTGGATCAAAACGCGCCTGTTACAGATCCTCAATCAAATCCCAGCCAACGTCTGACCCGTCCATGTTTATGCAACGTTAGGGTGTATTCTCCCGTACCCGGCTATGTGTCATCGCCCCTACCCTTGCCCTTGTCGGCTGTGTTTGCCTTGCGGCCAACTCCGGCCAAAGGCCCGCCGTCCCCCAGAAAGTCAAAGACGACGTTCGCCGTATGGAACAGCAGCGACTCACGCAGGAGGAACGTCTCCTGCTGGCGGAATACACCACCGATCAACTCAAGACCAGGGCAAGCGCCACCAAACAGCTTCTGGCATCCCTCCTGCGAAACGCCCAGGCGTTCCAAGACCAAATCAACGTCCTCAAGGATAGTGACCAGGGCAAACGCATCGCGGCCGATGGCTTCGGTCTTGTCGCCTACAGCGACCTGGAAGCCCACCCCGTCGCATCTGTAACCGAAATCAAGGCCAAGGCTGACGCCGCTTCGGCCCTGGCTAACATCCTTGAGGTGTCCGCCAACGACCCTGACGCGGCCCATATTCCTTCCACCGACACCCAGGACAAGATCAACGATCTCCACTTCTGGGCTCAAGACCGAACGACCCGTCTGGCAGCCCAACAATCCCTCCTCAACAACATTCTCCAGGACGCCCCATCCGATATCGACCCATCCAAGCGGCCGACCCTCAGAGTTGCCCTGGAGAGCTACCGCTCCCGGTGGCACAGACTCCTCGCCGAATTTGGCACGCTGGGCGAGGCCCTTGCCGCCAACGAGGCACGCCAGACCGTCGTAGAGGCCAGCCGCTTGGCCCGACTGGAAGCAGCCAATGCCCGCGCCGAACTAATCCGTCAGGAGGCACAGGCCGAAATCGAGAAGATCCGAGCCGAATCCCAAGCCGCTATCCTCCAGCAAGAGGCCGCCACCAAACGACTTCTGTCTGACGCCCAAACTAAGTACAACGACCTGATGGCGGAGGTTGAGTCGCTCCGGAAGCAAGCGGACGCGAACCGCACCGCCAAGGGTATTACCTCAGGCATTGAAGAGCAGAAGATCCTCGACGCCGCGAAGAAACAACAGATGATTGCTCTCGCTAAGAGTCCCAGAGTCCAGAGCCTGCTCACACCTTTTACCACACACGGTTATTGGCAGCCGGGATTGAGCAAGCCCACCTATGACAAAGGCCCCGTGTCGCTCTCGCAACTCGGTAAGGCCCTCGACCCATCGCCAGACGGACTGTCCGCCCTTCTCAAAATCGTCATCGACAAGTCCGACAAAGAAAGGCCAAGACGCCGCTACAGCATGTTCTTGTCCAGGCTCTCCCCCACCCAATTCGAGGAACTCAAAGAGACCCAGCGGTATCTCATCGAACTCGGCAAGACTATGGTGGAACTGGGGATGCTCGCCGAGTAGCTCCCTATCCTCGACCAACCACCGGCCGGATCATCAGTAGTGGCCTGAACACCCGTGATTCAGGACCCCGTGACTGCTGGTGAACCGGCCGGTTCTCTTTCTGTAGCTCCCCGCACGTCCGCGACATTCATCCTGCTGACGAGCCCCTCTGACTCAGGACCGATCCGGCAGATAGGAAGGCGAAAGGCTCCGTCTCCGGCCGTTCGTGTCGGGGCCACAGGCCTGACGGCCTTTTCGGGTGAGCCCCGACGACGAAGGCCGAAGACGGCAGAACCATTCAGCAAAGCTTGCTCGCTTTGCTTCCCACCACCCATGCAACAGATTTCTCCCGCACGTCCATAACATTCCTGATTCCACAATTCGGCAGGGGTAGAAGCAAAACCGACCAGCCTCTCCTACTGCCGTGACACGCCCACACGCCAGCCGGAGAGGTTGGCGGCGCATGAGCAAGGTTCCAATCTCAGGTCACTACACCAAGCAGAAAGGAGTTTTCTATGCAGAACTTAACCCGTGCACACGATGAACTGTTCCGGCGGCATCCCGATGAGCGATTCGCGTCGCTTACGGAACTGTGGGACCACTGCCAACGCATGAAGCAATGGTCCACGGTCAATTGGGTTCCCCCGGCGGAATTCTCGGTAGAACCCTCCACGCAGGGCCTGTCCCTGAAGGTTCAGGGTCAGCCTATGAGTCTGACGGACTGGAGCTTCACCCAGTTGTGCTCTCTGGCCCAGGTCTGTAAGGACACGGTGAACCGGCTTTCCCCCGAAACGGCCACCAGCGTCTTTGTCGAGACGTGGCCACGCGGCTCCAAGCCCTTCCAGGTCCTCAGCGTCGAGAACATGGTCCAGTCCATTCACCGGGCCAGCTACACCCGCCTCTTCAACGCGGACTTGCTGGCCATGGTGAAGGAATTCGCGGTCGGCTTCCAGCCCCCGCAGGAGGCCTGTCCCGGCATCCTGGAGGACGGCGGAACCAAACCGGCCACGGGCCTGTACTGTGGGGAGCAGGACATGTTCTGCTTCCTCATCGACCCGACCGGCTGGGTGGAGATCGAAGGCGAGCCCTTCGCTCCAGGCTTCTTCATCTGGAATTCCGAAGTCGGCCGACGCACCGTTGGAATTCAGACATTCTGGTTCCAAAGTGTCTGTGCCAATCATATCGTCTGGGACGCGGTGGATGTCAGCGAATACACCCGCAAACACACCACCAACGTCCATGACGCCGTGAACCAGATCCGGGACATGATCGCCCGGCTGGTCGAACTGAGAGACCAGCGGCGAGACTCGTTCGCCAAGGTGATCAAGAACGCCATGACCACCACGCTGGGCGACGACGCCGAACAGGTGATGCAGGTGCTCCGCAACCACGGCATTCAGAAGGTCGTGGCCGAGCACGCCCTCAAGATCGCCCAACGGCAGGGGAAATTCACTATCTTCTCCGTCGTGGACGCCCTTACCCGTCTGGCAGGCCAGGAAGTCAACGCCGGAGACCGCACGGAAGCGGACGCCAGGGGCTCGTCGCTTCTGGCACTGGCCGCGTAGAACCCACTCACTTCCATGCAGAAAAGGAGGTTTTGACTATGTCAAACCGACCCGTACATGAGATCCGACTCGGACACATCAAAGCGGTAATCTGGGCGAATGAGACCGAGGCGGGAATTCGACACAACGTTTCACTGGTCAGAATTTACAGAGACCAGCAGGCCGAGAAATGGGCCACCAGCGAGACTTTCGGGAGGGATGACCTACCCTTGGTCTCGAAGGTCGCAGATCTCGCCCATACGTGGATTTACGTCGAGACCCAAAACGGCATCAGCCGCAGTGGTTCAGAAGACCGCGAAGACCGGGCCAGTCGAGCCGGTTCTCGCACGTAGTTCGCCATTCATGGTCGAAAGGTTGAAATCCCATGCGCCGCTCAACCTTTCTCCTTCACCCCAGCGCCATTCAGAAGAATGCAAACACCCGTTGCGAAACAGCTTTACTGCCGCCTCATACTCGATAGAATCGTTCCGGGTGTTCCCAACGGGTTAGCAGGGTGCCATCAACAGGGACCGCACAACATGCCCCTTGATAGGACCCGTTTCTACCACCATGATTGGAGACCGTGAAGATGAAGCTGTACACGATAGGCTATGGAGGGAGGACGCCTGATAATTTCCTCACACTGCTCCGCGATAACGGCGTCAAGACCATAGTGGACGTTCGACTACGCCCCGACCGTGCAAGTATGGGGGCATATGTAAAGGCAAAGGATGCCAGCAAGGGCATCGAGGCATTGCTCGGTAGAGCCGACATCCGGTACCTGTCGTTTGTGGAACTCGGCAATGTGTTCCTGGATTTCGAGGACTGGGAAGTCAGGTACCGGCGACTGTTGAACCAGGCCGGGGACCTCCTTACTCCCCGGCTGCTTCAAGTCCCGCCGCCATTCTGCCTCATGTGTGCCGAGAAGGCTGCGGCCCAGTGTCACCGGGCCATCATTGCGGAGTACCTTGCTTCAAAGGGCTGGGAAGTCCAACATATCGTATAGATGGCGGTATAGTACCCAAACCACGCCTATTTCCGGGAAGTCTCAGCATTTGATCGTTTGGCCCTTCTCGGCATTCTGTGCCCTCAGACACATCAGCCAGTTCCCCTTCACCCCGCCAGCCTACCTACCTTAACAAAATACCGAGCGTGAAATGGGGTTTACAGCCACGCCATCCCCGGTAGAATCATCCTGAGTGTTGTCAATAGGTTAGGGAAACCTGAGCGAGATAGCTGGCCAGGTTCCCTTGGAGTCCCCGAAAGAGGCGCTGTGGTGGAATCATGGCAAGTTCGCTTCAACCCGGCATTGTACTTGCTGGACCGCTCTTCAATGAGCCGATGCGAGTCGAGACAGTAAGGCAGGATGGCTCAGACACATGGGTCGTCGGGCTTGTTGGTGCCCATACCGAGCGATTCCGCCGCGTTACGTTGACCTCTCGCGATATCGAGACTCTAAGCATATCGGCCTCCTTGCCTTCATTTGCCGGAAACGGCCGACTCCTGAGACTCGCACTCCAGGCCCACTGTCTGGGTATCGCCTATGAATTCGACCCGTTCTTCGGCCTGTCCATATCCCGCGTCGACCCGTTGCCTCATCAGCTTGAGGCCGTTTATGACTTCCTCCTCAAGCTGGCCCACGTCCGGTTTCTGCTCGCAGACGACGCGGGCGCCGGGAAGACCATCATGGCTGGTCTGCTCATCCGGGAACTCCAGCTTCGGGGACTGGCCGAGCGCATCCTCATCGTCTGCCCGGCGAACCTGTCCTTCCAGTGGCAGCGGGAACTCAGTGAGAAATTCGATGAGAAATTCCTTGTCCTCAAGGGTGGCGACATCCGTGATCAATTCGGCATGAACCAATGGATGGAGCAGAACAGGGTCATCACATCGTTGGATCTCGCCAAGCGAACGGAGATTCTGCCCGGCCTCAGACAGGTCCACTGGGATCTGATCATTGTGGATGAGGCCCACCGAATGTCCTGGACCCCGCCGTCAAAGAAAACAGCCCGCTACGCGCTCGGTGAATTGCTGCGCGACAGTTCGGACCACCTGCTCCTTCTGACGGCAACACCCCACAAGGGCAATCCTGAAAACTTCACGCTGTTCTTGCAGTTGCTTGATGCCGATGTCTACGCTGACGTTCGCTCCATACATGAAGCAATGGACCGCCGCCGAGCCCCGTTCTACCTACGGCGAACGAAAGAAGCGATGGTCTACTTCCCCGAACGTCTCCCGGACGGCACATGGGCGGCAAAGAAGATATTCACCCTGCGCATTCCTCACACGGTGGACTTTCAGATCGACGGCCCTGAATTCGACCTATACCGGGACGTAACCCGCTTCGTCAAACGCCAAAGTGCCAGGGCCGCTGCCGAAGGGGACGATCCACGAGCACGGGCCGTGGGTTTCCTGATGTCCCTTTACCAACGCAGGCTGGCCTCCAGCACGCACGCCATGCGACGCAGCCTTGAGAAACGTGCCAAACGCCTGGAAGATGGTCTGAAGCACGCCCAAGAACTGGCCCGTTTGGCCCCGCCGGACCTGCCCGATCCCGAGGAACTGGAAGAAATGGAGGAGGCAGAGCGGGAGCGTCTGGAGGAGATGCTCGAAGCGATCACGCTGGCGGCCAGTGCAGACCAAGTACGCGAAGAGATCGTCGAACTCAATCAACTGGCCGCTCAGGCCCAGGCAGTGGAGACTGCCGACGTGGAGGCCAAGCTGTCCAAACTCAAGGCCCTTCTCCACGAAGAAGGTTTCTTCGATCACCCCCAGAACCGGCTGCTGATCTTCACCGAGTTCAAGGATACCTTGGACTATCTGCTGGACAAGCTCAAGGCTTGGGGTTTTTCGGTCGGATGCATCCACGGCAGCATGAAGTCGGGCTCCCGCGACGAACCGGGAACCCGCCTATACGCTGAGCAGCAGTTCCGCGAAGGCGGCATCCAGGTGCTTGTCGCCACGGAAGCCGCCGGGGAAGGCATCAACCTCCAGGTGTGCAACTTCCTGTTCAACTACGATATCCCGTGGAATCCGAACCGGCTTGAGCAGCGGATGGGCCGTATCCATCGTTACGGCCAGCGAAAAGACTGCCTGATCTTCAACTTCGTAGCCACGAACACCATTGAAGGCCGCGTTCTTCAGCGGCTCTTGGAGAAGCTCCAGGAAATCCGCGACGCCCTGGATGACGACGCGGTCTTCAACGTGGTCGGTGAGATCCTGCCGTCCGCCCACGTCGAACGCGTCTTGCGTGACTACTACGCGGGCAAGCTCGGAGACGCCGATCTTGAGGATCGTCTGCTCGAAAACGTGGACGAGGGGCGGTTCCGGGCCATTTGCCAGAACGCCCTTGAAGGTCTTGCGTCCAAGAAGCTGAACCTCGAAATGCTGATCGAGCGACGGGCCAGGGCACAGGAGCGCCGCGTTGTGCCTGAGACCATAGCCCGATTCATTTGCGAAGCAGCAGACTACGTCCCCATGAAGCTCAAGCTCGTGGACAACCTGCCCCATACCTTTGAACCCGCCCGGACGCCGCCGGCACTGCGCCGATTTGAGCGTGAATCCACGTGGAAGCTGCCGCCGTTGGCCAACAAGTACCCACGCTGTTCCACGGACCGGGACACGGCGGAGAAGAACAGTCTCGAATGGATCACGCCCGGCCATCCGTTCTTTGAGGCCATACGACGGCACACGCTTGAATCCGGTCAGGAGACGTTCTCAACAGGGGCCTGTTTCTATTCCCTCAAGCATGAGACCCCGTCCCGTGTCGATTTCTACCGTGCCCGCGTTGTCGATGGCCTTGGCCAGGTCGTTCACGAGCGGCTCTTCGCCGTCGAGACGACCGACTCAGGCGATCCTGCTCTCCGGGAGCCGGGCATGTTGGGCGATTTCACGCCGGGTGAACCGCCCGCCGAGCTTCCCGCCGTCGCGCTCCAGCCTGAGCCTGCCGCATGGCTCCATGAAAAGGCCCTGCAACGAATGGCACTGCCTTGATCGTGGTTGGCGCGGAGCTTGGGCGGCGGTGCCAGAGGCTGTGGTGCCATTTCATCGTGGATGAAGATCTTGCTCTGCGCCGTCAGATCGGTATCATGGTTTTGGCCTTCCTTGGCC
>DATIKY010000227.1:0-2266 GCA_035476995.1 Sedimentisphaerales bacterium | reverse complement strand
CATCGAGCCACGGGTCCTCAAACGCCGTCGCCACCGCTACCCCCTCATGCAACGACCCCGAGAGCAACTCCGTGAGCAACTGCAGAAAACATAAACCCCTGGTATCGCACGCCTTGTGGACGGCAGTGCCATTCGTCGCTGCCCCCTTCCTGCGAGCACGTCAGGCGTGGTGCCTCGACAGCCGGGCGATGCCGGATGTCGCGCTGTTCCACGGGGCGACCGCCCATTATGCAGCCAACGCCGTCACTCCCGCCGCATTCCCCCGCCAGAACCCAGCGCTGCTGGCCACATGCGAAGGCCTGCGTCGCCTTCACCTGAGCCCCGAAATGGTCTCGGATCATCGTTTGGAGATCGGCGCTATCCGCAGCCGGCTGCTGATTTTCGAGGACTCCCCCCAGCTTTCCGTGGCCAATCAGAACGCCCTGCGCCGTTTTGTACAGGAGGGTGGACGAGTGCTGCTGACCGGCAGAGCCATCGATGCCACCGGCCCCCGCGTGCCGCATCACGGTGCGGCTGCCGGCACGCCCGGCGCAGGTGGTGCTCCAGCCGCAAGGCACAGCGTGCGACAACTGGACCTGGAACCACGGCCTCTTGCAGGTGCATGTGCCAGGGTTTGAGATCCATCAGATGGTTGTCATTCAGTGAACAGGCGGCCGCTCGCCCGGATTGCCCGTAGGTACTTCACAAGCCGGTCCACCTTATTTGTCACAGAACCCCTGTACAGGGCAGGCCTGGCTTATGGCTCCCCGATGAAGACAACGCTTTTCTCAAGGTGGGCACTCGGTGAAATGCGCGGTGTCTTTCCGCTGGCGGTGGTAAGCCCCTGAACGCGCAGCGTCCGACACGGCTGGTACGGGAAGGGCCGTTGGGCCTGTGTGAAGTCTTTGCCGCCATCGGGGTCGCTGAAGAAATGCAGGCCGTCAGAGTCTTCCGAGTGGTTCGAGTCATCCACGAAGAGTCCGTCGATGGTGATTTGGCGCGGCATGAAGCAGGGATAACCGAAATCGTGCATGCCGTCGTTGCTGGTGTAGATCATCTGCGGCCGGCTGGTGCCTCCACTGTTGGGGATCCAGCGGCAGTTGCGGATCACGACATCGCCCTCCCAGGTGCTGCCATAATCGCTGCGGAAGTTGATCAGGGAGCTGCCGTACAAGGTCGAATCCTCCACGGTCAGCAGGCCGCGGCCGATGGCGTTGAGGCCCGCATAGCCGAGGGTGCAGCGGCGGATCGTATAGACGCCGGAGACCCCCATATGCGTATCCATCCGGGAGAGCGTGCAGTCTTCCAGCACGATGTTCTTGCAGAAGTTCGTGCCAATGACGCCCCACCGCGTGCGATCGTTGATGTCCTCCATGCGACAGCCGATCATGGTGAAATTCACGACGCTGCTGGCGCTGTAGTCGTATGATCCCATGCTCACCGGCTTGCCCGCCGCTCCGATGGTTCTGTAGGTTTTGTGGGCGGTAGCGAAGCAGTTGCGCAGCGTTACGTTGGCGCAATTGCTGATACTGAGAAAGCCCGAATAAGGATGGCCGACTTCGGTCTCCCCGACGACGTAGTGCGTCAGACCGTCCACTTCCGTATTGGAACGGGTCACCCGGATATTCCTCGCCCAGTAGTTGTAGCCAACCTCCTGCTTCATCCTGTTCGCCATGGTTGTGAAGACACCTCCGCGCAGGACCAACCGCTTGGCATCGATCGGATGGGCCTCCACGCGATCGACCGTGTCGTAGCCCCAGTCGATGTCGCCCTCGATGGAGCCGTCCCGACGCAGGATGAAGCAGTCGCGTTGGGCTGTCCCCGCGTTCTGGTTGAGACCGCGCCGGATATAGCGTTTGATCCTGTTGTTCGTCACCTGGACGTAATAGTCCTGCGGCGGCCGCACATCCAGTTGCTTCTGGTCCCGTGTCAAACGCTCGATCTTGATCTCTTCCCGCCCAAGCAGGGAACGCACTTCGAACAGAGACTCCCTGTGACTTTCAACTTCTGTATCGTCAATAACGAAACACGCGGTACCCCAGTCGGTATCGGTGGCGATGATTGCGGTCAGCGCCTTTCTGCCGAGATGGTAGCTCGCGTCCGGCCTTGTCCTGACGCGCAATCCGCGTGCATTGGCATATTCATGCGAACGGGGTATTTACTTGACTGAGGTGCACACTATGGGTTGTGCCCCAGAAGTCGACGTTTGCCTGCGACCTGAACCAGGCGATCATAGGGGACCGGTTCGGTCTGCACAGCCTGCTGGACAAGCCGGAAGAACAGCTTG
>DATIKY010000226.1:0-2395 GCA_035476995.1 Sedimentisphaerales bacterium | reverse complement strand
CCCGTGCAACAGGAGAGGTCTTTGGGAGAAAGAGGCGAAAAGCGATGCGCCGTCGAGGGAGACGAAACAGCACCTGCGGTCCGGCATTCACTCTTTGTGTCGCATTCCCCCTGCTGTTGCTGGGAGATGCGGCCGCCATGGGGACGGACGCCGAAGGGCCTTCGGCGCTGAATCAGACCCTGGCTGCCGTGCGGGATTGCATGGTCCGCAGTCCGGCCCCCTGGCCCCAGGCGTGGCAGCAGGAATACATCGAAACGATCCGCCAGGCCGCGATCCACGATCCAAACGCTTTTCAGTATGACCGCCGGCTGCACATCCTCAAGGAAGGTTTTGCCCTCTACTGGCCCGACATGAGGAACACGCCCGACCGGTCCCATTTCGACGTCCGCCGCGCCGAGATCCGCTGGTACGTAGAGAACCTCATGGCCGCAGAACTCCCAGGCGGGGAAGACACAGCCCTCCTCCGCCATCAATATGAAGACCTTGCCAATCACGCCGCGGAAGGCCTTCTCGCCCAGTTCTCCTTCCTCGACCCGAACGAAGTCCGCAACGCCAAGGCCGCCCACCTCGCGGACTGCTATCGAAAGATCGATGCCCCGCTGCTGCCGATTTTCCTGATATCCCTTTCTGAGACCCAGGGCGAGCAAATCAAGCAGCGATGGCGCGACTCGCGCTATGCGCGTGTCGACCTGTGGCGTTCCCTGGGTGGTCGTGGGGTTGCACAGACGCAAGATCCTGCGTCTTGGCGTATGCAGGCGAAGCCGCCGAACGAGCATTCTGATTACCTGCTTACCCGGCGGTGCCTGGACCAGTTGGCCGGGCAGCTTTGGTCCTTGGCTCCGGCTCCTCCCGATTACTACCGAGACGCGGCGGCCAACGCGGCCGCTGCGGGCAAGCGACGCGTTCGGGCCACACTTGCCGCGCGGGACCGGGAGCAACGTCTGGGAGTGGCGGTCTGGCAGACGGAATATCTCGGGTTTCTTCTGGCGGCACTCCTGGAGACGTCGCAAGAGAATGTTTCGAAATCGGCGAAAGACCCGGGCCTGGCGGAGCCGGGGAGGTAATGGCGATGAGATCACCAAACACAGAGACAGGACAACCGTGCCGGCGCGACCGAAAGGAATGCCACGTCATCAATCATCGATCCTCCTGCATCAATCCAAGTGGATTCACGCTGATCGAGTTGCTGGTGGTCATCTCAGTTATCGCCGTGCTGATGGCCGTGTTGCTCCCGGCCCTTTCACGAGCCAGAAAGCAGGCCAGGGCGATAATCTGCCAAAGCCGCCTGCGTCAGTGGGGTATGGCTTTGGCCGCATATACCGAGACCAACCAGGGGCGTTTTCCGAGCGCTATGGGGGTTGGCTTCGACGGCATATGGCTCTTGCGTGGCGCCTTCCTCAGCGGGAAAGACCCAAACGACCCGCAGGATTCCCTCCACCGTTTTCACACGCGGGACATCGCGTGCTGTCCCGCAGCGACGCAGCCTTCCGCCAACAGGAAGTTCGGTACCCTCAACTACATCGGTGGCGGCGGGGTTGGCGGTTTCGCCAGTTCGTTTCCCGTCTATCGGATTTCCGGGTCGGCAGGATCGGCGTTTACCGCTTGGGAGATCACTACTCCCGGCCCGCCGTTTCGGGGCAGCTACGGGCTGAATCAATGGTTGTCCAAAGGGTTTAACGAGTCGATGATGGCTCGGTTGGGGATGAATCTGGACGTTCTATCCCTGCGCGGCCGGGCGAAAATCCCCGTCTTGTTGGATGCGGTAAGCCCGGGGGCCGCCCCCACCGGTTGGGACGGTCCGATGACGCCCGACGGAGGAAGCGGTTTCCTGCTCATGGCGAATTTCGTGACCAATCGGCACGGAGATTTTGCCAACGCCCTCTTTCTCGATTGGTCCGTTCGGAAGGTCGGGCTCAAGGAGCTATGGACGCTGTACTGGTGCAGGGAGTTCAACCCGGCCGGGCAGTGGACGAAGGCGGGCGGCGTGACACCCGACAAGTGGCCCGCGTGGATGCGGAACATGAAGGACTACTGATGTGTGGAAGAAGGGGTGCTTGGCGCCCGTGGAACTGCTGATGACATAGACCGCGAGAGAGGCCCCCGGATTGGATGCTTGTTGAGCTTGTCACGAAGCGACTGTGGAAAGTATACGCACTTGGCAAAGCCTCGATCCGAAATCCATAGGGATTTCGGGTCTGAACCAAGGGAGGTGATGCGTATGATCTGAGCAACAAACGTCGGCGTGGAAAATGGATTTTGGCTCATCCGGTTTTCGCGTACTTCCATGGCCTTTGGGGACGCCGTCCCCAACCCCCTGGGATTTGTCGCTTTGCGCCAGAAACATGGCATGGGGGAAGGCGACGAACCACAAAGGCAACGTCGCCCATGTCTCTGG
>DATIKY010000225.1:0-2324 GCA_035476995.1 Sedimentisphaerales bacterium | reverse complement strand
AGATCCGCGTCCTGCAACGCAAAGCCTACGGTTTCAGAGACACGGAATTCTTCAAACTCAAGATCTACGCTCTGCACGAAACCCGCTACGAACTCGTAGCGTAACCCACCATGAAAAGTACGCAAAAACCGGATGAGCCGTTACCAATGTTTCGACCAATCGCCCGCGACGGGAGCCACGCGGCGTCGGACTCCAAGACGTTCGGCGGGCCTCTAATACTCCACCTATTTTACCCATTCTACCAAGGCGATTCAAGTGAACGGCTGCCCGACAGAGCGGGGGTTTTCGATTCTTGTGCGGCTGTCCGATAAGAACCGCGATGGTGGCCGATGGGACGCAGACGCGCTCGCTTCGATTTGTTCTTCGCCTGTCTTTTTCTTCGGGTTTTTCCCGGGTCCCTGCGGCGATTTCTCCCCCGTGCCGCAGGTCCAGCGGGCCCGGGCCGGCGCTTGCGCCAAACACGCCACACGCGCCATGATCCAGACGTTGGCGCGTGTGGCGCGTACGTCGTGCGGGGGGTTTTTGGGAGATTTTGGCCCGGATCGAGTGTAACATGACGACTGGATGCGCAATTGAAACGATGCAATGGTCGCGATTATGGCAAAACCCGTTGAGCAAACGGTTTACGACGATCTGGTGATCCTGGCGAAAAGCCAGGCCTCCGCCCTGGGCAGGCCGTACGAGCTGTATTACGACCGGGTTTTCCGCTTCTGCGTTCACCGCCTGTTCAACCGCTCGACCGCAGAGGACGTAACCTCGTCGGTGTTCCTGACGGTGGCGCGGACGATGCGGGAATTCAAAGGGCGGACGGAGCAGGACTTTCGCAGTTGGCTCTACACCATCGCGGCCAACCAGGCGAACGCCCATATTCGCAAGACCCTGCGCCGTCAGCGGCTGATGAAGAACATGGTGGCCGCGCGGATGGAGGATTCGCCGGAACGCGGCGCGTGGTCGAGCCTGGACTGGCCGACGCTGTACGCGGCGATCGGGCAGCTCAAGCCCGAGCACCAGACTCTGCTGACGCTGCGGTTCTTCGAGAACATGGATTACGACGAGATCGCCCGGATCGTCAAGGCACGGCCCGCGACGGTCCGCGTGACGCTGCACCGGATTCTCCGCCGGTTGGAGGATGTGTTGCGGGGGGATCTGGGTGGAGATGAATAGATGTCCGAAAACGAACACAACTTCCGAAAGATCGTTGCCGGCCTGAGGACCGACGATGAGCCCAACCCGCTTCATCGGGAACGGCTCCGCCGGCAATGATGGCGGCCTTCGAACAGGCCTGCGCCGGCGGCGACGCGCAGCCCGACGTCGCGGGGGCGGGCGTCAAACCCGCCCCTGTCCGACTCGTCCCGGCCGCGTGGCTGGCGGTTGCGGCGGCGATTCTCGTTGTCGCTGGCGTCGGCGCCTGGATGTGGCTGGGCTCGTCCGAATCGCCGAGCGGCTTCGACCGCATACGCCTGGCCGCCGAGAGCGAGCCCTGGATGCTGGCGGTCGCCACGCGGTACGCCAACGGCCAGTCGTCCACCGAACGGCACTGGTGCAGCTTCGCGGACAGGCAGACCTACGTGCTCACCGACGATGAAACGGTCGTCGCCTACGATTACGGTCGGGGCCAGGTCAAGCTGGCCTACAGCCCGAAAATCAAGACGCTGGTGGTCTCGGAGTTGCCCAGGACCGGGCCTTTCGGACAAATAGGGACTGTCCCTCGGCCGCTCCGTGCCATCGCATACCACCGTCATTGGGGGAAGAGCGGGTTCAAACCTACGCATTTCACATTCCCGCATAGATCCGAAAACACGATACCTGATTACAGACCCGCGTCCACGCATCTCGACTCTCCCGATATGGCCGTTGGGCCGGTCCAACCAGCGGCTGCACGCCGCGTTCCTCGCACCTCGTTATTCACATCTCGACCGAAGACGTCCGGGGCGGGAAATCTCGCCCCTCCTTGGCTTCTTCAGGATGATTATGGTCCGGCGGGAGCGGAACGTCAAGCCCGCGGAGTCGCGATTTGTGACCCGTGACCCGTGACTCGTGCCCCGTCGCGGCGGGACGCCGCGTGGAAGCGTGAAAGCGTAGAAGCGTGGATGCGTTCGGAGAAGACGGCGGGCGGGGCCCACCCTGCAACTGCTGCTCTTCTCTGTGGGCTCTGGGTCCTCTGTGGCAGAAGTCGTGACTCGCTCTAGTGTAGTGTTCTATTCTGATGCGACATTAAGCGTATCCCACGCGCGGGCGACCTTGGCGAGAATCTCTTCGGCCTTGGCCGTCCAGACGAACGGCTTGGGGTTGTCGTTGTGCTGTGCTATGTAATCCATGATGGT
>DATIKY010000224.1:0-14589 GCA_035476995.1 Sedimentisphaerales bacterium | reverse complement strand
CGCTGCGGCTCCCCTCTCTCCGTGGCCAACAACCTCCTGTTCTGCTTCGTATCCATACCATCCAGCATAATCCCAATCTCCTTGCCCTCTACTCTAATTCTCGGCAAGGAATTGTCTCATCTATTCTGACACAGAGGGCCCGCAGCCATCGTCGTCGAACCATCGCTCGTTTACACGCCATCGGCATCAAACTCAAAGACACAATCAAATGTCACTGGAGACTTCCATAGCGTTGTAGTACTAGTGAGTTCCTGTTAGTATAACACGCCCGCGCTACGCCCTTTTGCGTTCCGCCCATCTGTCCGTCTCTTGTACTACCGCCATGCGATTCTCTCCGAGTGACCTCCAGGATTGTAGCTTGGCAGGCCGGAAAGATCAAGGCGGCGGGTAGAAATTCCAGGACAGTTTTGTGGGGCATCCGGCTCTCGCGGACTTCGGCGGCCCGATAACGTCCCACGACCGGGGGTGCTGCGTCCAAACCCCCGAGCTTCTGCGCTTTGCGCCAGCCGCATGACAGACAAAGTGGAGACCTCGCCTGAACAACAGGATCATCCTGCCCGTTGGACTGGGCTCTGCCGGCATCATGTTGCTGGCCAAAGCGAGAAATCTCCCTCATACGCCCGCCGCGGGCGTGTCCTGCCCGTCAGAGATGAGTAGAACGACGAGGGCGGAGCCTCTACGGCAAAGGCATCCTGACGACGTCAACGACCCCGCCTCCAGCCCTTCGCTGCCACTCCTTCCCTTTTCACAACTTCCACACAACGCAAGCGGCTGGTGATGCCTCGATTGGACTTGAAACCCGACGGCGCTTCGGGTAGTTAGGAACAATTCGGCGGCTCGTTACGTAGTAAGCGATTATTTTCGAGTGTACACGAAGGCCCGTCCGCCCGGCGGGTCGGGGTTTGAGCGACCTCAGACGATTTGTAAACCTGGTTGGAGTAAGTCTTTATGGCGATGGACGTAAAGCAGATCGGCGGCTTGGTCCAGCAGAAGAGCGAATTTGTCCGCGGGCTGTTTTCCGAGCTCGACAAGGTCATCGTGGGACAGCGATACATGCTGGAACGAATGCTTATCGGCCTGTTGGCCAACGGGCACATCCTCCTGGAGGGCGTCCCAGGGTTGGCCAAGACCCTGGCCGTGACGGTCCTGTCCAAGGCGATCGATGCGGACTTCCGCAGGATCCAGTTCACGCCGGACCTGCTGCCCGCTGACCTGATCGGCACCCAGATCTATCGCCAGTCCGACGGTCAGTTCGTCACGCGCAAAGGTCCCATCTTCGCCAACATCATCCTGGCCGACGAAATCAACCGCGCCCCGGCCAAGGTGCAGAGCGCGCTGCTGGAGTCCATGCAGGAGCGGCAGGTCTCCATCGGCGAAGAGACGTTCGCTCTGCCCAATCCCTTTCTCGTGCTGGCGACGCAGAACCCGATCGAGCAGGAGGGGACGTATCCGCTGCCGGAAGCCCAGCTCGACCGCTTCATGCTCAAGCTCAAGATCGATTACCCGAACAAGGAGCAGGAGCGGCAGATCCTCGACCGGATGGCGGTCACCGATAAGAAGTTCGACGTCAGGCCGGTCATCAAGCCCAGCGACATTGCGGAGGTGCGGGCGGTCGTCGACGAGATTTACATCGACGAGAAGGTCAAGGACTACATCGTGGACATCGTCTGCGCCACCCGCGATCCGCAGAAGTACGGCCTGAAGATCGGCAACTTCATCACGTACGGCGCATCGCCTCGGGCGACGATTTACCTGGCTGTCGCGGCCAAGGCCCACGCCTTCCTCCAGCAAAGGGGTTATGTGACGCCGCAGGACGTCAAGAGCGTCGGGCTCGACGTGCTCAGGCATCGCGTGATCGTCAGCTACGAGGCCGAGGCCGAGGACAAGGCCAGCGAAGACATCGTCAAGACCATCTTTGACAATATCGAGGTGCCGTAGAAGACAGTTTGAAGTGTGAAGTTTAAAGTGGCGACGATACGCTCCGGCTTGAAACTTCAAACTTGACACTTGCTTATGATCCCCGAAGACCTGATCAAACGAATAAGGCAGATTCAGATCTACACCTCGCGTGCGGTGAACGCGAGTTTCGCGGGCCAGTACGAAAGCGTCTTCAAGGGCCGGGGCATGCAGTTCGACGAGGTCCGCGAATACATGCCCGGCGACGATATCCGCTCCATCGACTGGAACGTCACCGCCCGCACGGGAAAGCCCTTCATCAAGCGGTTCGTCGAGGAGCGCGAGATGACGGTGCTGTTCGCGGTGGACCTGAGCGCCTCGGGCGAGTTCGGCACCGTCAGCAAGATGAAGAACGAGCTGGCGGCCGAGTTCTGCGCGGTCCTGGCCTTCGCGGCCGCCAGGAACAACGACAAGGTCGGCCTCTTGATCTTCACGGACCGCATCGAGTTGTTCATCCCGCCCAAGAAGGGCAGCCGGCACATCCTCCGCTTGATCCGCGAGCTGCTGGCTTTCAAGATGCCCAAGCGCAGGACGAATATCCCGCTGGCTTTGGACTACCTGGCCAAGGTGGTCCGCAAGCGGGCGACGCTCTTTCTCGTCTCGGACTTCATTGAGACCGATTTCAAGAAGCCGCTGAGCCTGCTGAACAAGCGCCACGACGTGATTTGCGTGCCGGTTCGCGACCGCGTGGAGATCGCGATGCCCGCGCTCGGCCTGATCGAAGTCGAGGACGCCGAGACGGGCGAGATCCTGCTGGTGGACACGTCGAGCCGGCAATTCCGGGACCAGTACGGCGGGCACAGTTCCGAGCGGTTCAACGGGCTCAAGAGCATGTTCCGCGCGGGCAATGTGGACTTCATCCCGATCTCGACCGACAAGGCATACATCAACGACCTGATTCAGTTCTTCCATATGCGGCACCGACGGCGCTGATTCGCAGGGGCGGGTCTCCAACCCGTCCTTATAGAGAGGATGCAAACGAAGATGGCAGAGAAACTGAACTTCACGCTACCGGAAAGGAAGCCCAAGGGCTCTGCGGCCGGCGCCCTGACGGTGTTGCTGTTGATCGCGCTGGTTGCCCTCGGTGGGACGAATCTGTACGTCACGCTGTCGGGGAAGAAGCCCGAGTCCGTGAAGGTCGGGGGCCTGTCGGCCGAGCAGGCCAGGGAGATGGCGGGCAAGCTGGCCCAGCGGGGTCTGTATCGACAGGCCGCAACCGCCTGGCAGGACTATCTGGCTGCCGCCCAGACGACCGACGCCCAGCGGGCGCAGATCCATTTCCAGATCGGCGGTCTGCTGGAGAAGGCGGGTCTCTACGGCGACGCTATCGAGCAGTACTATCGCAGCGAGGCGGCCGCCACGATGGATGAGCTGAGCCCTCAGATCAACGCCCATGTCAAGGAGTGCTTCGAGCGATTGGGCAAGTTCTCGGCCCTGCGGTATGAAGTGATGGACCGGACCAGCATGAAACCGGGCCAGGCCGTCGGCGGCAAGGTCGTCGCCGAGATCGGGGCCGAGAAGGTCACCGAGTCGCAGTTGGACGCGTTGATCGAGGAGAGCATCGACGACCAGTTGGCCGCAATGAAGGCGTTCATGACGGTCGAACAGATCAACGAGCAGAAGAAGCGCGCCTTGGAGCAGTTCCGCAGTCCCCAGGCAAAGCAGGAGTTCCTGCAAAGCTGGCTGGCCCAGGAGATTCTGTATCGCCAGGCCCTCGATCAACAAGTCGGCGAGAAGCCCGAGGTCAAGCGGCTGGTGCACAGCCTGGCCCGCCAGGCGTTGAGCCGCCAAGTGCTGGACGAACAGCTCGCCTCAAAAACCCACGTCACCGAGACCGATGTGCAGACGTACTACACGGCCAACAAAGAGAAGTACGTTGAGCCTGCCGCTGCGAGGATCAGCCACGTCGTCACAGAGGAGGAACAGAAGGCAAACGAGCTTCTCCAGCGGATTCGGGACGGCGGCGATTTCGCGGCTCTCGCGAAAGAGTCCGATGGCAAGGTCGGCGAAGAAGTGCGTCCGGGTTCGCATGTGCCCGGCGTCGGCGAGGCAGGCGATCTCAACACGGCCATCTTTGCCGCCGATGCTCCCAAGGTCCTGGACCGTCCGTTCAAGACGGAGAAGGGCTGGGCGATCGTGCGGGTGGACGAGAAACGTCCCCCGCGGCAGAAGAGCTTCGATGAGGTCCGCCAGCAGGTCATGATGGAGCTGGTCCGCCGCAAGAGCGAGGAAGTGCAGCGGGATTACCTCAAGGAGATGATGGACAAGCACAACGTGATCGTGCACACCTCGGCATTCCCGACTGGCCAGCCGGAACCCGCGAAGGAGGCGTCGCCAAAGCCATGATGAGCGGACCTCGTGCACAGATGAAACGGCACATGGTGTCCCTCCTGAAGGCTGGGGGCTCTGCCCCCAGACCCCGGGCATTTTTCGTTTTGCGCCAGCAGCATGAATTGACCGGTAAACCCGAAATTCGAAACTCGAAATCCGGAACAAGCACGAAGGACCGAAACCCAAAGGTTCAAAACGGAGCATTCGACCTGCGACAGCGTTTCGGTCATTTGGACTTGGGTCATTGGGATTTGTTTCGGATTTCGGATTTCGGATTTCGGATTTCCCCCTGTCCTTGGCCCAAAGCGACAAATCTCGGGGGTTCGGGGGCAGAGCCCCTGAGATCAGCAGCTTGGCGCAACAGTCTTCTGCTCCTTTGTGCGGGGTTGGTTGTGGCTCTTGTCGGGTGCAAACGCGATTCCACCGGCGAAGCGAAGAAAGGCCGGTTCGAGGTGGACAAGGTCTACGAGCGGGGTCCCGCGACAGTCCACGTCCGCCTGGACAAGGCGAAGCTGACCATCGCCGACACGGTGCTGTTGCAGTTTGAAGCGACGCTCCAGCCGGGCTATAAGATCGAGATGCCCAGAGTGGACAAAGCGTTGGAGAACTTCGGGATCGTGGATTGGGACGATCTCGGCGAGAGACTCGATGCGAAGAACAACGTCGTCACGACGCATCAATACAAGCTGGAACCGTTCCTGTCGGGCAACTACGAAATCCCGGCGTTCACGTTTGAGTTCCACGACGTCAACAATCCCGCCGCCAAACACGAACTGACGAGCGAGCCAATCCTCGTCGAGGTGACCTCGCTGCTGGGCGATCAAAGGGCCAACCTGGTGATCGAAGACATTGAAGGCGTCGTGGAGATGCCCAGAGCCGCCCGGCGATGGTGGCTCTGGATTCTCATCGCAATCGGAGTTGTCGCGATTCCGGCCGGAGGGCTGCTCCTTCGAAACCAGCGCGCCCGCCAGGTGGTCCGCGTCTTCAAGTCGGCCCATGAAGTCGCTTATTTGCGTCTGCGGGCGCTGGTGGCCGCGAATCTGGTGGAGCAGGGCCGGATCAAGGAGTTCTACGAGCAAATCAGCGGCATTTTGCGACACTTCATCGAGGACCGGTTCAACCTGGATGCGCCCGACCGCACGACGGAGGAGTTTCTCGGAGAGCTGCGGTTCACCGAGTCGCTCACCCCGGCGGACAAGCTGGCGGTCGAGGAGTTCCTGACCCACTGCGACCTCGTCAAGTTCGCCAAGCACGAGCCGACGACCGAGCAGATCCAGCGGACATTCGACCTCGTGAAGGATTTCATCGAGCGGACCAAATCCGAGGAGCATCTCGTGGACGTGACGGACCAGGTCCACGCCGGACCGGCGGATGAAACGGGGGTGGCATGATGGAATGGTATTCGCCCTGGGCTTTGCTGCTGCTTCTGACCCTTCCCTTCGCGGGCTGTTTCATGCTTCGCAAGAAACGCGGCGCTGCGGTGAAGTTTCCCAGCCTGGTGGACATGCGGCGTTGCCCAGTCTCCTGGCGACTGCGTCTGCGGCCGCTGCTGGTCGCGGCCAGATTGCTGTGCATGGCTTTGCTGATCGTGGCGCTGGCCCGGCCTCGCAAGGGGACGACGCTTTCGGAGATCTCCGCCGAAGGAATCGCGATCGAGGCGGTGGTGGACCGCTCCGGCAGCATGAAAGCGGAGATGGACTACTATGGCGAGAAGCTCGACCGGCTGGAAGTGGTCAAGCGGGTCCTGGCCGATTTCGTCGAAGGCGACAAGAAGGGGCTTGGCGGTCGAACGGGCGACTTGATCGGGCTGGTGACGTTCGCGAAATACGCCGATACCGTGTGCCCGCTGGTCCTGAGCCATGGCGTGCTCACCGAGTTCCTCAAGCAGACGCAGATCGTGAGCCTGCGCAGCGAGGATGGAACCGCGATCGGCGACGCGGTCGCGTTGGGTGCGGCCCGTTTGAAGAAAGCCGAAGAGGAATTGCAGCGACGCAACATGAAGCTGGGCTTCGGGACCGACGGGCCGGATTTCACGATCAAGAACAAGATCATCATTCTTCTGACCGACGGCCGGAACAACATGGGCCGACAGGACCCCCTCGAAGCCGCGGAACTGGCGAAGAAATGGGGCATTCGGATCTACTGCATTGGCATCGGTTCGTCCCAGGCGTATCGCACGGTCGAGACGATGCTCGGGACGTTCCGCATGCCGGCTGAGCAGGATCTCGACGAAGGACTTCTGAAGGCGATTGCCGAGAAGACCGGCGGCTTCTACAGCCGGGCTGACGACGCGCAGTCGCTGCGGAAGATTGTCGAGACGATCGACAAGCTGGAGAAGACGGAGGTCAAGTCCGTGAATTACACGCAATATGCGGAGCACTTCGGCCGGTGGACGCTGCCGGCGCTGGCGCTGCTGGGTATCGAGATGCTCGCGGGCTGTACGATCTTTCGGAAGATACCATGAACCTGGGAAACGACAACGCATTGTGGCTTCTGTTCGCGGTGCCGCTGGCGCTGATCCCGGCGTACGTCTGGTGTTTCTGGCGCAAGGCGCGGGCTCTGCGGATCCTGGCCAGCAACGAGATGCTCGCGAAGATCAACAACACGGTCAGTCTCCGTAAGCAGATCGTCAAGGCGTGCCTTCTGATCGCGGCTTTCGTCTGCATCGTCGTGGCGTTGACCGAGCCGAAGTGGAATCCGCAGCCGCAGCAGGTCCGGCGCAAGGGACGCGACGTCGCCATCCTCCTGGACACCTCGCGGTCCATGCTGGCCGAGGACATCACGCCCAACCGTCTCGAACGCTCCAAGATCGCGATCTTGGACCTGTTGGAGATCCTCAAGGGCGACCGCATCGCGATCATCACGTTCGCCGGCGTGGCGACGGTGAAGTGCCCGCTGACGCAGGACTACGCGTTTGTGCGGATGGCCCTGGCGGACATCTCGACCGAGAGCACCAGCCGGGGCGGAACGATGATCGGCGACGCGATCCGCAAGGCCGCCGACGAAGTCTTCGACAAGCAGAGCCGCCTGTACAAGGACATCATTCTGATCACCGACGGCGAGGACCACGACAGCTTCCCGGTCCAGGCGGCCCAGAAGGCGGCGGAAGACGGGGTCCGGATCGTCGCGATCGGCCTGGGCGATCCCGACGCCGGCTCGCGAATCCCGATCGCCGGGTCCGATGGCGAAAAGACCTTCCTCAAGTACAAGGGCCAGGAGGTCTGGACCAAACTCGACGGCGAGACGCTCCGCGAGGTCGCCTACGCGACCGAGGGCGGCAAGTACCTTTCGGTCCTGCCGGGCACGACGCTGGATCTCGGTCGGATCTACGAGGATCTGATCGCCTCGGCCGAAGGTCGCGAGCTGGAATCCATGACGATGATGAAGTATGATGAAAAGTTCCAGATCTTCGTGGCGATTGCCCTGGTGTTGTTGATCGGCGAGGTGCTGGTCAGCGAACGCAGGAGAAGTGGGAAGCTGGAAGTGGGGAATCTGAAGTCGGAGGCTTTGCACATCAGAGATCGGACATCAAAAACTAGACTTCAGACATCGAGTTCCGTCTTGATTCTGCTGGCGGTTCTGGCGTCCGGGGCACGGGCGGATTCTTCTCGCCAGACGCTTCGCGAGGGCAATGGGCTCTACGCCGACGGCAAGTACTCCGAGGCGATCAACAAGTACAACGACGCCTTGGTCGAGCGGCCCCAGGCGATGGAGCCCAAGTTCAACAAGGGCAACAGCTACTACCGCCTGGATGATTTGGGCGAAGCGTTGGATCTGTACCAGGAGGTCGCGGCCAAGAGCAAGGACATGAAGCTGGTCGCCAAGGCCAAGTACAACGTGGGCAACTGCTTCTTTCAGCGGGGCGCCAAACAACGGGATTCCGACCTGCAGAAGGCGGTCGACGACATGAAGACGAGCATCACACACTGGCGACAGGTGTTGGAGATCGACCCGAAGAACGAGAAGGCGGCCCGCAACATTGAGGTTGCCCGGCTGACCATCAAAGACATCCTCGACCAGATCAAGAATCAGCAGGACCAGCAGGACCCGAACCAGCCCCGGCAGCCGCAACAGGACCCTAATCAGCCGCAGGATTCGGACCCGGCGCAGGACTCCCAGCAGCCGCAGGATCCCAACCAGGCCGAGCAGGGGGCCCAGCCTCAGGATCCGAACGAAACGAAGGATCAGGACCAGCAGCCTGAGCCCCAGCAGGGCCAGGAGCCGCAACCGTCCGAGCAGAAATTCGAACCCGACGCCACCGCCCAGGAGATCATCGACAACGAGCAGCGGCAGAAGAAAGAACGCGAGATGCTCCAAAGGGCGCGGTACCGGGAGGTCGATAGGGATTGGTGATGAAACGCCTGTTGACATACATGACGTTGGTTGCCGCGATCGCAGGCTCCGCTTTGGGGGCCGGCGCGGACCGCGTCCGCGTTCGCGCGGTGGTCAATAGCGAGACCGCCATCTATCCGGGCGACGTATTCCAGTATTCCATCGTCGTGGAAGGCGGCTCCAAACCCAGCAAGATCGACATCTCGCCGCTCAAGGCCTTTCGACCGATCCCGGCCGGCGACGGCACGTCGTATCAGCAGTTCAACGATCAGGTCTCCATCACCTATTCCTCGAACTACCAGATCACCGCGACGGAAGTCGGCACGATGCGCCTTCCCGGCGTGACGGTCGTTGTGGACGGGCGGACCTACACAACCAACGCTGTCGAGGTGACGATCTCGAAACCGGGAACCACAGACCGGATGACTGTGGAGTTCTCCGTTGCAGAGCGGAAATGTTATGTGGGCCAGCCGATCGTGATGACCGTCCGATGGATCGTCTCGACGCGATGGCAGAACGTAGCGTTCAATGTCCCGGTTTTCACGTCCCCCGACTTCCTCATTGAGGAAGTATCGTCCGCCGGGGGCGCCCAGGCGGAACAGGTCGTCATCGACGGAGTCCCGACCACCGTGCGAGGAACGCGTCAGAATGTCAAGGGTGTGGAATCGGAGATCTATGTTTTCAGCAAGGTCCTGCTCGCCCAGCGTCCCGGCCGCATCCGGCTCGATCCGGTCACGGTGTCGGCCAATCTGGCGGTGGGGCGGGTGCGGACCAACAGCCTCCTGAATCCCTACATGTTGGACTACAAGCGGATGTCGGTGCAGTCGGAGGCGGTGGAATTGGAGACGCTGCCGATGCCGGAGGAGGGCAGGCCCGCTGAGTTCTATGGGCTTGTCGGCCAGTATACGATTGAAGCGTCTGCCGCTCCGACCAAGGTCAGCGTGGGCGATCCGATCACGGTGACGATCCGGGTCGGGGGCAACCCCTATCTCAAGCCCGTTCAATGGCCGCAGCTCGAGCAGGTGTCCGAGTTGGCGACGAATTTCAAGATCCCGTCTGAGAGGGCCTCGCCGACTCTGGAGAACGGGTTCAAAGTTTTCACCCAGACCCTGCGGGCCAACAGCGACGCGGTCCAACAGGTTCCGCCGATCCCGCTGGCCTACTTCGATTCGCAGGCGGGTCGTTACGTGGTCGCGCGGACCGACCCGATCCCGCTGGAGGTCTCGCCGACCAGGATATTGACCAACGCCGACATGGAAGGAGGAGGAGCTGGAGCCGCCGGGCCGCAGCTCTCCCTGGTGCAGGCGATCGGCAAGGGGCTCTCGGCAAACTACTACGGCCCCGAGGTTCTGGTCGATCAGGGCTTTTCGCTGCTCTCGGCGGTCGTCAGTCCGGGGTACGCGGCCATCTGGTCGATTCCGCTGATCGCTCTGGTCGCCAGCGCGGTGGTTCGCCTGGCCGGCCGGACCAGTCCCGAGTCGGTCGCCCGCAAGCGTCGGCGACAGGCCGCGGGCGCGGCCTTGCGACGAGTGAAGACCGCAGCCTCTGCGGACGACCGACAGCGGCCCGAGCAGTTGCTCACGGCCATGAAAGGCTACATCGGCGACCGTTTCGACCGCGTGGCCGCCTCGCTGACGGCGGACGACTGCCGGGACGTGATTGCCCGGGCCGTCGAAGACCAGGCCTTGGCCTGGCGATGCCGGGACCTGATCGCGGCCTGTGAAGCCGACCGCTACGCACCGCTGACGGCCCAGATCGGATCGCGCCAGATTCAAGAGGCCATGGACCTGATTGACGCCATCGAGAAGCGACTGAGAAAATGAAGAGACGCAAGATCGCAATGCTATTGCTGGGCGCGGTGTTCCTGGCTTGTAGTGCGCCCGCCAGGGCATCTCTTTCGGGCGACGAAGAGAACGCCTTACGGCGTCACTACGAACGTGGGGAGCTCTATTCCCTGCTCACCGAAGCCAACGCCGCGTTCCAGCAGGGCAACGCCGCGAGCGATCCAGCCGCCGCGAGGCAGTCCTACGAAAGAGCCATTCTGCTCTATGAGAAGATCATTCGCGAAGGCGGCGTCCAGAATGCCGGCCTGTACTACAACCTGGCCAACGCGCGCCTGCTGACCGACGATGTTGGCCGGGCGATTCTCAACTACCGACGGGCCGAACGGCTCGACCGCTCGGATTGGAACATCAGGAAGAACCTCGCTTTCGCCCGAAGCCGCCGGATCGACCGGGTCGAAACCGCGACCCAGGAACGTGTGCTCGAAACGTTGTTCTTCTGGCACTATGACCTGTCGCTGCGAACGAGACTCCTGTTGGCCTGCCTGGCCTTCGCGTCGCTGTGTCTGGCCGTGACAGTCATGATCTGGCGGGGACGAGGCACGGCCGGCGTGTCCGGCACCGCGCTGTCCGGCGCGCTGGCCGTTGGTCTGCTCGTTTCGATCCTGATCGAGAACCACAGACAGGCCACCGTTCGGTTCGGTGTGATCACGGCTTCCCAGATCGTCGCCCGCCAGGGCGACGGCCCGAACTATCCGCCCAGCTTCAAGGACCCCCTCCACGCAGGCACCGAATTCGAGCTGATCGAGCAGCGTCCCGGCTGGTTCCACATCCGCCTGTCGGACGGCGCCGAGGCCTGGGTGCCTCAGGACGCCGCCGAGCCGGTGTGACGCGGCTGCCCCAACACCATGTCATGGCATCGCCGTCGTTGCGCCGCCGCACAGTCGAGACCTGGTATCTTCTCTGGGCTTGACTGGTGTCTAGCAAGGAAATCGATGGGGTTTGTTGGGGGGAAACCTCATTCGAGATGGGGATAATCTGATCGGACCTTCCGATCCATCAGTGAATCCGACGCCGGCTCAGGCCGATTCCGTTGTTGCTGGTGACGCGCAGTGGCAGACTCTCCTTGGGGTTTCGCCTCGCGGGGTTTGGGAGTGGCGCATCACGCAAGAATTCACTTTCTGGGGGGCTCAGCATGACTGAAACGGACGTTATGACACAGCGGGTGGACGCACTGCAGCGGGAGAAGGAGGGCAAGTATCTGACTTTCGCTCTGGCCCATGAGGAGTATGGGCTGGAGATCCTGAAGGTCCAGGAAATCATCGGCTATATGAATGTCACGGCTATTCCGCAGACTCCCTCGTACGTCAAGGGGGTCATCAATCTGCGGGGCCAGGTCATCCCGGTCGTGGACCTTCGCGCCAAGTTCGGCATGGAGGCCGTGGGGATCACCGACGAAACCTGCCTCATCGTTGTGGAAATCACGCGTACGGATCGGAAATTCAGCACCGGCATCATCGTTGACCGCGTCCAGGAAGTCCTGGACATCGCCGGCAAGGACATCGAGGAGGCCCCGGAGTTCGGCGCGTCGGTGGACACCGATTTCATCCTGGGCATGGGCAAGATCGGCGACAAGGTCAAGATCCTTCTGGACATCGACCGCGTCCTGGCCGGCGGCAACCTCGGCGCTCTGGCCGACGGCGTCTAGGAACGGAGAATTCGCAGAAGCGACGCACCTTTATTCCAAACAGCATATCATCACTCATCGCACGCATAGAAAGGAAGATCGATGTTCAAGAATCTCAAACTCGCGACGAAGATGGGCATGGGTTTCGGCGTTCTGATAGTGCTCTCGGGCATCCTGGGCTTCGTCGGGTGGAACGGCTTGACCGGTGTGGCGACGAACGCTCATCTGAACCGCAGTGGAAACGAGTGTCTTCAGGCGCTCGATCAGTGCGCATCCCTTCGCAAGGAATTCGCCCTGCAGGGCTTCAAGAAAGCCGCGAATGAACAGAAAGACGCAGCCGCGAAATGGCAGGATGCGTACGACGCCACGCTAACCAGCCTTGAAAAACTCCAGCACAATGAGACACTCGGCAACGCCGACAGGGCGACGATCGCCGAGGCCGTCGGCAAGATGGCCGCGTACGGAAGCGCATTTGAGAAACAGAAAGAAGGTCGTAAGACCAAGGATGCGGCGTTCCAGGTCTGGGCGAAGACCGGCTGGGATGTCACGGCTGCCGTCACCAAGGTGATTGCGGACATCGTGGAGCCGGCCCGGAAGGCCGCCGAGCAGAGCAACGATCTGGCCACGATGGTTCAGTGGAACACCATCGCTACGCAACTCGCTGAGGCCGTCTTCCAGGAATTCCTCGTGCTTCGCATCAACGGGGTGTTTCTCGTCGCGACGAACGCCGACGAGCAGTGGATCGCTCTCCAGAACCAGCTTGTCAAGACGAAGGCCAACTTCGCGGCCTGGTCCGATCTGGTCAAGGGCAACGCGGCGTTGGAAACCGTCGCCCGCGATCTGACGAACTATCTGAACAGCTACGAGCAGGCGGCGCAGCAGTACCAGTCAGGCATTCTTGGCGAACGTGCGGCGGATACCGAAATGGCGGCGGTGGCCAATGCCGTCCGCGACGCCATCGGTCGTCTCCAGACGTCCCTGAATGGTCAGATGGAGAAGCAGACCGCCCGAACGAACGCGATGATGATCCTCACGGCGATCTCCAACATCATTCTTGGTGTCGCCATGGCGATCCTGATCACTCTGAGCATCACCAAGCCGATCAATCGCATCATTCACGGACTGACCGAGGGCGCCGAGCAGGTGGCCTCCGCTTCGGGCCAGGTCTCGTCGGCCTCGCAGTCGCTGGCCGAAGGAGCCACTGAACAGGCGGCGGGCCTGGAGGAGACTTCCTCCAGTCTCGAAGAGATGTCGAGCATGACCAAGCAGAACGCCGACAACGCCCAGCAGGCCAATACGCTGGCCGCGGAGGCCAAGAAGGCCGCCGGCACCGGCGCCGAGGCCATGGGCCGCATGAGCCAGGCGATCCACGAGATCCAGAAAAGCTCCGACGAGACCTCCAAGATCATCAAGGTGATCGACGAGATCGCGTTCCAGACCAATCTGCTGGCGCTGAACGCCGCGGTCGAAGCCGCCAGAGCGGGCGAGGCGGGCAAGGGCTTTGCCGTGGTCGCGGAAGAGGTGCGAAACCTCGCCATGCGATCGGCCGAAGCCGCCAAGGACACCGCGAGCATGATCGAGGAGTCGGTCAAGAACTCCAAGAACGGAGTCGATATCGCTGGTGAAGTCAGCGAGGTTCTGGATGAGATCGTTCAGAGCGTGGGCAAGACGACGGACCTGGTCAGCGAGATTGCGGCGGCCTCTCAGGAGCAGGCGCAGGGGATCGACCAGGTGAACACCGCGGTCTCCCAGATGGACAAGGTGACGCAGCAGAACGCGGCCAACGCCGAAGAGTCGGCCAGCGCGTCGGAAGAGCTCATCGCGCAGGCCGAGAGCATGAACGACATCGTCAGCGAACTCGTTTCCCTCGTTCGAGGCTCTTCGGCCGCCACGCATCAGTTGGGCGCCCGGGGCCAGCATTCGGGAAAGGCGTCGGTCGAACGCGGTTCTCACAAGGCCTCGTCGAGCAAGGGCGGAAGCCCTCATTTCGGGCGTTCGGACGAGCCGTTCCATCAGATTGCCAAGGCGTCCGCGAAGGACCGAACCCATGCCGCCGGCGGGGCCAAAGTCGCCGTCGGGCGAGCCATTCCCCTGGAGGAGCCGGATGACTTGCAGGGCTTCAACAGCTAAGCCCGATTGTCGCATCCGAGCAGGCAGTCCCCCAAGTCCCAGGCGGGCCTCGCGTCCGCCCGGGGCTTTTCGGGTCTTCGGGATTCGTCTGGCGATTCGGATCATGGCGTCTGCGGCCAGGGCCGCGGGATCGGGATTCTTGCGGCCGAGAGGCGAATCCGGATCTTCCGTGTCGTTCCCAGCTACCGTGGGCCTCGGATTCGCAAGGCTCGTCCCGGAGAAAAGGACGATTCCCGAATGGCACTGCCTTGATCGTGGTTGGCGCGGAGCTTGGGCGGCGGTGCCAGAGGCTGTGGTGCCATTTCATCGTGGATGAAGATCTTGCTCTGCGCCGTCAGATCGGTATCATGGTTTTGGCCTTCCTTGGCCGAT
>DATIKY010000223.1:0-1552 GCA_035476995.1 Sedimentisphaerales bacterium | reverse complement strand
ACCATCATGGATTACATAGCACAGCACAACGACAACCCCAAGCCGTTCGTCTGGACGGCCAAGGCCGAAGAGATTCTCGCCAAGGTCGCCCGCGCGTGGGATACGCTTAATGTCGCATCAGAATAGAACACTACACTAGCGTGCCGTCGCCGCGAAGGTAGAGTTGCCCGGTCGCGATGCCGCCGACGGGCATGCCGATGGTTTCCAGTTCCTCGCCGGACCAGACGGCCGGTTCGCCTCGTTGGACGAGCTTCGTCGCGAAGCCCTGGGGCAGGCCCTTGTCCGCCGGCACGAAATGCGAGACCTTCGCGGTTTCCTGCGCGTTGAGACCGCCCGCCAACGCCATCATGCACACGATTGCCGCGATCTGAATCGTTCTGTGTCTTCTCATGGTCAACTCCGCCTCAAGAGGTTTCTATCGGTCGCTGCCCTCAACGAGTCCCAGTCGCACCGCCAGCAAGGTCGGCTCGACGATGTGCAGGTTGTTCAGCAGCGGCTCGGTGTACTTGATGTCGCCGAATTCCGCTTCGTCGAAGTGGTGCTGCTTGCCGACGTGGTTGTTCCAGTCCACTCCTTCGGTGAGGAACCCCGTGTCCCGCTGGTGATGCCTGGCGATGGCTCGCAGGATCGTCAGGCCGTCGTGCTTATACGATTCATTCCGCGTGTCCTCGTAGGCTTCGAAGTAGGCCAGGGCCGCCTCGGCGTTCTCCCAGAGGTAGGCGGTGTCCCAGCTCTTCTCCATGTAGAGCAGGCCCTGGGTTTGGACGCCGTTGCGGTCCTCGGCCATCTTGAACTGATCGAGATCCGCGAGGCACTTGTCGTATGCGAACGCCCGCACGGCGTCGTCCTTCAGAAGCTTCGCCGCTTGGCGCAGCGTGCGGAACGCGACCGCATACGCGACACACTCGTGCTCGTCGTAGGTGTCGTGATTGATGCTCCCGAAGATCCCGCCGGCGTCCACGAAGACCTTCAGACTTCGGCGGATTTGCTGGGTGTAGTCGGCCAGTCCCCGCTGGGTGAGGGCGGTGTTGAGCTGGACGATGAACAGCCCGTCGCCGCTCTTTTCGAAGAGGATGTCGCCGTCGCCGTAGGCGTTTTGCGGATGGTGCTCCCCGTTGGGCTGGCACCGTCGGGGATACCAGCCGTTGGCGGTGGGACGGACGTTCCTGTGGATCCAGTCGGCGGTCTTGACTGCAACATTCTGCATCTTGGCCTTGCGAGGTTCGTCGAGCAGATCGCTGAAGATCAGCAGTTGGTACGCGATCTTGGCCATCGAGCCTGCGCAAAACCAGTTATTCTTGTGCTGGTAGTTCAGGCAGAACTGGTCGGTGGTCGTCTCGCGGTAGCCTGTGATGAAGCCGGTGTCGTAGTCGATGAAGCCGGCTTCGAGCACGTGGTCAAGAAGTCGCAGGGCCGAATGGCACTGCCTTGATCGTGGTTGGCGCGGAGCTTGGGCGGCGGTGCCAGAGGCTGTGGTGCCATTTCATCGTGGATGAAGATCTTGCTCTGCGCCGTCAGATCGGTATCATGGTTTTGGCCTTCCTTGGCCGAT
>DATIKY010000222.1:0-26998 GCA_035476995.1 Sedimentisphaerales bacterium | reverse complement strand
ACCATCATGGATTACATAGCACAGCACAACGACAACCCCAAGCCGTTCGTCTGGACGGCCAAGGCCGAAGAGATTCTCGCCAAGGTCGCCCGCGCGTGGGATACGCTTAATGTCGCATCAGAATAGAACACTACACTAGGGGTGTTGGTCGAAGGCGTTCTGAGCGGGCGCTGGAACGGGGCGGCCTCGGTGGCTTTCGCGATGGTTCCCTTCGGGCAGGCTCTGGCCATGGTGATGACGACGCTCGATGGCTGTGTCAGGGACGTGTGGTGGTTTGGAAACCGCTTGAACGCTTCGGAGATTGCGGTGCTGCTTCTGGCGTCCATGGCGGGGTATGCGCTGGCGTCGCTCGGTTTCGCCTGGCGGGCGGTGCGCGGGTTCCGGCGAAGGGTACTCGATTGACGTTGCCCACGCGGCGGGAGACGACGAATGACGGCTCAGATCGAAAGGATGACGCCGATGGCTCTGGATCCGACGTGGCTGGCGGGGCCCATTTTCGACAAGGAACTGCGGGTCTCGAGCCGGCGGCGCAGGAACTACTCGCTGCGGTTCTTCTACATCGCGATTCTCGCATTCTTCGTGGTCATGGTCTGGATGAGCCGGGTGGACGTCCAAGGCAACGCGACCGTCCAGGCGTCCCGCATGGCCGAGGCGGGCAAGGCAATCGTCCGAACCGTCGTGCTGTTCCAGTTCGTGGCCACGCAGATCCTGGCGGTGGTCTTGCTGTGCAACGCGATCAGTGACGAGATTTACCATCGCACGCTGGGCCTCTTGATGACCACGCCGATCAACAGCTTTCAGATCGTGATGGGCAAGGTCCTGAGCCGCCTGCTGCAACTGGTCCAGTTGCTGGCGATCACGTTCCCGATCCTGGCGATCGTCCGGGTCCTCGGCGGCGTCTCGTGGGGCTACCTGCTGTCGAGCCTGTGCATCACGCTGACCGCGGCGATCTTCGCGGGCTCGGTGAGCCTGCTGCTGTCGATCAACAATCGGCGTTCCTACGTGGTGATCTTGCAGACCCTATTCCTGTTGGCCAGCTTCTACTTCATTCTGCCCATGGTCATCGGCGCTCTATGGGGCAGAGGGCTGACAGGCATGTCCCTCAGTGCTCTTGTGCTCAGGGGGACGCCTCTGGCCTCGGTGCTTTTTCACTTCAATCCCGTGGCGGGCATTTCGATCACCACGACGAGCATGCTTTCGCCGATCGGCCTGCCGGTGCCGTACTTCTGGCCTCTTCAGTGCGCGGTGATCCTGGGCCTGGCGGTTGTGGTTCTGATTGTCGCCACGGCAGTGGTGCGGAAGGTCGCGCTGCGACAGGCCACCGGACAACTCGAACCGTGGTCCAGGCCCCGCCGGGCAAGGCGCAGAGCGATCGCTGCCGCCGGCGTTCACACGGAGGACAGCCCGCAGGGCGCCATCAAGCGGGTCCTGGGCCCCCCGGTGATCTGGCGGGAGTTGCGGGCGCCTTTCATCCAGGGCGTGGACAACCGCAACAACTACATCGGCCTGGCGATCACCATTGGGACTTTGCTGTTCACCTACTTGAGCTGGGCCCGTGCCAAGTACCTCGACGAGAGTTTCGTGCACACGTCCTATGTGCTGCTCTTCGGCTTCCTGGGCACGGTCGTCAACGAGGTTTTCGCGACCACGAGAATCACCTCGGAGAAAGAGTCCCAATCCTGGCTGCTCCTGCTGGCGACGCCCTTGAGCAACACGGAGATCCTGCTGGGCAAGGCGGTCTCCGCGGTCCGGCGGTGCGTACCTCTCTGGGGGCTGTTGGCCGGACACGTCATCCTGTTCATCCTGGTCGGGTACATCCATTGGGTCTCCGTGGTTCACCTGGCCATGGTGGTCACCTGGGTCACGTGCTTCGTCACGGGTTCGGGCCTGTATTTCGGGACTCGCTTCAAGCGGACAACGTCGGCCGTCGTGGCGGGTTTCACGCTGATTCTCGGGCTCTGGGCGGTCGGCCCGATCCTGGCCGGACTGATGTCTGCCGCCGTACCGCAGAGCCGCCTGCCGGGGCTGTATCTGTGGACCCATCCGGCGGTGCAGGCCCACGTCATCATGGAAGCCACCGGAGGCCGGCAGAACGCAGACCTTCCATGGCACAAGGTGTACTACGACAGCGCGCACCTTGTTTATCATCCAGAACAGGCGTCTCTCTATTTCGGCCGAACAACGCAGATCCTGGCCCTCGTCTCGGGTCTGTACATTCTGGCCGGCGGACTGTTCTTCCTGCGGGCGAGACGCCGTTTGCGGCAAAACGTCTTCGCGTGACGGAAGGCTCGTTCCGGAAAACACAGAGGCGGAAATCCGACGGACCCCAGGGCCCGCGGATTCCCGCCTCTGTTGCAGTCATCGAGTGATGAGTCCAGGCCGGCTTACTGATCCTTCATCCAGACCGAGGAATTGAGTCCGCGTCGCGGGCGAGTGCGAGGACCGCCCTCAGTGCCCGCTGGGCTGTCCGGCGGGGCGATCCGATTGTCGCGGGCGTAGTAGGGGATCGCGGTCAGAGGCGAGCCGTCGGCCCAGGAGCCCTTGATGACGGTCAGACCGCCCAGGAGGTCGCCCTTCCACTCTGTGGCCAGCGGAGCCTGCGGTGAAAGAACCTTGCCCAGTTCCTGGTCGGCTGCTTCGACGCAGTAGATCAGAGGACCATACCGCAGGGCAACCTGTCCCTTCGTGGCCGCGATCTTGTCGCTGCCCTTGACCCGCTGGATCGCCAGGGGCAGCACCAGTTCGATCTTGTCGCCCGCCTTCCACTTGCGATCGATCACGGCGTAGCCTTTCTGGATCTTGGGCTTGATCTTCTTGCCGTTGACCGAAAGGGACGTGATTCCGTTGGACGCCGGCGTGCTGCTGTAGAGATCGCTGACGCTGCGGTCGGGCACGCGGATGCGAATCTTGAACTTGGCGGTCTTGGCGGGGTTGACCGTGATCGAGACGTCGCCGCTCCAGGGGTAGTCGGTCTTCTGGACCATCTGGACGTCGGTTCCGGCCACCTTCTCCACGTTGATCGTGCTGCCGACGAAGAGATTCACGTAGAGCCCATCGTCGCCTTTGACATAGGTCCAGGTGGGCAGCATCAGGAGCGTGCGCGGGATGTTGCCTACGCAGCAGGGGCAGTTGTGCCACGGATAGCGCGGGCCTCTTGAATCCAGCGGATTCTGATAATAGAAGTTCTTCGCCTCCAGATCGACCGAGCCCAGCAGGGCGTTGTACATCGACTCCTCATAGAGGTCTGCGTACTTGGCGTCATGGTAGGCGATGTTCATCTTGTGCTGGAAGAAGATCAGACCGCAGGTGGAGCAGGATTCGCAGTAGGCGTCGTGCCGGAGGGAGTAGTCGGGTCCGAAGCCTTCGGAGGTTTCGCCGCTGCCGATGCCGCCGGTGACGTAGTATTTCCGGTTGACCATGCTTTCGTAAAGGCTCATCACGGCGCTTTGATAATCCGGATCGTGCGTCTCGGCCGCCACGTCCGACATGGCGGAGTAGCTGTAGGCAGCGCGGACCGCGTGGCCGACCGCTTCGTACTGCTGCTGCACCGGCACGTGGCTCTGGTCGTATTCGCTGCCGCTTTTGCGGCAGTCGAGGAGGAACTTGGCGAGCTGGATGTAGCTGTCGCCATGGCTCTTGGGACCTTCCATATCGTTGACGAACCGCCCGAAGCGGACAAGCGCCTGTTCCATCTCCTGGTGTTCGTCGTACCAATCCTTCTTGCCGGGCCCGAGGTTGGCGACCCAGCAATCGGCGAGCTTCTTGGCCGCATTGTAGAGCCGCTTGTCGGAGCCGTTGGTCAGCGTGTAATGGTTGATCGCCGACTCGATGAAGTAGCCTGCGACGTACCCCTCATGCTCGTGTCGCAGGCGGGGGCTCCATCGCTCGGGCGCGATTCCCTCGCCCCGGGTGCCCAGCGTGTAGCGGGTCTGGAGGTAGCCGTCGGGCTCCTGGGCGGCCAGGATCTTGGGAATCCAGTCTTCCAGGGTCGCCTTCATGCTCTCCTGGGCCTTGATGATCTCCGGGTCGCCCTGCGGATCGACCATCAGCGCGATGCAGATCGACTCGACCGTCTGGTGCACCCAAGCGTTGGAGAACGAATACCCGATGTGGGGCTTGGCGGGCTCGCCCCGGAGCTTCTTGGCGGCTTCGATGAAGTTGTTCATGCCGCCTTCGCGAAGGTTCGGATCGTTGTTCTTCTCGATGCAGTGCGGAATCCAATTGACGATCAGGGCTTTGGCTCTGTGGTTCCACAGGGGGTTGTCGATCTTGTACTTCTTCGTGTAGACCACGTCGAGCCGGTCTTTGGGAGGCGCGGCAAACGCTTTGACCGCCACCGTGGACGATGCAGACAGCGGGACCTTGCCGGCCGTGAGTTTCAGGACGTACTCGCCTGGGGCCGAAAAGGTCGCGGTGGTCACCGGAGAGTCGGCCTTCTCGAAGGCGACTTTGCCCGGGCCGGACTGCTTGGTCCAGGAGACAGGCAGGGGATCGCGGGTCTTGAGCGTCTTGACCCGGCCGCTCAGGTAGGTCTTGCCGCCGACCACGACCGAGCGATCGATGTCCGCGGTCACCATGGGCGGGAATTCGGGCGATTTGCCCGAGTCGTAGACCTTCCACTCCAGGATGCCGGTGGAGAACTCGCCATCGGAGTCGATCTCCAGCTTGAGTTTGGCAGTGGTGACCTCGTCGAAGGTCGTGGTGTTGTACTGGTTCTCTGCAACGCCCAGGCCGGAGGCGTTCTTGACCGGGACGAAGGCATTGCCGTCCCAGTACAGGAGCCGGCTGGCCTTGGGGGCGTGTACGCCGCGGCCGTCGGCCCACCAGTAGACGTCGATCTTCGCGGTGCTGATGGGTTGGCTCCACTCGTACTGAACCCACTGGGTGCCTCGCATGGGCCAGTTGCCGTATGAGGCGGGGCGGTTGTAACGCGAGCTGCGAGGCTCGACGCCATCGTTGAGCGCGCTGTTCCTTGTGTCGCCGGAGACATGCGAACTGGTGGGCGTCGCCACGGCGGCGAGATTCACGCCCGCGTGATCGGTCTGTGCGAAGGCCACGCCGCACAATCCAGCGACGACAATGGATAGCAGCGAAATCGTGCCATAGAGCAGGTGCTGTTCTTTCACGGCTTGTTTCCTTTCGATATAGGGTGATAATCCTCGATAAGACCTGCAAGGACCGGTCGCAGCTTACGCCGAACGCGCGGACCTGTCCACGAGAAACGGGTTCTGCGGCTCCTGTGCGACGCAAAATGGCGACTTCCGTGAGCGTTGGTTGTTGCACTGGTTCGGGGGAGCGTTCGAACCGCCGCCTTTCGGACAGAGCTCAATCGGCTATCTGGATCCTCGCGTAGCTGATGGTTGCCGCCAATCCCTGGCGGACGCCGAGCAGTTCCAGCGTCCGCGAAGGGGGCGAGCCCGCCCGTACCGTGGCGGTGTAGAACTCCGTGAAGGGCTTGGTCAGCGGAACGCGAGCTGCATCGGTTACAGAGCCGTCGGCGAGGATCTCCAGGACGCGGTTCTCGGAGACTGCGCGGCCGCTTGCGTCGGCGCCCTGCACGTAGTAGAAGACGAACAGGCGATTGTCCGGCGTGATCTGGAATCGTCCACGGCCGGGCCGCTCATTGGACTTGCCTTCCTCGGCTGCCAACAGAGTCCGGCGCGAGAGAACTGCTCCCTTGCGGATCACGGCGTGGTTCAGCGAATGGCTTTGTTTCTCCTGGGGGAAGAACCTCTCGCGTAGACGTTCGTCCAGAGCCTGCTCCGTCCAAAGGACGTGTACGTCGCCGTTCGGCGCGAGCCAGAGGTCTCCCGGCGTGATCCAGCCGCCGGTTTTGTCCCGACTGGCGACTTCCACCCAGGGCTCGAACTTCCCGGTCCTGATTTCCGGGGACCACGTGTAGAACAGGCGGCGGAAGTCGTAATCCCACTCTTGACCGGTGAGCTGCTTCTTGAAGGCCCGCCAAGTGAGGTTCGGCTCGACGATGTCGCTGACGCCGCAGAAGTGAACCTGGCGGTTCTTCAGAGCCACGTTCGGATAGCACACGCGGATAGGTTGGGGCTTGGCGTATTCCGCCCCCCAGGGCCAGGCCAGTTGCCCCTGCGCGCTCCATCGACCTTCGCGGTCGAGGAAGGTCCATTCCGCGTGGGTGTAGCCCACGTTCTGAAACAGGATCAACTCGCGATTGACGCCGTCGGCCGCGAAACTGCGGTAGGAGTGTTCGGAGAACGTCGGTTCGCCGGACCACGCGGGCAGGATTGTCTCCGCCGGCTTACCGGGATCTTGAGTTGCGAATCGGAGGATCTCTGGCCTCGCGGGCCCGGCATAGGCGTTCGGGTCCTTGTTCAGAGTGGGGTTGACGGAAAGGAAGAGGCGACCATCGGAGAAGCCGGCCAGGGGACAAGGCTCGCGAGTTCGGCCTGAGGTATCGATTGAAGTCTGCCGCCATCTTTGCTGGCCCCGGTGGAACAGCATCCAGCGGCAGTTGTTGAGCGGTTTGGCGCCGGGGAGGGTCTCCAGACCGCTGGCGAAGACATGCTCCCCGACACGGACCAGGCATGTGGACCCGTGGCACCACATCGGCCCGGCCCCGTTGTTCGCGGGCTTGTAGCTGTACACGTCTTCTTCCACTTCGACGATCGGACGAATTGCGGCCTGGACCACCGAGACGAATGCCAGCACGAGCCAGAGAGATACGAGCTTCTTCCTCATGATCGATCCTTGCAGTTCATTTCGCAGCAGGGGCGTTTCTGACGCAGCGAAAGCCGTAGATGTCGTAGCCGAAGCAGACGTCCACATAGCCGGGGTTTTCGTTGTAGCGGTACCCACTGCGGCAGTTGTCGCCGCTGAACTTCCACGCGCCGCCGGGGATTAGGACCATTTCCGCCGAGGTCCCGGCCTGCGTCATGGGAGCGACCGGTCCTCGCCAGATGCTGCCGCCGAATGTCGTGACGTACATCCGGTTCTCGTCGGACGGATCGAACGCGATCCGTTGGACATTCGAGAACGGCAGGTCGTCGAACGCTTGCCACGTTCGTCCGTCATCACGCGAGAGCCACAACCCTGCGCCGGGGGCGCCTTCGGTGAGCGTCATGTAGATCCAGCCGTCGCGATTCGGGTGGAAGTAGCCGCCGAAGGTCTGCGGTCCTTCGCGGCCGATTCGTCGCCAGGTCTTGCCGCCGTCGTCGGTGCGATACAGGCCGCCGGACTGGTCGCCTCGGCCCGCGTCGCACACGCCCACGAGGATGACGTTGCTGTTCTGCGGATGGACGGAGAAGTCCTTGGGATACAGGAAGAGTTGTGATGCGTTGACCTTTTCCCACGTCTCGGCCTGATCCCTGGATCGGTACAACCCAACCCCTTCGCTCGCGAGCGGCTGCCCCTGCGATGGACGCATGGCGCAGATCATCGCAAAGAGCGTTCCGTTCTCGTGGAGGACCACGCGGGAGACCCGCATGTTCTGCGGATGGCCCAGGCCGTTCTTCTTCAGTGTCCAGTTCTTGCCGTCGTCTGTCGATTGGTAGACGCCCTCCATGAAGACCCCGGCGTAGAGGGTACGCGAGCCGGCAGGGCTCCGCGGGTCAAGCACGATGGAAGTGACCGGTCGAGTCGGCAGCCCCTTCGCCTCAACTTGCCATGAGGCCCCGAAATCACGTGAGACGCACACGCCGCCGGGACCGTGGTGGCCATGGCGTTCGGAGATGATGTTGTCGTTGGGGATGTCGTGGACGTCGGAGAACGCGCCCCACATCCTGCCGGGGCAGTCCGGATCGAAAGCGATCTCATAGCAGGTGTTTCGCCAGGGGGCCCAGTTGCTCTTGTCCCACCAGATCCACGTTTTGCCTGCGTCGAGCGAGCGGGCGGAACCGATGTCGGTGTACGCGATGTAATGGCGGTTGGCCTCGTGCGGATCGATGTAGTAGTTCCAGGTTGTGGTCACGACCAGTCCCGTGCAGGCCCACGCGCAGCCGGGCTTGGGCTCCTGGCCGGGGGCGGGATAGGTGTCGCCGTTGAACCATGTCCGGCCGCCGTCATGGGTGATGTAGCTCTGGCTCCAGACGAGGATCAGGCGGTCAGGGTCGCTGTTGCATATCGCGGCGGCGAAGGGCGCATCGCCTCCCTTGAGGGATTGCCCCGTCGATACCGTGACGTAATTCGGGGCCACGTTGTACTGCTCGAATCGCGGGTCCTGAAAGTACGTGGCCCGCCACGTGTCGCCTCCATCGTCGCTGCGGTACACCGTTTCATGGTAGGGCGGATGGAAGCCGGTGCTGGTGTTCGTGACGTAGACCGTCAGCGGCCGGGCGTCGGTGGTCAGGATGTGTCGATACTGCGCGATCGGGCCATGGGACCACTGATCCATTTGCTCTGTGTCCAGGTTGATGCCTTGGCCCATCGCCCGCTGCCAGGAGTCGCCGCCGTCGAGGGAGCGGTAGACGCCGCCCTGCAGGACGCCGTTCTCCAGCTTGCTGGCCACCGTGCAGTAGAGCCTGTCCCGGCCGCCTGCGAAGCCGTGAACCTCGTTCCAGGGCAACCCGTTCGTCGTCTGGGTCCAAGTCCGCCCTTCGTCGTCCGAACGCCAGATGCCCTCGCTCGTGCCGGCGAAGAGCATGCGGTCGCGGAAGTGAAACGCGATCACCTGTCCATGAGGGCCCTGGCAGGCTGTCCACGTGACGCCTGCGTCCCGCGACATATGGCACCGCCCGTCGCTTGTTCCTGCGAGCAGGATGCCAGGATGGGATGGATGGATCGAAATCGCGCCGGAGAGGGACCGTCGCAGATCTCCGATGGGCGAGAAGGCCCGACCGCGGTCCCGGCTGATTCGAAGCTCGCCGCCGGAGGAGGCGTAGATCACGTTGGCGTCTGTGGGATGAAAGGCCGGTCGGCATCGCGTGTCGCTTCGCAGTTGCGTGTGATGGATCATCCGCCAGTTGCGCCCCCCGTCCTTGGAGATGTACGCCGCGCTCATGTCGCAGTTGAGCATCATCAGATTCGGGTCGGCGGGCGAGATGGCAGGCGAGAACATGCCGCCTCCGCCGGACAGGCCTATCGGTTCCCATTGGCCCATGACCAGTCCCGACAACATGAGAGTTGGGAGCAGCCATATGCCAAGATAGTTGATCGGATCGAATGACCGGTCTTTCATGCGTACTTCCTCATGATCCGCAGGTATTCGCGGTCTGCAGAGACTGACGACGGTTCAAGTCAAGACGGGTTCTCATCGAGTCGCTCCTTCCTGGTCAACGGCGGGTGTCCCCTGGCGGGCAAGGAACCAGGGGGTAGTCGATAGACCGCCCCAGCCGGATGGATTGTGGTTGGCGATGAAGACTCGCCGGAGCGTTTCATCGTACGGGATCAGGGCCGTCCAGAGCGCACCGGGCGAGTTTCTCCAGCGTTCGTCCGGCGGACCGCCATCGATACGCCGGAACCTGGCCCCAGTCACCTGCTGATTCCACATGAAATCGCGGTTCGTCGCGATCAGGCGGTCGATGTCGGCCTTGGTGAAGACCAATCCGTGCTCGAAGGCGGTGACGATGGCTTCGACGTCGATTCCATAGTAGCCGCCGTTCGGATGGACGCCAATCCAGTGCTTGGGTGAGCCGTCGGGCTTGTAGTCCCACGGTCCGGCCGGGTCCCAGTAGTTCCAGACGAAGTATTTGCCGTCCTCCCTCGTCTTCATCCGTGATCGCATGAGCTGGAACCACTTCCGGGCCCGCTCGCGGTAGACGGGTCTGCCGTTCGCGTCGTGCATCGCGATCAGCCACCGGGCGATGTGATTCTCCTTGTTGGCGGGATTGGAGAACCCGTCCGTGGCCCGGCGGGCATAGCCCTCGGTCCACTGCCCGGTGTTCGGATCGATGCCGAAGCGGGGGACCACCCAGAGGCCGCCTTCCGGAACCTCCCGCCAGCAGCCCCGCGAATCCCATTTATCGAAAATCCGTTCGCCCAAATCCAGATAAGTCCGGGCCTTCAGAGCGTACTCCTCCTGGATGGTGGGGGTCCTGAGGATCTCGGCGGCCATGAGCACGATGGGACGCAGGAGCATCGCCTCGCCCAGGAGACTGTCCGTATTGAACCGTTCGGCGGCGTCCATCCCTGTCTTCGGCCAGCCAATGAAGCCATCCGGCTCCCGGACCGCCCGCCGGATGCACGACTCCGTCCAATCGATCAGCATGTCGATCCACTTGGCGTCGCGAGTTGCCATGTATCCATAGTAGAACCCGGAGAGGAACGGGCTGACCAGCCAGCCCAGTTCCTCGCCCATCTCCCTGTCGCAATAGCGAGAACGGCCGTCGCCCAGAATGTTCTTCTCCCATCGGGCCAGCCAGTCGGCGGTCGAAGCGGCCCCCTGGGGACGCGTCTCAGCGTCGCCAGTTTTGAGCCGGCTTATGGCAGGCATGGCCACGGCAACAGTCCTGAGAAAGTCACGACGTTTCATTGTGCGGAGATCCTATCGATACTGGGCCTCGATGTTGACAGTCATCGCCAACGGCTGATCGTTCACCGATCCGCCGAGCTCGCCGGCGGAGTCGAATCGCACCCGCCACCTGCCATCGATGTCGACTCCGGCCGGCGGGGCGAACATGACCTGGGCCGGTCGGCTGGCCTGCTCGTCGGTGATCTCGAAAACGTGCAGGAAGAGTGTGCGTGCATCCTGGTCGTCGTCGCCTACTTCGATTCGCCAAGGGCAGATCGGCGGTTTGGTCCGTCCTTCGCTCATGTGGTTGTATTGGGCCGTCGGTTCGAGGGGATGTCCCCATGCCTCCTGGCCGGGTCCGCCGCGGGTGACGGCCGCGGCTTTCTGTGGCAACACGGTGTGCAGAAACATCCGGGACCGGCCGCGGGAGAAGACCTCTCTGTCGCCATCGGCCTCGGGCAGGCTCAGCCATGTCAGGCAGTTGTCCTGGCGTACGGGTTCTGTGGGGACGTGGAGGAAAAAATGCCGCGGGAACTCGGGGCGGGTCGCCTCGACGCGATCGAACACGACGAAGAACTCCCGGTCACCGCGGAGGTAGAGGAACTGCCGCGTCACCTCGCGGGCTTTGGTCTGGTTGTAGCCCTTGGTGATGTCGGCGGCCGCGTAGGTGTAACGGGAGTTGTGCTCAAAAGCCACGATGCGGCCGCGTTCCTGGTGCAGGTTGCCCTGGTAGACATGTCGCAGGAGCCCGCCGTCATTCTCGTTGTTCTTGTTCCGCCGGAACCTTTCATTCGGGTCGTAGATCGTCACGATGTTGAAGATCAGCGACCCGCCGGCATAGTGGTCGGAATCATTGTGCCCCTGGCCGCCCTGGCGGGAGACGAGGGCCCCTCGCTTGGAGATCAGAAAATGGCCTTCGTCGTCTCTCGCATGCCCTGCGAACTGCGGCCCGCAGCCGAAGAAGGCCCAGGTCGCGTTGGGGTCGTTCCACGCGCTTCGCATGTACGCGTGTCCGGCCCCCGGGAACAGGTAGCCCAGAGGCAGTCGCTCGGGCGAGGTCGCCTCAAGGGTCGGGTCATAGGACGCGACTCGTTGCCATCGCTCCTTCAGCCATTCTCCGCCACGATCGGAGAACCACTGCGAAAGCCCGTCGCGCAGCATCGGAGCGGCCCGGGCGAACGCGGCGGGGCGGGCTCCGTCTCCGTCGTCGATCCAGGCCGTGCGGTCGTTGTGGGGCATCATCGTATAGGCTACCCAGCGGGGCGATTCCACCGGGTAGCCCCAGGACGCGACCTGATCGAATAGGTCGATGCCAGTAGCGGTCCTCCAGGCATGAAACGCATAGGGGATCACAGTGACGGGGCCATAGCCGCCGTGGCCGTAGGACTCCGACCAGACGCCGCCCATCCGATTGAAGGCGGGGATGCATTCGCGCGGGACGAGCTGATTCCAGGAGTTGAGGAAGGCCCGTGCGTCGGCCTCGTACTTCGTGTCCTCGCCAGCGATGGCCAGGGCGATCAGGAGCTTCTGTGTGATCGAATCCCGGCTGTTCATGATGTTCAGGTGGATCGGACCCCAGGTCTGATTGTATTCCCAGTGGCCCCATTTGAGCAAGATTGTCGGCTCGTCGGTGAAGAATCGAAGCCAGGAGCCCAGCGCGTCACCGAAGAGGATTCTCTGTTCCGGCGTCAGGGCGTCATAGATCCAGTCGTAGGCGATGGCGTGATAGCCGAAGTGGCTGCCCTCCCGATTGGAGATGAGTGTGCCGTCGCCCCATTGTTTGATGACGGCATCGGCATAGGGGCGAGCGTTGCGGCCTCGCTGCCGTTCGACAAGGTACGCCAGGCTGCAGTTCATGAGGTCTTCCGGGATGGACCACGGATTGGCGAGGGCCGCGATAGTGCCCCGGCGGACGGCTTCGTCGGCCCGCTGCTTGACGACCGCATAGTCTTCGGCCAAGACCCCATCGCAACGTCGGGCCATCTCCTGGACGTCCTCGACAAAGAGCCTCGGATGAGAGGTCTTGATTTGGCAGGTTCCCTGGCCGCTGCAAACGAGCGGCCATATCAAGGACGCCACCAGCGTCCACGCGATGACAGAACTCCGGCGGATCATGCTGCCCCACCTATTGCGGTACTGCATTCACTCCTGTGGACAACCATCGATCGCCTATCATCGCGGCAGCTTCGTTCCGGTGCAAGGAAAATGGGCGGGCGAACAGCGGCTGATTCCTTGAGAAATCAGGCCTTGCGGACAACGGTTCGCGGGGCTAAGATGATTCTCGCTACGATAACCCTTATCGGAGACAAGGACATGACTTCTGAATGTCGAACTCGTGCAGGGAACACGCTCCTGGGGACTGTCGCGGGACTTCTCACTGTGATCCTCTGGACGCCTTCGCTCTCTCCTGCGGCCGAAACGCCGTCCTGGAAGGCCGGGGTCGCCACGGTGGCGATCACGCCGGAGTACTCCATGTGGATGGCGGGGTACGCCGCCCGCAACAAACCCTCCGAAGGCAAGGTACACGATCTGAACGCCAAGGCCCTGGCTCTGGAAGATGCCGAGGGTACTCGACTGGTGGTCGTGACGGCCGACCTGATCGGTTTTCCGCGTGAATTCCGCAATCGACTGGAAAAGGCTGTCGCTGAGCGATACAAGCTCCCCCCGGCGGGCCTCCTGCTGAACCCTTCGCACACGCACTCGGGCCCCGAACTGAGGGACTGGAGGGCCTCGCAGGGGTGGGACCTTCCGGCCGAGCAGATCGAACTGAGCAAGAAATACGCCGAGACGCTGCTCGCAAAGCTCGTCGAGCTGGTGGGACTCTCCTTGGCCGACCTGAAGCCTGCCCGATTGTCCTACGTGCATGCCCGAGCGGGTTTTGCGATGAATCGTCGTTCGCCGACCGGCGGCGGGTACTCGATCGCGCCCAACTCGGACGGTCCCGTCGATCATGATGTCCCGGTGCTTCAGGTGAACGGGGCCGACGGCAAGATGCGGGCGCTGCTGTTCGGGTACGCGTGCCACAACACAACGTTGAGCGACTATGAATTCTGCGGAGACTACGCCGGATTCGCGAAGGAATACGTGGAGCAAGCACATCCCGGGACCACCGCGATGTTCATGATCGGCTGCGGCGCCGACCAGAATCCGACCCCTCGACGCACGATGGAATGGGCCAGGCAACACGGTCGAGCGCTGGCCAACGCGGTGGAGGCGGCGCTGGTCTCCAGACCCCGGCCTGTGCGGGGGCCGTTGCGGGTCGCGCTCGATGAAGTCACGTTGGAGCTGGCCCAGCCCGACATGGAGAGAGTCAGGCAACAGGCGGCCTCGAACGACAAGTACGCCAAACGGCACGCGGAAATGGTGCTTGCGGAGCTGGCCAAGAACGGCCGTGTGGATTCCACCTATCCGTATCTCGTCCAGGTCCTCCGGTTCGGCGACGACTTGACGATGATCGCTCTGGCGGGCGAGGTGGTCGTCGATTACTCGCTCCGCCTCAAGGCGGAGTTGGCGGGGACGCCGGTGTGGGTGGCCGGTTACACCAACGATGTATTTGGCTATGTGCCCTCCGAGCGCGTCTTGCGAGAGGGCGGCTACGAGGCCGAGGGGGCGATTCTGTACTACGGCACGATGCCCACGCCTTTCCTGCCGTCGGTCGAGAAGCGGATCGTGGACAAGGTGCATGAACTGGTGGAACAAGTGCGAAGTGGCAAGTGAGAAGGCTGGAGTCAGAGAATTGGAGTTCTGCGCATGAATCTTACGTGGCATGTGTTGTCTGTTGTTGTCTGCGTTCAGATGGGTGTCGCTCCCGCCTCAGGCGGGCTGGTCGCGAGGATTCATGACTCGGGTTTTCCCCAGGGCCACGACACCTACAACGGCATGGGCGCCGCCAGCGACGGCCGGATCTTCTATGTGCTCTCCTCGGAGCGGTTCGACATCGGGGCCCAGATGTACTGCTACGACCCTGCGACCGACAAGATCGAGCACGTGGGCGATGTGACCGAAGCCTGCGGCGAGAAGGGGGGCAAGACGATCGTCCAGGGCAAGTCGCATGTGCCTTTCGTCGAGCGGGCGGGCAAGCTCTACTTCGCCACCCACGTCGGCTGGTACAGCATCATCGACGGCATGGAGAAGATCGGCGTTCCGCCGCAGGGGTGGAAGCCCTATCCCGGCGGCCACTTCCTCGCCTATGACATGGCAACGAAGAAGTTCGAGGATTTGGGCGTCGCCCCTCGCGGCGAGGGCATCCTCACCATGACGATGGACACGCAGCGAGGGCGGCTCTACGGCCTGACCTGGCCCGGCGGCAACTTCCTGCGGTACGACCTGGCGAAGAAGGAACTGAAAGATCTTGGCCCCATCTCCCGCGAGGGCGAGAACGGCAAGGGCGATCAGTACCGGACCCTGTGCCGATCGTTCGTGGTCGATCCCCACGACGGCAGCGTCTATTACACCGTCGGCGACGGCGAGATCTTCCGATACCGCTATGATCGCGACGCGATCGAGCTCGTGACCGGCGACGACATGCGGAAGGATTATCTGGGATTGTACGATCCGACGTCAGCCGGCCACATGGCCTACAACTGGCGGCAGACGGTATGGTACGAGCCTGAGAAGGCGATCTACGGCGTGCATGGCAATTCTGGGTACCTCTTCCGCTTCGACCCTCGCGGGCCTGAGGTTCAGATCGTCGATCGCATCACGTCCAAGCCCTCCCAACGAAGCGGCATGTTCGACCAGTTCAGCTATGGCTATCTGGGCTTCACCCTCGGACCTGACGGCAAGACGCTCTACTACTTGACAGGCGGGCCGATCTATGTGGACGGCAAGCGCCTCGCAGGCAAGTCCAAGACCGCCATGGGCGAGTCCAAAGGCCTTGAGAACCTCCATTTGATCACCTATGATGTCCCCGCTCGCAAGTACACCGACCACGGCCCGATCTTCTACGAAGACGGCCGACGTCCGTATTATGTGAACTCCATCGCGGTTGGCAAGGATGGCACCGTTTACGCGTTGGCCAGGGTCAACGACGCCAAGCCGCCCAAGACCGATTTGATCAGCATCCGCAAGTGAAAGGACGAGAAATGAACAGACACGGCATGACTCGACGGCAATTCATGGGTGCGGCCTCGGCGGGAACGCTTGCGGCGATCGGCTCGGGGACGATGCCCGCGTTCGGGGGGCTTGGCACGAGCGCAGGCAAACTGGCCTTGCTGGGCGGCCAACCCGTCCGGACGAAACGCTGGCCGACCTGGCCCATCTGGGACAAGGCTGCGGAAGAGCCGGTGCTCGAAATCCTTCGCAGCGGCAACTGGTTCCGGGGACAGGGCAAGACGGTCACCCTGTTCGAAGAGGCGTACGCCAAACTGCTCGGCGCCAAGCGATGTGTAGCCATGTGCAACGGGACCAATTCGCTGCTGACGGCCCTGCGCATGCTCGACATCGGCGTGGGCGACGAGGTGATCGTCTCCCCGTACACGTTCATCGCCACCTACAACGTGGTCCTGGAGTCCTGTGCGCTGCCGGTCTTTGCCGACACCGATCCTGAGACGTTCCAGATCAACCCCGACAAGATCGAGGAACGAATCACCGAGAACACGCGGGCCATCCTGCCTGTGCACATTCTCGGCATCCCGGCCAACATGGACCGGATCACCGAGATCGCCAAGAAGCACAACCTCAGGGTGGTCGAGGACGCCTGCCAGGCGTGGCTCGCCCAGTGGCGCGGCAAGTCCTGCGGCACGATCGGCGACCTCGGGTGCTTCAGCTTCCAGAACTCCAAACACCTGCCCGCCGGCGAAGGCGGCGCGGTGGTCGGCAACGATGAAGAGCTGATGGACCGTGTCCACTCCTATCACAATTGCGGCCGGCCCTACGGCAGCATGCCCAAGACCAGCGGGTACCCGATCAGCGGGAACAACCGTCGGATGATGGAGTACCAGGCCGCGATCCTGCTGACGCAGATGAAGCGTTTGGAGGCCGACACGGACCTGCGCTGGGCGAACGGGCAGTACCTGACATCGAGGATCAAGGACATCCCGGGCATCGTGCCGCACAAGCTGTATGAAGGCGTGACGCGGGCCGTGTACCACCTGTATCCGTTCCGCTATCTGAAAGAGCACTTCAACAACGCACCCCGTGAGAAGTTCATGGCGGCGATGAGGGCCGAGGGCGTCCCGTGCAGCGGCGGGTATGGTCCCCAGTACAATGACGGCCTGATCGAAGCGACCCTGAGTTCCAAGAACTTCAAACGGGCGTTCCCCAAGGCCCGTCTCGACCGCTATCGCGAAGAGCTGCATTATCCGGACAACGACCGACTCTGCCAGGAGGCGGTGTGGATCAGTCAGGAGATGCTGCTGACGAGCAGACAGGACATGGACGACATCGCCAACGCGATTGCCAAGATCTACGAGAACCGGGACAAGCTGGCCTGATCGTTTGTTCTATCACAGGGGCGACGCATGCGTCGCCCCTACTTTATCCGCATGGCAAAGGACGCAACCTCGATGAAACGACAAGTGCGAACACTCCTGCCTCTGTTGGTCTTCGTGACAATCGCTACTCTCCGCGTGGATGCGGCAGGCCAGACGCCTGGGTCCTGTTCGCCCGCATTGGAGGCCGCGGCCAAGGCCCTGGCGGATGGCCAGTTTGACGCGGCGGCCCAGGGGTTTGAGGCTGTCGCCAAAGACGCGTCCGCCCCGGCGTTCGTTCGCGGCTTGGCTCTGCTGGGTCTTGCGCAAACAGCGACGACACGCGGTGATTCCGCGGCCGCCAAGGCGGCCTGGCAACGGCTGGCGTCCGACAGGAGTGTGCCGCCGTTGTATCAGGACATGGCGAAACGTTGGCTCGCAGAGGCAGAGCGTCAGAAACAGGGCTTGCCCGGACGCGACCCGGCCGCCTACCGAGTGCGATTGCCTTCGCTGCCGGAGCTTGGCGTCGTGTTCTACGTGGCTCCCGCGGGAAGCGACCAGAACGATGGCTCCGAGTCCAAGCCATTCCGGAGTCTTGCACGGGCCAGAGACGCCTTACGGGCGTTGAAGAAAAGCTCGATTCCCAAAGGCGGCGCGAGGATTCTGATCGCAGGCGGCGATTATGCCGTGGGGCAGCCACTGATGTTGTCAGCGGAGGATTCGGGGACGACTGAAGCGCCGGTGGTCTATCAGGCTCACCCCGGCCAGACGCCCGTCTTTCGCGGCGGCGTGCGAATCACCGGATGGACGCCGATCACCGATGCGAACCTCCGCAACAAGCTCGATCCCTCCGTCCGCAGTCGCGTGCTTCAAGCGGATACAAAGGCTCTTGGCGTGACCGATCTGGGCGATGCGACGGATCTTCGCAAGCGACCGGAGCTGTTCGCGGACGGCATCCCGCAGACGCTCGCCCGCTGGCCCAACGAAGGCTTCATCAACACCGGCGAGATCCTGGGCACAGACACCTTCACCCAATGGGGCTCGATCAAGGGCTGCAAAGACGGCAAGTTCCAGTACGTCGAAGACCGCCCCAGCCGCTGGCTCGACGAGCCCGATGTCCGTCTCTACGGCTACTGGTTCTGGGACTGGTTCGAGGAGTACCAGAAGGTCGCGCAGATCGACGAGGACGCGAAGGCATTCACACTGGCCAAGCCGTACTCCCATTACGGCTACCGCAAGGACCAGCGATATTACGCCGCGAATCTCTTCCGCGAGATTGACGCGCCGGGCGAGTGGTATCTCGACCGGCGGAACGGCGTCATCTACTGGCTGCCGCCCGAGGGCATCGATGCGTCGAGGGCCGAGACGATCCTGAGCGTCGCGGATCGGCCCTTCATCACGATGAGCGACGTCAGTCATGTGACGATCCTCGGACTGACTTTCCAGGAAGGCCGCGGCGACGGGATTCACATCCGCGGCGGGGCGGACTGCCTGATCGCAGGCTGCACGCTTCGACGGCTCGGCGGCGACGCCATCGTCGTCGAGGGCGGCCTGCGTCACGGCGTCTTCGGCTGCACGATGAACACGCTCGGTTGCGGCGGAACGCGCGTCGCGGGCGGCGACCGAAGGACCCTCACCCCCGGCGGCCACTTCGTCGAGAACTGCACCGTCTACGACATCTCGCGACTCAAACGCACGTATACGCCCGCCGTGCACCTCGACGGCTGCGGCAATCGTATCGCCCACAACCTCTTCGAGCGAATGCCGTCGTCCGCAATGCGGATCGAGGGCAACGACCACCTGATCGAGCTGAACGTGGTTCGCAACGTTGTTCAGGAATCCGACGACCAGGGCGGGATCGACATGATCGGCAATCCGCTCTATCGCGGCGTCATGATCCGCTGGAACCGCTGGAGCGACATCGTCGGCGGCACCCACTGCGGCGCGGCCGGCATCCGATTGGACGACATGATTTCAGGCATTACGCTTCACGGCAATCTCTTCGAACGTTGCGGTGCGGTCCTGTTCGGCGGCGTCCAGATCCACGGCGGCAAAGACAACCTCGTCGACGGCAATGTCTTCATCGACTGCTTCGCAGGGATCAGCTTCAGCCGGTGGGGCGAGAAACGTTGGCTGGAATCGATCGAACGGTTTCTCTCACAGGCGGGCGAGACGCCCTATTTGACCCGCTATCCGGACCTGGCCGGCTTGAAGACCGGCGCCGACGTGAACTTCATCGCCCGCAATCTCTTCGCGCACTGCGGAGGCACGTTCCTGCGGGACGGCGGCCTGCAGAAAGCAGTCCTCAACACGGTGACCGACCGCTCTCTCGATGCCATGACCGCGTGTTGGGAATTGCCCCTCGTGTCGCCGATTCCGCTCGACGAAATGGGACCCTACGAGCATCCGTGGCGTCGGGCGGACGTCCGATAGTTCAAACGGTGTGCACGGCGCACCCTACGAGTCGCTATCGCGGCTCTTGTCGCTTACGTGTCGTTTCGGTCCGGAGGTTCGACCCCGAGAAGGTGTCGCACGAAGAAGTCCTGCATCCGTCGCTGGCCGTATGCGCCGCCCATGCCGTGGCCGCCGCCGGGTACGACGAGCAGGTCGAAGTCCTTGCTCGCTTTGATCAGGGTGTCGACGAACCGCATCGTCGATTCCGGCGGGACGTTGTTGTCCATCTCGCCGACGATCAGGAACAGTTTGCCTTTGAGCCTGTGGGCGTTGTCGATGTTCGAACACTCGGAATACCACGGCCCGACCGGGTAGCCCATCCACTGCTCGTTCCACGAGGCCTTGTCCATGCGGTTGTCATGGCAGCCGCAGGAGGCGACGGCGGCCTTGTAGAGTTCGGGATGGAACAGCACCGCGGCGGCGGCGTTCTGCCCGCCGGCGGAGTTGCCGTACACGCCCACGCGACGGATGTCGTACCAGGGGTACTTCTTCGCGGCCGCCTGATGCCACAGGATGCGATCGGGGAAGCCTGCGTCTTTCAAGTTGTGCCAGCAGACGTCGTGAAACGCCTTGGAGCGGTTGGCGGTGCCCATGCCGTCCATCTGCACGACGACAAAGCCCAGGTCCGTCAGCGAGGTATAGCGAGACATGGGACTGAAGCTCTTGGGCACATAAGAACTCTGCGGCCCGGCGTAGAGATTCTCGATCACCGGGTACTTCTTGGACGGGTCGAAGTCCTTCGGCCTGCAGAGGATGCCCCAGATGTCGGTTGTGCCATCGCGGCCCTTGGCGACGAACACCTCGGGCGCCGTCCAGCCTTTGGCGACCAGTTCGCTGATATCCCCTCTTTCCAGAGGGCAGACCAGCTTGCCGTCGAAGACGCGCCGCAGATCGTGCACAGGCGGCGCGTCCACACGGCTGTACGTGTCGATCAGGTAGCGGCGGTCGGGGGAGTGCTGGATCGTGTGGTTGCCGTTGCCCTCGGTTAGCGCGACCAGACCCGTGCCGTCGAAAGTGATGCTGTAGTAATGAAGGAAGTACGGATCCTCATCTGCGTTGCGGCCGCAGGCGTTGAACCAGATCTGCCGCGAGTCCTCGTCGATCAGGTCGATCCCTCGCACGACCCACTCGCCCTTGGTGATCTGGCGGCAGGTCGCGTTCTCGTCGGCGTTCACCAGATACAGGTGACGCCAGCCGTCTCGCTCGGAGGCGTAGATGAACTCATCGCTCTTATCGAGCCACGTGACCAGGGAGAGTCCGAGGCTCTCCGTGTGGGCGGTCCAGATGAAGGTCTCGGTTTTCTCGTCGATGAGGTTGCGGGTCTGGCCCGTATGCGAGTCGACCTCGATCACGCGGAACCGCTGGTGGCCGCGATCGACTTTTTCGTAGGCGAAGTGCCGCTGGTCCTTCATCCATCGCAGTCTCGGCGTCTGCCAGTCGAGTTCGAGCTTGTCCACTTCGGGTTTGATCTGCCTGCGGCCCTCGACGTCGAACAGGTTCAGCTCATAGGTCGCGAACTTGTCCCCTGGCAGGGAGTAGGGCCGCTTGGAGAACTTGGCCCGCCCGCCGCCGGCGGGGGACGACTCGATGAGGTAGACTTCCTTCCCGTCGCCCGGCTCGATCCGAAACGCCACAAGAGTCTTGGAGTCCGGGGCCCAGGAGAGCCGGTCATAGGCGTTGCCTTCGAGGCCATCGGCGCTAAGCCGGACCTCTTCGCCTCCTTCCTTGGGCCTGATGAAGACATTGCGGTCCTTGATGAAGGCGGTCCACTTGCCGTCGGGCGAGTCGGGCGAGGGGACTCGTCCCTGACCCGATCCGCGGCGTCGGCCGAATGCCTCGACGCCTCGGTCCCGGTCGGTGGAGGGGGACGCCATCGCTTCGTCTGATTTCGTGCAGACGTACGACGCGAGGTCGCAATCCCAGGTGGTTTGCTCGACTGTGAATCGGACGATCCTGCCGTTATCGGCGAATTCGATCGTGTCGAAGGGCAGCCGGTCTGTCTTGTACTCGCTGCCGGCGGCTTTCGACAGGGCGGCCGCGAGCCTGGCGTGACCGAATGCAGGTTGCCTGGTTCCTCGTTCCGCGTCGACCAGAATGAACTCTTTCGTCCCGCCGGTCAGATCGTTGCGATACCAGAACCGTTGGTTGTCTGCAAACCAATGCGGCGTGATCTGGCCTTTGTAGTAGCCCTCCACGCGACGGGGCGCCCCATAGCGGCCCTGCGGCGATTCCTGCGATGCCCCGAACGCGGTCGATCCAACGAGGATCGCCAGGGCCAAGGTCGTGCCGATCGATTTGACGAATACAGTCCTGTTCATTTTCGTCCTCAAAACAAGATCATTCCGGTTCCGCCTTGAAGTCCGAATGCTCGCCTACTGTCTATAAGGGCGGTACCGCCAATCGACCTTTGTTTCGTACGCCATCGTCTCGTTGACGAGGGCGAACAGGTCGGGGTCGTAGGCCTTGAGCTTCTCGCGCGTGTCGATCGGATGAACAGCGTCGTTCGGGGCGTCGTCGTGGCCCAGGGCGTCGAAGTAGGCCAGGACGCCCGCAGTCCAGTAGGCACTACGATCCGTGACGGCCGAGGCGCCTTGCCATTTGCCTGCGGCGGTTGACTTTTCGAAGAGTTCCTTGAGCCTGGCGTCGAAACGCTCGTCCAGTCGTTGGACGCGAAGCTCGTACTGCTGCCAGACGCCGCGAGGGCGGTTCTCGAAAGCCGGATCGATCGGCCTGGTGCCTGTCACGCGGTAGATCGCATCTGCGAAGACGCGGACCACTTGAGAGTCGCCCACATACATGTCGCGGTGATTCGCCAGGACGTTCTCCTCGCCCACGACCAGCAGCTTCATCTCGGGCGTGTAGGTGAGATACCGCGACAAGGCGTCGATGGCTTTCGGGTCGCTGAGCGTCCTGTACTCGGGCAGATCGCTGATCCGCTCGTTGCGTCCGAGCACGACCAGCTTCACGCCGTCGGCGATGAAGGCTTTGAGGATGTCGTGCCGGTAGGCGAACATCCGGCGGATGGTTTCGTTGGCGTGCAAGAGGGCCTCATTGTTGGCCTGTCGCCCAACGACGACGAACTCGCGGGCCCAGGTGAACTTGGTGTAGTACGGATCGATCTTGAACCGCTCCGGCGGGCGCGTCACGTTCGGCAAGTCCTGCAGCCACTTGTATCGCCAGTCCTGCTCTGGGCTCAGATTGAACGCCGTCCGGCACAGTTCGTAGCCGATCGGGTCATAGGCTTTGAGTTGCTCGCGGTGGCCGATCGGTCCATGGTTCCAGTTGTTGACGCGATTGCAGTCAAAGTATGCCTGAGCGATCTCGCACCAGTATTCCGCGGAATTGGAGGCTGTGTAGGTGTTGAAGTAGAGCCCGTTCTTAAGGGCGTTCTGATAGGCTGCGTTCTTGCGACCCCGCCAGGTCGGATCGATCCGGCTCAGCGTGCTGTCGATGGTGTGGCAGAATTCATGGACTGCGATGCTCTCGTCGTCGTAGCGGTCGATGGGCAGGCTCAGGAGGTTTTCCTCGCCGAAACTGGTGGGCAGGCCGCCGGTGCCGCGGACCCGCTCGTTCTGAAAGTCCGGGTTCGGGCTCCTGCGGTACTCGGGCATGTCCGTATAGACCTGGTCCTTGCCGATGATGATCAGGTACATGCCCCGCTCGGCCATTGCCTGGAGGACGTCGGGCCGGCCTGCGAGCATGTGGGTGACGATCTCGTAGGTCCGCTGCAGGGCCAGGTCTGCGACCTCGGCCGACGCCGCGACTGGAAGGCCCTTGACGTCGATGTACTTCTTGTAGAATTGGCGGGCCGCCTCGCGGTCGTTCTCGCGAACCATGTTGAAGAACGACTCCGGCGGGGCGCTCACAGTCGGGGTGTCTGCCTTCATACTCGGTTGGGCTGTGGTCAAACCGCCCGCGAGGAAAACCAGCAGAGCGATCATTGCGGTCTGTTTCATCGATTGGGTCTCCTGTGCCCTGTATTGGACTGGACTCCGACGAGAATCTCCAGTGCATGCTAGGACGATGCTCTCGGTGGGGTTATTTCACGATCCGTCTGCCCCCGCGAATGCGGTGTCCAGGATGTGCCGGCAGTTGATGGCCTTTTCCACGAGATCCAGGGGCAAATAGTAATAATGATTCGATGCCTCATACCCGCCGACGCTCCAACTGAGCATCAGGCCGTCGATGTCGGTTTCGGACAGGCTGCGGCAATGCTGCGCAACGAGGTTCATCACGGGCAGATAGGGCACCGCCGAGAGTTCCCACGAGCAGTTGACCTGGACCTTGGCGAGGGTCTTGAGGGCGCGCTTCCTGGCCAGACTCCAATGCCTGTGCGCTCGCGGTCCAGGGCCGACCGAGGAGAGCGAGTACTCGCCGACGCCGCTGCGAACGATGGGTTTGCCCCACTCGCTGACGCACATCAGGTACACGTCGTCGGGAAGTGCCTCAATGATCTGCGAGGCCCAGTCGGGTTTGGCCCAGCCAGCGTCGGTGCCGTCGGGCCAGCCCCAGTCCCAGACAATCACCTTGGCGGTGGGGCTGCCCGCCCGCACGCCGGCGGCGATCGTGCGGTTGACCTCCGCAATCACCTCCGGCCCCGATCGCTTCGAGCAGCGAGGACAACCCGCCGCGGTATGGCTGTGACTGTAGCAGTTGGTGAAATTCTCCGAGGCGGTGATGGTGAAGACGCCGCCCAGATCGGGCACTTGCTGGAAGACGTAGGTCAGGGAGTCCGCGAGCCACTGGCGGACCTCGGCTGTCGAGGTGCACAGGGCAAAGTAGTCGCCCTCCTGAACCCCTCGGAGTTGTTCGCGACCCTGGAAGAACGAGGCCTCCATGGCCCGCGGCTCATTCATGTACAGATAGATGTCAATGCCGTAGCTCTTGGCTCGCTCGACGAGTCGTCGCAAAGTGGCGATTCGCCGTTCGCAGCTTTCCCGTTCCTCGGGGAAGAAGCCGCTCGGGGCAAGCTGTCGCAGAACCACATGCAGCCAGACGCCGTTGACGCCGAGATCGGAGAGTTGCTTGAGCAGGCCGTCGGGATACGGGTCCAATTCCGGGTTCAGCAGCGGGTCGCCGAAGACGCCGCAGTAGGAATAGAGGAATCGGATTTTCTGCTCGCCCGAGGACGCGACGCGTGGGTTTGGTTCGGGACTCGCGACCGACAGGCTTCGGAGGAACTCGAATCGCGGCGTCCAGGGCTTTGCGAACTCCTCTGCGAAGCTCGACGCGACGACCGTCCTGATCTGCTCGCACCGCTTGGCTGTGGCTTCGTTTGGCTCGGCGTATCGCAGCGCCGGGCACGACGGTTTAAACGAACCCAACTTGATCCACAGGAAGTCGTCCTCCCTGAGCGCGAAGGCGAGCTTGTCGGCGTCCCAGCCCAGCAGTTCGAGGAGTTGCTCATAGGGCAGAAGATGCCAGTTCCGTCGGATGAGGGTGATATATCCTCGCTGCTGATACTCTGCGGGAGGCGTGCGGTGAGGCGGAAGTCCCATGGACAGGCCCACGTCGCGGACCTTCTGGGGCGTGGTACCGAGCACGTCGGCCATCCGCTCCAGCGAGACCATCTCCCAGTTCCGCCAGACGAAGGCGTGCAGGCGGTCGGGAAAGTGGTCGCATGCGACCGGGGGTCTCGGATCGGTCGGCGGCAGCGAATCCGCTCCTGCGGAATGGATACCGATCACAGCCAACAGCACGATCCAGGCTGCGACCAAGCTACGTGTGCGTTTCATACGCTCTCCTTCCGGGACAGGCTAAGGAACACTCGGTTCCTCGGGATCGCTCTTGGCTTCGTTTTGTGCTTTGGCCTGAGCCTGCCTCTTAACGTCTTCGATCTGCCCTCTGAGCTTCTCGATGTCTTTTCGCAGTTCGTCGACGGTTCTTCGCAGCTCGACGACTTCCTCAGGCACGAGACGCTTCTTCTCTCGAAGTCTGTCCATCGCCTTTCTGGCCCGGCGTTGGATCGGATCATGAGGCTTGTCGCCGCAGAACGCCTGGACGACGGGGATGGCCTTCGGATCACCGAGGGTCCCCAGGGCGGACAGCGCCCTTCTGCGGATGGCGACCCTGCGGCTATTCACGCAATCCGCGAGGAATTCGCGGACCTCCGTCCGGTCGTCCTGATCGCAGGCGATGCGGGCCAGCACGTCCAATCCCCTCGCGAAGTCCCGCGATGGAAAGTGCGTTTTGCGATCGCGCAGCGTCGCGGTCAGCTCGGGGATGAACGCGGGATCGTTCAGCATGGAAACCGCGTCGATCGCGGCCATGGCCAGCCCGTTGCGATACGAGGTCGATTGAAGGTAGCGAGGAATCATCGTACGGGTCTGGGGCGAATGGTAGCGGCCCAGGCTTCGGATCGCCGCCATGAGAATCTCCGGGTTCTTCTCCCGGCCCAAGACCTCCTCCAGGCAGGGCAGGACCTCGGGACGATAGAAGCCTCCGACGGCCTGCACCACGCGAAGCCGCACACGGGCGTCGCTCTGCTCCAGAGAGTCGATCAGGGCACTGAAAGCCTCGTCCGTGTGAATCTCCTGCGGGGCCGCGGCAGCGTCCACTCGAACGCCGAAGAAAGGGTCGTTGTTGACCGCGTCCTTGAGCTTCGCGACGGTCCTCTTGTCCTTCTGGTCTCGCAACGCGCGGATCGCCAGGAGCCTGCCGACGACGTCGGAAGGGTTCTCGATCTGGGCGTAGAGCATACTCCGGGGCACATCGAACTTGACGTCGGTCAGCAGGGTCAGGTCGGGATCGAATCGCACGACATCCGGCTCAGCATGCAAGGCGAAGTAGAAATCGTGCTGGGCCGAATCGATGACGACATCGCGGTCGAACGACCGGCGGTTGAACCAGAACCGCACTTTCGTCGGCAGGAGGAAAGGGCCGCGGCTGTGCGTCTGCTTGACGGTGATCCTGGCGAGCTTATCCTGCTGGAGCCATTCGTAGGCGACTTCGAGCTTGGGGCAGCCGCCATGGTAGAGGCACTGATCGAAGAACCGGGCGAACGATCGGCCCGAGAGTTCCTCGATGACGCGTCGCAGGTCCTCCGTCACGACCGTGCCCAGAGCGTGTCGTTCGAGATAGGTTCGCATGATACGCTGGAACAGGGCATCGCCCAACTGGCAGCGGAGCATGTGGACGATCCAGCCGCCTTTGGCGTAGGCGCGGTAGTCGAACTGCTCGCCAGGGTCCTTGTAGCGACGGTGCACCACGGGGCGGTCATCCGCGTTCGACGTGATTCCGCGGGCCGAGTCGAGGAGCTTGTGCAACATGGCGTCCCGGCCGTTGCAGTAGCCGTCGTAGAGGTTCTCGTAGTAGACCGCAAAACCCTCGTTGAGCCACAGGTGGCTCCAGTCCTTGCACGTGACCAGGTCGCCCATCCACGGATGGACCAGCTCATGCGCGACGAGGTCCTGGCTGGATCGGATGTTCTCCGTTTCTCGGGTGAAGAGCGTGCCGTCGGTCAGGATCGTCAGGGACGTGTTTTCCATGCCTCCGGCGACGAAATCCGTCACCGCCACCTGGTCGTATCGGTCCCAGGGGTAGGGCACGCCCAGTTCCCGCTCGAAGAACTCGATCATCTAGTACTACAACGCTACAAAAGCTTAAGAGAACCTAAGCGGCCAACCGATGATCCCATAGGAATGAAACTTCTCTTGGGAGGTCATCGGTATGGACGCCAGTACGATTATGCAACTCAAGCCGGAATTGACCCGTTTTC
>DATIKY010000221.1:0-25981 GCA_035476995.1 Sedimentisphaerales bacterium | reverse complement strand
CTCCCTTCCGCAATTTCTCGTGGTCCAGCACGGATCCCATGACCTCGAGAAATTCATCGTCGAAAACGCAGACGTCTCCAGGATGCCAGAATTGCGGTTGGTCGGATAACCGCCGCAGGGCCAACCTGGCACTGTCCAGTTCCGATACTTTCATCATCTATTCTCACGATGATTCCCAGGAGGTCTTTGCGGCGTTCGAGAAGATATGCCGGTGGTTCATGACCTCGCTGATTTGGAGGATGGTACCTGTGAGGGGAAGCATATCCTGCGGTCCTTTCTATTCGGATTAAACCGAGAAGGTATACCTCGGGCCCGCGTTGATAGAAGCCTACGAGTGGGCCGAAGGTCAAGATTGGATTGGGCTACTCCTCTGCCCGTCATGTATGGCGAGACTCGTGAAGTCAGACCAATCAACTGAGGATTACAAGCACTACGTTGAGTTTACCAATCCGTCTTTCATGAAGTCGTTCCCGGATGGTGCCAATCGATGTGCTGCTTGTATCCTTGGGAACTGGATAAAAGAAGGCGGTTCGGCGTCCGCCGTCGCGTTCGGAGGCCCAGACTCTGGCGGATCGTTTCCGCGGCGGGCAGGCGGACAACTACTTTCTGTTTCTGACGAGGCCGGGGATCGAGCCGACGAACAACCAGACCGAACAGGCGATCGACGGCAAGACGCTGCGCCGCAGCTTTGACACCGCGAGCGGTAAGGCCGCGATCCATATGGTCAGTGCGTGGGCGACAGTCAATCACATCAGCTTGGGACAGATCGTCGTGGACGAGAAGAGTAACGAAATCACGGCGATCCCGAAACTGCTGGAAATGCTGGAATTGTCGGGTGCCCTGGTCACGATTGATGCCATGGGATGCCAGCGAGAAATCGCGGAGCAGATCGTCGCCTCCGGCGCGGATTACGTCTTGGCCGTGAAAGAGAACCAACCGACACTGCACAAGGAGTTGGTGTTCTTCTTTGCGGATCATTGCGTGGACGACTTTGCCCGGGTGAACGTCCGTCGGCAGGAGACGTATGAGCATGCCCACGGACGGGATGAGATGCGGTTCTACGATCTCTGCCCGGTGCCGGACGATCTGCAGAGCCAAGAACGCTGGCGCCAACTGCGCGCCATCGGCATGACCGTCAACAATACGGTTCGGGATGGCAAGGAATGCATCGAGGCTCGGTACTACATCCTGAGCCGCTTTGTATCCGGCAAGCGTTTTGCCGAGGCGGTCCGCACGCATTGGGCGATTGAGAACCGCCTGCACTGGCAACTCGACGTGACGTCTCAGGAAGACCAGTCACGCATCCGGAAAGACCACGCGGATGCCAACTTCAGCAGCCTGCGTCGCACGGCCCTGAGCCTGCTCAAGAACAATCACACCAAGAAGGTCGGCGTGAAAAACAAACGGCTGGCAGCGGCACTCAACGACGACTACCTTACCGAAGTCCTTGTTGGAAAACAACTTCTGGTGCAATCGCCCTGGGGATGGGGGGGCAAGGCGCTGGGCATCCTGTACAGGAACCAGCTCATTCTGGAGAACGAGGACGACATCGGCCTCGTGATGGACTACTGCATCCACGAGTGCCGCGAACGAGGACGCAACGCGATCCAGCGATATCGGGCCGAGTCGCATCTGGATCCGGGCTCCAACGAGTACGTCGTGACCAAGGCCATGGCGGAGTCGTTCTATACGCTGGTTCGGATAGAGGAAGTCCTGCGGGGCTTCGGTGTCCGGGGGGTCGATGTGCTCGCCGATCGGGGATATCTGCTGATCGACATCAGCTTGAGCTCCAGCGCCGTGAAAGGCGGCATGCTGGCGACGCGGCTGTTTCCTTACGATGAGTTCGCCACGACGTCCGGGGCGGCCCTGCCGGTGAGTGCGGAGATCCTGGGTCGGATCGAGAGGTCCGTCCTGCTGAAGCACCGAGTCGAAGAGGAGGGACTGTGTACGCTCGCCGGCGGCCGGCAGAGAGCGGCCGACCGCGCGGCCGCGATTATCCGTCTGTGCCTCAAGAGCGGCGCTTCGGATCGAATTCGATACGTAGATTTCATGGGATGACCGCACGCCGTCGCCCGCGGGCACGGCGAGAAGCGTGAGGCGTCAGAGGGGGGAAGAACCGGCCTTCGGCCTACAGTCTCCAGCCTCCGGCCTCCGGCCTACTTCCCTCCGCGTTCTCGGCGTCCTCCGCGGTGGAACCCTCTTCCGGCGTGAGGTTCGGGCCACAGGCCACGCTTTCACGCTTCTACGCATCCACGCTTCTACCTCCTTTTGACGACCGTCAGCTCTGCCACGATTCGGACCCGGACGCGGATTGTGCCGCCCAGACTCACGATCCGGATCTCGTCGGGGAAGTTGAGCCAGGCGTATTCGCCGAAGAGCTTCACGGCCAGGCGGTCGCGGGAGCGGGCGGCCTCGATCGGCGTGGGGAACGTGCCGGCGTAGTGCTGCTTGCCGTTCCGCTCGACCAGGCCGTACCACTTGTCGCCTTGCGGGTAGACGCCTTTAAAGCCCGAACGGCTGCCGTGAGGCTTGCTGTTGGCGCGGTCTTGGGCCTGGGTGCAGATCCGCAGGTTGCGACGACGGTTGTTCAGGGTGTTGTCCCTTCTGTGGTCCACCACCATGCCTTGGGGGGCCTTCATGATCTCGCGGTGCATGAGGATCGTGCGGCCCTTCTCGTGCCGGCAGGCGTAGAAGTTGCCGCCGAGCTTCTTGGCGTGCCATTTGTGCCGGCGGAGCCATTCGAAGTCCTCGATATCGACCACCGCGACGGTGTTCCGGGTCAGCGGGATCAGGGCGGATCGGCAGTTGGCGCAACATCGATCGTTCATGGAGCACCTCACAAGAACGTGTCTCGTGTCTCGTATCTCGTCGCTCGTATCTCGCAGGACCGCGACATGCGGCTCGCGGCTCGTGACCCGTGGCTCGCAGGAGGGCGACGCGTGCATCGCCCCCGCCGGACGGCCGCTCTTGCGGCCCCGCCCTGCGGCTGTTCCCTATATAATAAACACCACTTGTGCGTATGTCAACAGAAGAATGACGAGAGGGGTCGTGCTCAAGCCTTGCGGGGAGAAGGAGTAAGGGACGGACGGCGAGAATCGTCACTTCTCGCCCCGGCGTCGTCGCGAACGCGGGGTGTCGCAGGCGGGCGGGGGGCGATGCCGGGAATGCGATGGCGGGAGGGGCTCAGGAGCACTCGATGTCGATCCGGTGCGGCAGGGAGGTGAGGGGGCAGGCTGGGCACTTGGGGCGGGGCTTGCAGTAGTCTTTGCCTGCCATGACCAGCAGGGCGTGGAACTCGTTGAAGAGGGCGACGTCGGGCTCCAGGTTGGCCATGAAGAGGTCCTGCAACTGGCTGTAGTCGAGTCCCTCCGCGGGGATCAGGCCGTGACGGACCATTACCCTGGCGGTGTAGGTGTCCACGACGAAGATCGGGCGGTTCAGAGCGTAGAGAAGGATCGAGTCGGCGGTTTCCGGGCCGATGCCCGAGATGGCCAGGAGTTCTTCGCGCAGGCGACCGGTGGCGATGTCTTCGAGGGCCTGCATGTCGCTGTCATGGTGATCGCACAGCCAGGTCGTGAAGTTCCGCAGCCGCTTGGCCTTGACGCGGAAGTAGCCGGCCGGGTGGATCAGCGGTTCGAGTTGTTCCATGTCGAGCGAGTGCAGCGAGCAGGCGTCCAGGCGGTCGGCGGCCTTGATGTTGGCGATGGCCTTCTCGACGTGGCTCCAACTGGTGTTCTGGGTGAGGATGGCGCCGACGGCGATTTCGAACGGGGTTTCCCCCGGCCACCAGTGCTGAGGCCCGAAAAAACCGAAGAGCAGGCGGTAGATCTCAAGCAGTCTCTCTCGTGTCGTCTTCATTCGATTCGTCGTGTTCTCCTGCGTCGTTGCGTTTTGCGGCCACCGCATCGGTCCGGCGGGCGGTTCGCGCGATACTTGGACCTATTGTAATCTTCATCCGTTTGAAGTACACTCCCGAGGATTTCACCGGTGCGATTCCGGGGGGTCAAGCGAAAGGAGTGCAGGACCGCGAAAGGGTCTCGTTGCCGATGGCCGGGCGAAAGAACCACAAGAAGGACTATGCGACCGCTCAGTTGCTCAACTTCGCCCAGGACTCGTACCTGGAGCGGACGAGCCGGCCGGTGTACGCGATTGCCTTCCTGTTGCCGTTCATCATCTTCTATGAGCTTGGCACGATCCTGATCAACACGGATATTCTGAACCAGGTTCAGGTGCGGGTGGTGGCCTTCGTCTGGCTGCAGAACCTGCTTCGGCACCTCGGCACGGGCTCGCGGTTCGCCTGGATCGCGCCGCCGATGATGGCGATCATCATTCTCGTCGGTTTGCAGCTTGCTTCGAAGAAGCCGTGGTATTTCTGTCTGGGCGACTACACGCCCATGGTTTGCGAATGCGTTTGTCTGGCGGTGCCCTTGATCATCCTGAGCCTGCTGTTCAACAGTTCGCCGGTGAACTCCGATCTGTCCGCGCAATTGGACGGCGTCGCGCCACAGATTCTCGTCTGTTCTGCTCCGCAGGCGGGTTGCCCGCCGGGAGGAGAGGGGGGGGAGGCGGTGGCGAAGGTTCTCGCGGCCGGCGGGCCGCCCCAGCGGTCTTTGATGGCCGACGTTATCACGGGCGTCGGCGCAGGCATCTACGAAGAACTGGTCTTTCGTCTGATCCTGATCTGCGTCCTGATGGTATTGTTTCAGGACCTGATCGGCCTGGGCCATCAGAACGCGGTGGTCCTGTCGGTGATGATCTCCGCGGCCCTGTTCAGCGCCCATCATCACATCATCTGGGTCGACGGCCAGTTGGGTCGCAGCGCCCCGTTTCTCTGGACGGAGTTCGGCTTCCGCACGATCGCAGGGGTGTATTTCGCCCTCCTGTTCGCCATCCGGGGGTTCGGTATCACCGCCGGCACCCACGCATTCTACGACATTATCGCCACCGTCATGAACGCCCTGTTCTTCGCCCGCTAGGCAGGCTCGACGTCCGGGTTGGGCTCTCTCGGGACCTGGGAAAAAAACTGGTATTCCCTTACTCTTGTGCTGTCCGGAGGTTGCGTAACAATCGTCCCATAAGGACCCGAAACGCCGTTATCAACACTGATATTGCACTTGAATCAGGCGGTCGAATCGGCTATAATAGGCCGAAAGATTGAAGCGTGTTTTTCGGGGTTATTCGTTATGGAATCGCCGCAAATCAACGTTGCCATCGACCAACTCACTTTCAGCCTGTTCCAGCGGCCGTTGCATCCGGAACTGTTCCAGATCTACGCCAGCCGTCAGCTCAAGACCGAGAAGTACGAGGCCTTGATTTGGGTGACGGGCTGCACCCATGTGGTCAGCGTGTTTGCGGGCGACGTGTGTCTGAGCGAAGTGGTCAGCACGCCGGGACAGTTGCTGCCGCACCGGGGTCTGGTCGAGCGATTCCAGTTCCGCGGGCCGCGGACCCACAAGTGCACCCTCAGCCGCGGCGTCAGCTACATGACCGATTTCCAGATCGAGAAGATGAGTCCGAATCTGTACCGCCAGAGCCACACGGACCTGGAGCGGTTCGCCCGCAATCGCGGGGTGTTCGTGAAGTTCCCCGAGCTGGAGGTGGACAGTCTCCAGCCGTTCTGCTACATCGACTTCGAGGCCCGTCGCAGCGAACTGCACATCCACACGTTCGCCGCCTATCCCGACCAGGTCACGATGGTCAAGACCCAGTCGCTGTTCGACTTCCAATAAGCGAGTTTCAAGTTTGAAGTGTCAAGTTTGAAGCGAGGGGAACAAGACATAGAGTTTTTCCTCTTCAAGCTTCACACTTGAAACTTCACACTTCCTATCAGTTATTCGCCATCTGGACGTTCTGGCGGAGCACGTGGAGCTTCTCGCGGATCTCGCCGCACATTCGGCTGTTCGGGAAATCCTTGATGATTTGCTGGCCGATCTCCAATGCGTTGGTCCACTGTTTGTCCGAGACCGCCATCGCGAACTGTACGCCCAGGTTGTGCAGCTTCGTTCGGAAGACGTCCTTGGCGGCCTCCTGGAGGGCCAAGGCCTCGTTGGGCGTCAGGTACATGTCCAGTTCCCGCAGGATGGAGAGGCTGCGGTCGGTTTCCTGTCTCGTCACGGCGTCGTCCCAGGCGGCCAGCAGAATCCTCTTCCGTTCTTCTTTCCGCTCGACCAGTTCCTGGCGCAGGGACTTCATCTTCTCGGACATCGGGTGCGCCCGAATGAGGGATTCGATCTGCAGGCTGGCCTTGATCCACTGGCAGGAATCGAACAGCCGCTCGACCTCGACGATGCCCTGATCGACCCGCTCGTCCTCGGTGGCGTTGCGGTAGTCGTCCACCTGGCGGCGAAGCTGCTCGGCCAGGAGACGATACTCCGAACGGTTTTCGATTTCATCGACGATCTCGTAGGCGCCGTCGAAGTCGTTCTGTTTGAGCCGCTCGAAGACCGCTTCCCGCAGAGACCGCTTGTCTTCCTCGCGGAAGGCGATAGCCTTGGCGGCGTCGCTGATCCGTGTGCTGTGATTGATCTGCATCAGGCCGTCGCGGATGTTGCTCAAGGCCTTGCTCGCTTCTTCGAGCCGGGCGCTGTTCTCGTTGAGCGTGTCGACGATTCGAGAGACTCTCGACAAGGTCGCCAGCAGGGCTCCCAGGAAGATCAGGCCGCCCAGGAGAAAGACGGGTTGCCGGACGCTCTCGGATTTCTCGAAGACGTTCGTGAAGATCGACAACAGAAGCACGACCGCAAGCGTGATCGCGACGATTGCGATATGCCACCTGTACCGCCATACCTGGCTGTCATTCCCAGAGTCCATAGGCTTTCTCCTAAGAGCAGGAAACCTTGTTGCAGCCACCGTTCATTGTAGAGAACGGGGGCTTCCAAGTCAACCGTGCGACCGGTCGATGCAATTCCAGACCCGTGTGGGTTGTCGTCCAAGTCCCGATGAGAAAGAGCTTTACGGTTTCTCAAGACCGCAGGTGCATGACGACGCGACCATTTGTGTTCTTCGTCATCATCCAGTAAGACGCTTGAAGGGATGGATTTATTGTGGAGTGCGGGTCCGCCTGCCCCGATTCGCGGGGAAATTCGCGAGAAAGCGGGAAATGGCACGCGTACAGGCATGAAAGGGCGCTTGGCGTCTACTTCTCTGGTTTGGCGGCCGTTTCTGCTTTGATCCATCGCAGCATCGGGCCCATGGCGGGTTCGACCATGTCGTGGCCGTAGCCCTGGAACTCATAGAGCGTAACATCCGGATGGCCCACGATCTTGAGCATCCGCATGAGATAGGCGTTCTCCTCGTAGCGGCCGACCATTTCCATTTCGCGGTCGCCCGTCATCAGCAGGATGGGCGGGGCGTCGGGGCGGATGTGGTGCAGCGGCGCAAACGAGTCGATGAGCGGGACTCTCTCGGGGAGTCCTCGCTCCTGGCGGATCGTGCTGTGCGTGATGGTTTGCCCGCTGAGCGGGACCAGGCCGGCGATCCGGTCGGCGTCCTCGATGTACGCTGGGCAAGTGGCCTTCGGAGAGAGGCGATAGTTCACGGCTGCGACGGCAAGGCCCTGGTTCTGAAGCCCCGTGGGGATGTGCCGGTTGCCGCCGGTCAGTCCGCCGCCATGGAACCAGACGACGGTGGCGAAGCCGGTCTTGCCCTCGCTCAATTCCAGGTCGGGATTCCGATCGGCAGGGGCGGGACGGTGATGTCCTTCTTGGGCGGGAGCTTAACCAGCGGCATCTTGAGGCCGTTGTCCGCTGGGACGAGTTCGAACCGCTTGAGCGTCTCGCTGTAAACGAGGCTGTGCGGGTCGCCGGGGGAAGCCGACGAAGCCCAGCCCGTCGGCGAACGGGGTGATCATCTGCGCTCTGCCTCGCGGCGCCCACTGGCATCCCACAAGGCCGATGCCCAAGGCGATCAGCCACACGGCTTCTTGCCTCATAGACGCTCTCCATACCGCTGGTGTCGTTCTGTTCGGAGGGGCTTCGCTGCCAGGTAGTATGGCGTCGAAGCCGGTCTTTCGCAAGAGAAACCCGATCGTACTGACGCGGTATCCGAACTAGGAGCTTTACAGACCTCGCTCCAACCGGTACAATCATCAGTTTTGTGCCGGTCTGTATTGGCGTGGGCGGTTCCTGGTAGCCGACGCCTCCCGGCGACAGGGAACAGGAGTTGGGATCAGGGTATGGCAAGAGTTGCGGTTTACGATACGACGTTGCGCGATGGGATGCAGGCCGAGGGCGTCAGTTTCTCGCTGGAAGACAAGCTCTCGATCGCCAGGTGGCTGGACGGCCTGGGGATGGACTACATCGAGGGGGGCTATGCGGCCTCCAACCCCAAGGAGATGCAGTTCTTCCTGGAGGTGGCCGCGCTGGGCCTCAAGAACAGCCGGATCGCGGCCTTCGGCAGCACCCGGCGGGCCGATCGCACCGTCGACAACGACCTGTCGCTCAGCTCCATCATCGCCAGCAAGACCCCGGCGGCCACCATCGTCGGCAAGACCTGGGATCTCCACGTGCGGGAGGTGCTCGGCTGCTCGCTCGACGAGAACCTCAAGATCTGCACCGAGTCCGTGCGGTACCTCAAGAATAAGGGCATTGAGACGATCTTCGACGCCGAACACTTCTTCGACGGGTACAAGGAGAATCCCGAGTACACGATAAAGGTGCTCATGGCGGCCGCGGAAGGCGGGGCCGACGCCCTGGTGCTGTGCGACACCAACGGCGGGTCGCTGCCGGAGCGGATTTTCGAAGTCACGCAGGAGGTGTGCCGGACGTTCGGGTCGCTGGTCGTCGGCATCCACACGCACAACGATTCCGGTTGCGCGGTCGCCAATTCCCTGGCCGCGGTCCGGGCGGGGGCCCGGCAGGTGCAGGGCACGATCAACGGCATGGGCGAACGGACGGGCAACGCGGATCTGTGCTCCATCGTTCCGAATCTGGCCATCAAGATGGGCTACGAGGCCCTCCGTCCGGAGAAGATGCAGATGCTTACGGAGACGTCGCGGTTCGTCTACGAGATCGCCAACCTGGCGCCGGTGACGAGCCTGCCCTACGTCGGCGCCAGCGCCTTCGCCCACAAGGCGGGCCTGCACGTCGACGCTCTGCGAAAGAGCAAGCGGACGTACGAGCACATCGATCCGGCGCTCGTCGGCAACGAGCGACGGTTCCTGATCTCCGAGCTCAGCGGCAAGTCGAACGTCCTGGCGGAGATGGAGAAGGCCAAGCTGGCCCAGGATCCCAAGCTGGCCCGCAAGATTCTGGCGCGGGTGCAGGAACTGGAGAACGAGGGCTACCAGTTCGAGGCCGCCAACGCGAGCTTCGACCTGTTGATCAAGAAGGTTCTCGGCGAGTTCAAGCCGTCGTTCGAACTGATCAAATACCACGTGGACGTGGAGAAGCGTCAGACCGGCGAGATCGTCACGGAGGCGACCGTCAAGCTCAAGGTCGGCGACCTGTTCGAGCACGTGGTCGGCGAAGGCGACGGTCCGGTCAATGCGTTGGACGCCGCACTGCGAAAGTCGCTGGAGAGCTTCTATCCGTGTCTGCGGGAGATGCGGCTGATCGATTACAAGGTCCGCGTCGTCAACGGCAAGGCAGGCACCGCCGCTCGCGTCCGCGTCGTGATCGAGTCGCGGGACAAGCAGTCGCTCTGGGGCACGGTAGGCGTCTCGGAGAACGTCATCGAGGCAAGCTGGCTGGCGCTGGTCGACAGCGTCGAGTACAAGATCCATCGATCGGCGCCGTAGGGCGGTGCGTCCTATAAGTCCTATCAGTCCTATAGGTCCTACAGATGGGACGAATAGGACCTATGGGACAGCTATCCTCACATCACTCGACGAGCAGGACGGCTTCCTGGGCTGCGGCCTGCTGTCTTCTCTTGCGGCGGTTGACCGTTCTGCGGTCGGTCACAGGGGCCGGCTGCTCGTCGGCAACGACCTGCAGGACCTCGGCGGCCGTGGCGGCGAACCCATCGGCGCCGATCTCTTCCCAAAGCCCATCGGCCCGGTTGAACAATCCGCCGGAAACGACAATCCGCATCTCCGGCCAGGCGTTCACGGACCGTATCCGATCGATCAGCCGACGGACGTCCGGCGCCTGCTTGGGCGTGGTCCCGTAGACCAGCAGCACGTCGGGGGCGTAGTCGTTGATGTAGCCGAAGATGTCGTCGTTGGACAGGCCGCCGCCGAGGAAGCGAACCTGCCAGCCGTCGCTCTCGAACAGGTCGGCGATCATCTGGGCGCCGAGCTCCTGGAGTTCCTCGCGGGAGCAGCAGACGGCGACTTTCTTGTGCTTGGCAGGCCGGCGGGGCAGCTTGTTCTGGAGCTGGTCCACGATCGTGCGATTGATTCGGGTGGCCATGTGCTCCTGGACGGACGTGATCCGGTCGGTTCTCGACAGCCGCTCGATCTCGGCCATCACCGGCCAGATCAGGTGCAGGTAGATCGAGTTGGCCGGCACGCCTCGCTGCATCGTTTCCTCGATGACGGAGCGGCAGGTGCTGCGGTCGCCTTGGAGCAGGGCTTCGAGATAACGGGCCAGTGTTTCTTCCTTAACCATTCGAGTCTCCTTGTCCATCCTTACGTTGTTGTGCCGGCCTTTTAATATGCGTAATAAGGCGCACTTGCTTGCACGGCAATCTGGGTAGTTTGCCATCTTGACAAGGGTAGTATCGGAGACCGGTTTTCAAAAACTTGAGTGAAAATAGATAAGATAGAGCGATTCGGGTCTATGGGTTGTCCATGTGTGTCCTTGTTGAGCCAGCTATGTCCTTGCAGTTGCCTGGGAACGTATCGATCGCATCTGTTGCAGGTCCTATAATAGCTATGTTCGTTTCATGTGATAGAGATGGACATCCAGGAATGGGCGATACGTGGGTTGTCTTGGTGCGTTCGATTCGTTGATCGCACGGGTTCGATATTTTGCTTGAAGCGAGAAGCGACGATCGGGTATAACGGAAAATGGTGATTTGGGTCTGCAATGATTCCGAAATAACCCAGGTGGTGGAAGCCTTGTGTGTGGGATTTGTCTGAGGTTTCCTCGCGTGTGGAGCAGGGTCTATGTGGATTTCGGTCGGATGGTGAAGCCTTAGCACGGCCATTTCCGATGTCTGCATGGTCGAAACGGTCGATCGTGGCTGGTGGATGCCGAGAGGAAGGAGGTGGTTCGGCAGGCTGGCGCGTCACATCAGGATTTTTTTCTGTCCTCAATTGCATCGTTGTCGATCGATTTTGCGCCTCTCTCTGCTGGGAAAGAGCTTAATCTCGATTGCGTTGCCATCGGTAGACGCCCGCCTGACGCGACCTTCGTCGGTTGAATCGGGAACAAGTGCTGTCGTCCGAGATCGCTTTGGCTGCGGACCGGTCGGTCGGCGATGGAGAATCATTGAATGTGCGGGGCCGGGGCCTTGCCGCGCGGTCCCCGCGAGGGTTCCTGGGAATGGAGGATGCTATGTGTGGAAGGCTCTATATCGACGATATCGCCTTCGGCCGGCCGGTGCAGTGAGTCCGGGAAATCCGTATTGAAAGAGACCCGAAGCGGCTCTCTTGGGAAAGGGATGATAATGTATCAGATCAGGAATCTTGGGTTGGGTGTGTTTCTGGCGTTGATGTGCAGCGTGTTCGTGGCCCTGTCCGGCGTCTGCGTCGCCAATGACGCCGCGTTGAAATTCAACGGGACGAACAACCGTGTGGACATCGCGACGGCCCTCGTTTCGGAGGACATCACGATGTCGGCCTGGGTGAAGGCCGACGCCCCGTGGGTGAACGACACTCGCGTGGTGATTTCGAACAGCTACTGGGGCGCCGCGGCCAATCGGGTCGGGTTCCACCTGAGTCTGCAGAATAGCGCAATCCCGGTGTCGCGATACCAGACCCAGGCCGACGGCGTCGGCGTCTGGTCCACCACCGGTAGAACGAGCGTCGCCGGTTCCTGGCATCATGTGGCGTACGTCAAAGAGGGAACGAAGATCTCCATCGTCGTAGACGGCGTGGAAGAAGGCTCTCGCAACGACGTGCCGGCCTCGATCGCCGGATTGACCGTTTCCAACATGATTCGCATCGGCTGCAACACCAGCAACGCCCGGTTCGTTCCCGGGATTATTGACGAGGTCCGCATCTGGAATCATGCCCTCAGCGTCAGCGAGATCCAGGAGAGCATGGGCCACGAACTCCGCGGCACCGAGGCCGGGCTGGTCGGCTACTGGAGGTTCGACGAGGGGCAGGGGACGACGGTCTTCGACAGCTCGTCCATTCCTCATAACGGCACGATCGTCGGCGCCACGTGGACGACGGACACGGCGCCGGTGGTGCCGGGTTTGGCGCCGTTGTTCGCGCATCGTCCGTTCCCGTCCAGCGGAACGGCCGACGTGCCTCGCGACGTCGTGTTGAGCTGGAAGCCGGGAGGCTATGCCAGTACGCACGACGTGTACCTGGGGACCTTGTCGGCGGACGTCGACGCCGCCAGTCGGAGCGATTCGAAAGGCGTGCTGGTCAGCCAGGCTCATGACGCAAACACATACGATCCGCCCGGCGTTCTCGAATACGGCCAGACCTATTACTGGCGCGTCGACGAGGTCAACGCACCGCCGAGCGATGCGATCTTCAAAGGCTCCGTCTGGAGTCTGTCGGTAGAGCCGTTCGGTTATCGGGTGACCCCTGTGAAGGCCACAGCCTCCAGTTCCCAGCCTGGTCTGGGCCCGGAGAAGACCATCGACAATTCCGGCATGACCGGGAATCTGCACGGCACCGACGACGCGGCGATGTGGGTCAGCGCCGGCACAGCGCCCAACTGGATTCAATACGAGTTTGACGATGTCTACAAGCTGCACGAGATGACGGTTTGGAACTCCAATCAGATGCTCGAGAGCATTCTTGGCTTCGGCGCCAAGGACGTCACGGTCGAGACCTCAATCGACGGTGCGACGTGGACGGGGGTGCCCGATGTCCCCGAGTTCGCCCGGGCGCCGGGCGCGGCGGGCTACGCCGCGAACACGATCGTCGATTTCGGTGGCGCAGTGGCCCAGTACGTGAGGCTGACGATCAACAGCACCTGGGGCGGTCTGCCCGCGGCCGGTCTGAGCGAAGTCCGGTTTTCCTTCATTCCTGTCCAAGCCAGGCTCCCGCAGCCGGCATCCGGAGCGACGAACGTCGGTGTGGACGCCCAACTCGATTGGCGGCCCGGGCGCGAGGCCGCTTCGCATCGGGTCTACTTCGGCGTCGATGCCGATGCCGTAGCCGGCGGGAGCGTGTCGGCCCAAGTGGTCGCCGACCATGGTTATGATCCCGGCCCGCTGAACTTCGGGACCACCTATTTCTGGAAGGTCGACGAGGTCAATGACGCGATGGAACCGCCGCTCCACGAGGGGGCCGTCTGGAGTTTCACGACCCGCGAGTACGAGGTCGTTGACGACATGGAGGGTTACACGGACGAGGAGGGCAGTCGGATCTACGAGACCTGGGTCGACGGTCTGACCAGCGGCACGAACGGTTCGCTGGTGGGGTACATGGAGGCTCCGTTCGCCGAGCGGACGATCGTCCACGGCGGCAAGCAGTCGATGCCGTTCGAGTACCGCAACGCCGAGGTTCCGTTCTACAGCGAGGCGGAGCAGGAATTCGTCCCCGCGCAGAACTGGACGCCCCACGGCGCCGATACGCTGAGTCTGTGGGTCCGCGGCGCTCCGGCGGCCTTCGTGGAGAACGGGGACACGATCACGATGAGCGCAGCAGGCACGGACATCTGGGGCACCGCAGACGATTTCCGCTACGCGTTCAAGACGCTCACGGGCGACGGTTCGATCGTGGTGAAGGTCGAGAGCCTGGTGAACACGAACGTGTGGGCGAAGGCCGGCGTGATGATCCGCCAGAGCCTGGATGAGGACTCCAAGTTCGTGTACTTCATCCAGTCGTCCGGCAGCGGGGTTTCGCTGGGCTGGCGTGCGACGACCGCCGCGTCGGCGGCCAGCGTTCCCGCGACGGCGGGCATCACGGCCCCTCAGTGGGTGAAGCTGACCCGCAAGGGCGACGTCTTCACGGCGCAGTATTCGGCCGACGGCACGACGTGGACGGACCTCAAGGCCGCGGACGGGACGGTGGGTTCGACGACGGTGGTGATGAGCAACCCGGTGTACGTGGGTCTGTGCGTGACCAGCCACAACGTGGCGGCGACGACGACGGCGGTGATGTCGGGGGTCTCGATCACCGGCAATGTGACCGGCGCTTCGTGGCAGGTTCAGGCGATCGGGAACGATCCGCAGCCGGCGAACAGTCCGACGAGCCTGTACGTGACGGTTCAGGACAGCTCGAACAAGACGGCCACGGCGACGCACGCCACGGCGGCGACGTCGGCCCGGTGGGTTCAGTGGCAGATTCCGTTCAGCAGTCTGCCGGGCGTGAACCTCAAGTCGGTGAAGAAGCTGTACATCGGCGCCGGGAGCAAGACCAGCCCGGTCCAGGGCGGCGGCGGCATGCTCTATATCGACGATATCGCCTTCGGCCGGCCCGTCGGCGGGCAGTAGGCCGATCGATCGCAAGACACAGCGCCTCTGTCTTGAGACAACGGCAGGGCGGGCAGGGTGGCGTATTCCCTCGTAGGACGCCATCCAGCTTTGACTGGAGGTTGAGGTCGGAGTTTGAGACAATGCGTGGCGGCACGTGCCTGGCCACGGTGACATTCAGGTTTCGGTCTGGTAAGGAGGATTGACTATGTGTAAAGAATCGGTCCGCGTACTTTTTGCGCTGGCGGTGATTTCGCTGGGCGCGGCGCAGGTCCAGGGCAGTCCCTATGATCGGGTCGCCTATTGGGACTCGAATTTCGGGACCGCCTGGGCCGGCGACGGCATCGCTGTGCGGGATGCCCTCGTCGCGGCCGGCTATCGGGTCGTCAACGGGACGGAACTCAAGGCCTGGATGGACGCCCGCATCGCCGACAAGAAGCTCAGCGTGGTTGTGATGTGCAGGGACGCGGTGCCGAACACGGTCGCTGAGGCGCAGAACGCCACCTGCACGATCCGTCGGTATCTCGAAGCCGGCGGCAAAGTCGTCTGGTATTCCGACATCCCGTTCTATTACGTATCCGCGCCGGGCGGCGCGAACACAACCTGGGGCGACAACGGTTCGATCAACGTCCTGGGCTTTCCGGGTTCCTCGGCCGCCCGTGACGTCGGCGCCGCGGTGACGATCACCGAGGACGGCAAACGCTGGGGCCTCAAGACCGTGTGGAACTCCACGCGTCCGACGGGCGCCACGATCACCCCCAACCTCACGATCCTGGCGACGGACCGCAACGGCGCCGCCTCCGGCTGGGTCAAGCACTATGTCCCGGGCGACACCTTCCGCGGATTCGTCCGCATCGAGGACCACACGGGAGCCCCGGCCAGCATCGCCAACCTGATCGCGGTAGCGGAGTACTATGAGGCGTTTACGACCGCCAGCCAGCCTGTCCCCGCGGATGGCGCCACGGACATTCCGCGCGACGTGGTTCTGGGCTGGGCGGGCACCGACTATGCCGCGACCCACAACGTGTATTTCGGCACATCGTTCGCCGATGTCAACACCGCCACCGCAGCGAGCCCCTTGTTGATCAGCCAGGGCAAGGCGGAAACGACCTGCGATCCGGACGGCCTGCTCGAATACGGCCAGACCTATTACTGGCGCGTCGACGAGGTCAATGCGGCCCCCGACTACACGGTCTTCAAGGGGGAGGTATGGTCTTTCACTGTCGAACCGTTCGCCTATCCGATCCAGAACATCACGGCCACCGCCTCCGGCGTGAGCCGAGCGGACACGGGACCGCAGAACACGGTCAACGGTTCCGGCCTGAACGCCGGCGACCAGCACTCCGTCGAGCTGACCCAGATGTGGATGAGCAACGACGAATCGCCCAAATGGATTCGGTATGAGTTCGATAAGGTCTACAAGCTCGACGAACTGTGGGTCTGGAACGCCAATCAGATCATCGAAGGGTTCGTCGGCTTCGGCGCCAAGAACGTGACCATCGAGTACTCCGTCGACGGCCAGACCTGGGCCACGCTGGAAGGCGTCCCCGAGTTCGCTCGCGCCGGCGGGACCGCGACCTACGTGGCCAACACCGTCGTCGATTTCGGCGGCGTCCAGGCCAAATACGTCAAGCTGAACATCGAAACCAACTGGGGCGGAATGGCCAAGCAGGTGAGCCTCAGCGAGGTTCGGTTCTACTATGTGCCGGTCCAGGCCTTCCTGCCCGTGCCGGCCGACGGCGCGACGAATGTCCCACTGACCGCCTCTTTGGATTGGCGGCCCGGACGGGAAGCCACTTCGCACAAGGTGTTCTTCGGCGCCGATAGCGCCGCGGTCGCCGGGGGCACGGCACCGGCCAGTACCGTGGCCGAGCATGGCTACACTCCCGCTGCCATGAACCTCGACACCGAGTATTCCTGGAGAGTCGATTCCATCGGCGATACCGGCACATACGAAGGCGACCTCTGGAGTTTCAGGACGCAGGAGTATCTGGTCGTCGACGACTTCGAATCGTACACCGACGACGAAGGCAGTCGGATCTATGAGGCCTGGGTCGACGGCATCACCACCGGGGCCAGCGGTTCGCAGGTTGGATACGACCAGGCCCCCTTCGCCGAGACAACCAACATCCACGGCGGAAACCAGTCCATGCCGATCCTGTACGACAACAGCAAGTACACCCTCTCCGAAGCCCAGATCACCTTCGATTCGGCCCAGAATTGGACCGCCCGCGGCATCAAGACCCTCGCGATCCACTTCGCCGGCGCCGCCGGCAACACCGGGCAACTGTACCTCAAGATCAACAGCACCAAGGTGGCCTACAACGGAGCCGCCGCGGATCTGACTCGCGGCGTCTGGCAGGCCTGGAACGTCGGTCTGTCCGCCGTCGGCAACGTCAGCAGCGTGCGTACTCTCACGATCGGCATCGAGGGCGCCGGCGCCGCAGGCACTCTGTACATCGACGACATCCGGCTGTATCCGAAGGCTCCCGAGTTCATCACGCCCGCCAATCCGGGCAATGCCAACCTCGTGGGCCTCTGGACCCTGGACGGCAACACCAACGACACCTCCGGCAGGGGCAACAACGGAACCGTCACCGGCGGGACCGCGAGCTGGGTCCCCGGCGCAATCGGTCAGGCCATGGAGTTCACGAACGGACAGACGTTTGTCGATTGCGGCAGGAACGCGAGCCTGAATCTCACGGACGCGGTCACCGTCACGGCCTGGATCAAGATGGGCTTCACCGCCGGGGATCGCAAGATCGCGGCCAACCAGGACGGCACCACCGGCGGCTACAAGATGGGTCTCTTCACCAACAACAAGGTCGAGTTCGAGATCCGTACATCCGCCAACGCAGGCACCCTGAACCGCAACGCGGCCGGGGGAGCGGTGTTGCAGCAGGACGTCTGGTATCACGTCGCCGGCGTCTACTCCAAGGGTCAGTTCATCCGGACCTACGTCTTTGGGAACCTGGACCGGGAGATGGCCACGACAGCGGTGCTCGGCGCCTCGACGGGCTCGTTCAAGCTGGGGTGCGGAGAATCCACCACGAGCTACTTCTGGCTGGGCGCGCTGGATGACGTGCGCGTCTACAACCGCGTGTTGTCTCAGGAGGAGCTCCTGTGGGTGATGGGTCAGACGCAGCCGGTGGCCAAGCCGTTCTGAGTCGGCCTTGCCAACAGGTCAGGAACATATCGGAGTCTTCAGACGGGGCCCCTGTTCACAAGACGGGGGCCCCGTCGTATTGGTACGCAAGGCGTAACACGATGATTCGGAGGTACAAGTTTTCTCGGGGGAAATGACAGGAACGCTCCACTCGACGACAAGGGCTATCGCCGGCGGAAAGATGCAGATTTTTGTTGATCCAGGGCGAGTTCCCTCTGTACAATAGAGACAGTGGCATAGCCAGTGTTTCTCTGGGCATGTATAGGAGCGGTCGTGCTGGGGGGAGGATCCGCACGGCTGTGAACGCGACCGGAATTCCTTACACGCCTTTCTCGGATCTTTCACAACCGCAGAGCAGCAAGCATTTCTGGCGCACGCACGTCGCGTGACAGCATTGAAGCACCGCACTCTTTGGGAAGGAGGGCGACAATGTTGAGAAGGCCGATTCTCGCGATGTTCTGTATCTTGTGTCTGGGGCCGGCGTGGTCGGCGACGGCAGTCTGATTGCTCGCGTCGTCAGCATCGGCCGGGGTACCAACACCTGGGCCAAGGGCTGCGTCATGATTTTTGACCGCATCAACGGCGGCTCGATTTCCCCCGACGTCAAGACCTGGAGCCAGACGGGCCAGACGGTGATTGTGATGACCTCGCATGCGGCCGGGCAGGATCGGACCTTCGAGTTGGACGGTATCGCCGCCTCTCCGTGTCGTGGCTGGGGTCCCTGCAGGTCTGCGAAATGTGCGACCGTGGCACGGTCGAAATCTTAGTGTGGTGTTGACAAGTGTAGGAGGATTGTTATGGGCAAGAAACTGACATCATGGGCACTGTGCGTTCTGGCGGCCATCGTGACGGCCGGTTCCGTGGCGCACGCGGGAGACCCGACGTTGATCGGCTGGTGGAAGCTGAACGAAGGGTCGGGCGCGACCGCGCTCGACCTGTCCGGCAACGGACGGAACGGGACGATTCGGAACCCGAACGGGGGCCTGGGGCCCGGCGGCTCGGTGTGGGTCAACGATCCCGAGAGAGGCATGGTCATGAGCTTCAACGGAACCGACGGCAGCGGCGCCTGCGTCGATCCCGGCCTGACCATCCCGGCGTTGACCCTGCAGAACAGTTTCACCTGGGTCTTCTGGGCCAAGCAGCCCGCGGCCCAGGCGACGAACAACGACGTGATCTTGGGCAATCGCTACGGCGGGACGTCGTCGCCGTTGCAGTTCGTCAAGTTCACGCCCACGCGGTTTGAGTGCTACAACGACGACGGTTCGTATCTCAACGGCATCAACTACATGTCCATTCCCAGCGACGTCTGGATCCATCATGTCCTCGTCAAGGACGGCGCGTCCCTGACCTACTACCGCAACGGCGCCGCGACGATGACGAATACGATGACCAAGACCCTCGCGGCGAATCCGTTCTACATGGGCGCCGACGGCTTCAGCGGCGTTGTTGAGGCTTGGCAGGGCTACCTGAGCGACGTGCGTCTCTATACGCGCGCTCTGACGCTCCGCGAAGTGTTGGCGGCCATGGCGGGCAAGGGGCCGGATGCGGAGTTGGCAAGCGACCCGGCGCCCGAAGACGGAGCGACGGACGTGCCTCAGGATGCGACGTTGAGTTGGACGCCCGGCGAGTTCGCGGCCACGCACGACGTGTACCTCGGGACGAGCCTTGAGGACGTGGACACCGCCGGTCGGACGAACCCGAAGGGTGTTCTGGTCAGTCAGGGCCAGGAGGCCGCCAGTTACGACCCGGCGGGTCTCTTTGAGTTCGGAATGGTCTACTACTGGCGGGTCGATGAGGTCAACGCGGCCCCCGACAACACGATTTTCAGGGGATCGGTCTGGAGCTTCACGGCCGAGCCGTTCTCGTATCCGATCAAAGGCATAGCAGCCACCGCCTCCAGCCAGAACCGGGCGGACACAGGACCGCAGAACACGGTCAACGGGTCCGGCCTGAATGCCGCCGACCAGCACTCGGTCGAGCTGACGCAGATGTGGATGAGCGGCAGCGCAAAGCCGCACTGGATTCGGTACGAGTTCGACAAGGTCTACAAACTCGACGAATTGTGGGTCTGGAACGCCAATCAGATCGTCGAAGCGTTCGTCGGTTTCGGGGCCAAGGACGTGACCGTCGAGTATTCCGCCGACGGTCAGACCTGGACCACGTTGGAGGGGCCGCATCAGTTTGCCCGCGCCACCGCGGATGTCACCTACGCGGCCAATACGGTCGTCGATTTCGCCGGCGTCGAGGCGAAGTTCGTCAAGCTGACGATCAACAGCAACTGGGGCGGCGTCGCTCAACAAGTGAGCCTCAGCGAGGTGCGGTTCTTCTCCGTGCCCGTCCAGGCGAGACAGCCCGTTCCGGCCGATGGCGCCACGGAGGTTCTCCTGAGCGCTTCGATGGACTGGCGGCCCGGGCGCGAGGCCACTTCGCACAAGGTGTTTTTCGGCGCCGACAGCGAGGCCGTCGCCGCGGGCACCGCTTCGGCCATCACCGTAAGCACCCACGGCTACACCCCGGCAGCGATGACCTTTGGCACAAAGTACTTCTGGAGAGTGGACGAGGTCGGCGACGCCGGCACGTACGAAGGCGACGTTTGGAGCTTCACTGCCCAGGAGTTTGCGACGCTCGACGACTTCGAGGGCTATACGGACGATGAAGGCAGTCGGATCTACGAGGCATGGCTCGACGGCATTGCCGACGCGGCCTACGGCGGCTCGACGGTCGGGTACATGACGGCCCCGTTTGCCGAGAAGACCATCGTCCATAGCGGCAAGCAGTCGATGCCTCTGGCCTACGACAACACGAAAGCTCCGTACTTCAGCGAGGCGGTCCTGGAATTCGAGCCGACCCAGAACTGCACGGGCTCGGGCGCGTCCGAGCTGTGCGTCTGGACCCGCGGTTACCCGGCTGTGACCAGTACGGCTGTAACGGAGGCCGGGGGCAAGATGACGCTCACCGGCGCCGGCGCCGACATCTGGGGCAACTCCGATGAGTTCACCTACGCCTACAAGACGCTCGTCGGCAACGGCAGCCTGGTCGCTCGCGTGACCAGCACCGGCACCGGCACCAACACCTGGGCCAAGGGCGGCGTGATGATCCGCGACACCGTCAACGGCGGCTCGATGCATGCCATGATGGTCATCACCGGCGGCGGCGGCAACGGCGCCAGCTTCCAGTACCGCTCGGCCACCAACGGCGCCTCGGCCAACAACGACAGCACCACGGTGATTGCGCCTCCGTACTGGGTCCGGATTGAACGGGCCGGCGGCACCTTCAGCGGCTCCACCTCCGCCGACGGCAAGACCTGGACCCAGATGGGTATGACGAACATCACCATGACGGACCCGGTCCTGATCGGCCTCTGCGTCACTTCACACCAGACCGGCGAGGACCGGACCTTCCAGTTCGAGAGCATCGGCGCCACAGGCAATGTGACCGGGAACTGGCAAGGCGCGGTGATCAACTCCGCCCAGTATAACGACGCCGCTCCGATGTATCTGACGGTGACCGACAGCACCGGCAAGTCGGCGACCGCCATCAGCGACACCGCGGCGACCGTCGCCAACTGGACCCGCTGGACGATCCCGATGAACAGCTTGAGCGGCGTGAATTTCAGCCGGGTCAAGAAGCTCACAGTCGGCGTCGGCGCCAAGGGCGCCACCAGCGGCGGCGCGGGCATGGTGTTCATCGACGACATCGGCTACGGCCGTGCCGCCGGCGGACTGTAGGGCAGATCGCACGGCGCTGCGACGGCGTACTCGTGACGAGGATCGCAGCGCCGAGTTGGACATGGACGTTGCAGGGGCGGGTTCAAAACCCGCCCCTGCGGATCGACGAGGTCGAGGCCGACGGGGCGGTGCACAAGGAGGTGATCTGGGAGTCCCCCATCCCCCGGTTATCTCATCGTCGATGAGTTCGAGAGCTATACGGACAACCAGGCCGACGCGTCCACAAGTCCTGGATCGATGGTCTCCCGACCGGCGCCAGCAACTCGACGGTCGGATACAGGACCGCCCCCTTTGCAGAGCGGACGATTCTGCACGGGGGCAAGCCTACGCCAGATGCTCTTCTTCGCTCGGCGCGACAAAGGGGGGCCACAGTCCCGCGAGACTCCGTTGCCCCGGGATTCCGATGAGGTACGAAAAAACGTTGAAATCCGCGCACTCATCTGGTACTCTGTATAAGCTATTCGCCGAACGGGCTCTGTCCGACGGCGGTTACTCGTTGCTGGACATGTACTTACGATCGTTTGATCCGATGCTTTGAGGACGGAAGGATACTATGGAAAACGGCAAGCACAGCAATCGCAAGAAGAAGAGGAGCCAGGGGTTCCGTTCCCGCCGGCAGACCGCCGGGGGGCGAAAAGTGATCAACCGCCAGCGAACTCGCGCCGCCGGTCGCAAGAAGATCAAGCCGGGACGCGGCCATAAAGCGATCACCAAGCATTCATGAACGGGGTCGAAACCGGTTCTTGGATTGCTTTGAGACATCGACTGTCGGTCGTGACAACGGAAGGGCGGTGGCTGATGGAGTCCTTAAGGCGGGTCTGTTTCGTTCTCCTGACGGTTCTGGCGGCGGTTTCGGCGGCAAACGCCGCAGGGTGGCCTCAGTTTCGTGGTCCCAGCCGGGACGGGACTTCCCCTGAAACCGGCCTGCTTACGCAGTGGCCCCAGGAAGGACCCAGGGAATTGTGGTCTGTCGAAGGGCTGGGGACCGGCTACGCCTCGGTTTCCGTCGCCGACGGCCTGGTCCTCACCACCGGCCTGGTCGGCGACCAGGGCTATCTGTTCGCCTTCGACTTGCAGGGCAAGCCCAAGTACAGGGTCAATTACGGTGCGGAATGGACCGACAGCGGCAACTATCCCAGCGCCCGCACCACCCCCACAATCGACGGCGACCGGCTCTATCTGATGAGCGGCCTGGGCCGGATCGCATGCCATAAGCTCGCCACAGGCGAGCCGATCTGGCACGTCGATACCCTGCAGAAGTTCCAGGGCAAGAACATCCGCTGGGGGATCGCGGAGTCGCTTTTGATCGACGGCGAGAAGGTCCTCTGCACGCCCGGCGGCCCGGACGCGACCGTCGTGGCCCTGAACAAGATGACCGGCGAAACGCTCTGGACGAGCAAGGGTCTCAGCGAACCGTCCGCCTACTGCTCGCCCATCCTGGTCGAGCGGGGCCCGAATCGGCTCATCGTGACGTTGGTTCAGAAGTCGCTCGTCGGGATCGACGCGGGCACCGGCAAGGTCTATTGGACCGTCCCTCATGAGGTCAACTACGACATCCAGGCGGTCAGTCCGATCCACAAGGACGGGTTGATTTACATCACCAACGGCTACCGTCACGGCAGCCACGGTTTTCTGCTCTCGGCCGACGGCACGAGCATCGAAAAGAAGTGGTCCGAAAAATCGCTCGACGTCCACCATGGCGGCGCGGTCCTCGTTGGCGGCAACATCCATGGCGCCGCCACCAACGGCACCTGGATCTGCCTGGACCTGGCGACCGGCAGCGTGAAGCATACCGACAAGCTCATCGGCAAAGGCTCGGTGGTCTACGTCGACGGCATGCTCTACGGCTACAGCGAGAGGGGCCTGGTCGGTCTGATCCGGATCAAGCCCGACGGCTACGAACTGGTCAGTTCCTTCCGCGTGCAGAAGGGCAGCAAAGAACACTGGGCCCATCCGGCCATCAGCGACGGTCGGCTCTACATCCGCCACGGCGAAGTCCTGATGTGCTACGACGTCAAGGGCCGCTAGGGCCGGCGGAAATCGACAAGTCCAAAGTGGCGTGGTTTCGTTCCGGAATTCTGGGATTCGATGCGCCATATCGCGCTCGCGCAAACATGTTTCAATGGAGGTGAGTCATGGGAGCGAATCAACTGAGTCGTCGGGGATTCCTTATGGCAGCGGGAGCGGGGGCTGCTTTTGCGATGGCGACCCGAGGCGCCGCGGCGGAGGCAAAGAAAGTCAAACTCAGCACGCCCAACGCAGAGAAACTGGGTTGGCGGCTGTCCTGCGGGCTCTACACGTTCCGCGACCGGAGCTTCTACGAGGCGATCGACGTCATTGCAGGCCTGGGGATCGTCAACATCGAGCCGGCGTTCTTCCTGCCTTTGAGCAAAGACCAGCCCGACCTCAAGACGAACGAATCGCTCTCGGCCGAGCCGCGTCGCGAGATGAAGAGGCGACTGGACGACCGCGGCCTGAAGATGGCCAGCTACTACGCGCCGCTCGAAGCCGACACGAACGCGTTTCGCAAGGTGTTCGATTTCGCCAAGGAGATGGGAGTCGAGACGCTCGTGGCCGAGCCGGCGGCGGAGGTCATCGAGAAGCTGGACAGTCTGTGCCAGGAGTACAGGATCAACCTGGCGATCCACAACCATGCGGAAGCCGCGGGATCGAGGTACTGGAAGCCGGAGAACGTGCTGAAGGTCAGCGAGGGCCGCAGCAAGGCGATCGGCGCCTGTCCCGACACGGGGCACTACGTCCGCACGGGTCTGGACCCCTCGGAGTGCCTCAAAAAACTGGAAGGCCGCATTATCAGCGTGCACCTCAAGGACGTCGCCGAGGTGGGCAAGGTGGACGCTCGCGACGTGCCGCTGGGCCAGGGCAAGGCCAACTACACGCAGGTCCTTCAGACGCTACAGGCTCTGAAATTCAAGGGCCTGGCGACCATTGAGTACGAGCACCTCTCGCCCCAACTGGTCGAAGACGTGGCCCAGTGCGTGAAGTTCGTCGAGGACTTTGCCTCGGCGAAAGTCTGACGCTGTCGATCAGGCCGGTGCGGCATTCTGTCCCATGTGGACCTCCGATAGTCTTTTGTCCGAGGTTGTGGTGAGTCTATGGTCATGGCCGGATGTTGTACTTTGGACACATGGCCCCTGCAACCAAACGCCTCACGGACTCTTGCTGGCCTCGTTGGTACCGCCGTAGGCGCCCATATTGATGACGCCCCCGTTGGGCATGGGTTCGAACCCGAGGAGGCTTGTTGGATCACCCGTATCGATGCCACAACTCGTCACATCGTCGTTCACCCACGATCCCAGCCCTGGATCCCACCGACCGCCCTGGGATTTCAGATGGTAGTCGCCATCCTTCCAAGTTGCTCTCAGGTCCGTGTATTCGAGCACGGTGGTCGGATTCGTCGGATCCACCCAACAGCCGGGCCGGGCGAACAGAGGATCGGACATTAGATTCCACAAGGCCGGCCACCAGCCACGGACATTGCAGTAATGGATGGATGGCTTGCTTTCCCCACGGCAGGAAATCTCCACGGGGTTGTTGCCCCAAAGGATCGAGTTCGACATGATGATGTCGCTGTCTTCAAGGACAAGGCCAGCCCCGTCCTGTCCTGCGTAGTTGTCTGCAATCGTACAGTTGGTCAGCACCGGTTGGCAGTCCTCGAAGTACAGGATCGCTCCCTCGATGCTGCTGCAGCGATTGCCGACGATCAGGCACTTGTCCAGCATGAGGCTGGCCCCGGAACAGTAAACGGCTGCGACGGCTTGCCCTCTGCCTCTCGTCAGCACGAAACCGCTCAGGCTGCACTCTGTCCCCCCGTTGGACGTGACACGGACCACCGGACCGCTGTCCCTGCCTTCGACAATTGCGCAAGGACCGCCGTGCGGGTTCTTCGAATCGATCCCCAGCAGATGGATCTGCTTGCCAGAGAGGTTCAGATTCTCACGATAGGTTCCCGGGCGCACCAGGATCGTGGCGCCGCTCTTGGCGACATCGATGGCTTCCTGAATGGAATCGAAAGGAAACTCTTTGCTTCCGTTCTCCCGCGAGTTGCCAACATCAGGATCGCCGGGACTGGGGTCGTCGGGATCGTTGTCGTCAACATGCAACTCGTCCATCAAGCTCAGGAAATTGGCGCGGATCTGCTGGTCTCCCTGCATCATGTACATCATGGGATTGTCTGTGCTGGTTGTGCTGCCGGACCAACCAACGAATACGAAGCAGGGATCGGCTTGAGCCTGCAGGCAGATGAGATCGCCATTGGCGTACTCGAATTCCCCCTCCCCGGGGCTTATCACTTGTCCCCCACGGGTCGCGGTGATCACAATCTGGCGGGGGCCACATCGGTCGTACTTGAGGTTGACGCCCGGGTTGTTCGTCAGAATGGTCGCTATCGCCGTTTCGCAGGCGCCCTCGCCCAGAGGATTGCTCCGCAGATCGACATAGGAAAGACAATACACCCTAACGTTGCATAAACATGGACGGGTCAGACGTTGGCTGGGATTTGATTGAGGATCTGTAACAGGCGCGTTTTGATCCAAGTGTTGGCACTGATCGTGAGTGTCAGAAGGCCTTGCGGCCGACTGAGGCGGCC
>DATIKY010000220.1:0-16701 GCA_035476995.1 Sedimentisphaerales bacterium | reverse complement strand
GCCGCCTCAGTCGGCCGCAAGGCCTTCTGACACTCACGATCAGTGCCAACACTTGGATCAAAACGCGCCTGTTACAGATCCTCAATCAAATCCCAGCCAACGTCTGACCCGTCCATGTTTATGCAACGTTAGGGTGAACTCAGGCTTCGAATCCCCGATCGGGGCCAATTCGGGCCGGGCCATCAACTCGCACATCAAACCCCAGGGTGCGGACGGGGTTTGGGCGAGAGCGCATCCGCTGAGCATCAGACCTGCCAGAATGGCGTTCAGGGGTGTTGTCATCGTGGCGATACGCTTGCGTTTCATAATTGCTCCATCGCAATCCACCTTTCCAGGTTGCGAGCGGGCGCTCTTTCGCGGAGGCGATCCGGCCCATGGCGGATGGTACCATCTGTTCGTCGGCCCTGCAACCGGGCGTCTGTTTTGAAAAGACGCAATTGGGTTGGAGTCGGGCGTGCGAGGGACTATAAAATAGCAGTCTGTAGACCGTCACATCAAGCCGGCGTTTCTCCGGGATGCAGGCAACGACAACAGGCCGCCGTCGTGCGGCGATCCAGGACAAGGGGCAAACAGATGGAAGGTGCGAGGCGTGCGTTGAATCGTCGCCAGTTCCTGTTGGCGGCATCCGGTTCTGTGGCAGGGGTCCTGTTGCAGGGGGCCGGGGCGTTCGGGCAGGAGAAGGACAGGCTGCGGCCGAACTTCCTGTGGATCAGCACCGAGGACATCAGTCCCGATCTGGGCTGTTACGGCGACAAGTACGCGGTGACGCCGCACCTCGATGCGCTGGCGGCGCAGGGGGTTCGCTATGATCGCGTATTCTCCCATTCGGGAGTCTGCGCCCCGACGCGGTCGGGCATCATCACCGGCATGTATCCTACGACGATCGGCACTCCGCACATGCGGTGCCAGGGCGTTCCGCCGCACTACGTCAAGTGCTTCCCGGAATACCTGCGGGCCGCGGGGTATTACTGCACGAATAACGTCAAGACCGACTACCAGTTCGACCCGCCTGTGACCGCATGGGACGAGTGCAGCGGAAAGGCCCACTGGCGAAACCGTCCGAAGGGAAGCCCGTTCTTTGCGGTGGTCAATTTCACCACGACGCACGAGAGCCAGATCCGGGACCGCAGCCCGGCGATGCTGAAGCGTCTGGACGGTCCGGCGCCTGCCGAGCGGCACGATCCGGCCAAGGCGGAACTCCCGCCCTATTATCCGGACACGCCCAAGGTTCGGGCGGATTGGGCCCGGTACTACGACCTGATCACGCTGATGGACAGGCAGGTCAAGGAGGTTCTGGACCAGCTCGAAGCCGACGGACTGGCCCAGGATACGATCGTTTGGTTCTGGGGCGACCACGGACGGGGGCTGCCCCGCGCCAAGCGGTGGATCTACGACTCGGGCAGTCGGGTCCCGCTGATTGTCCGCGTCCCGGAAAAATGGCGCAGGCTCGCCATGCCGGACAATCCCGACGCTCTCAAGCCGGGTGGCGTCAACGACGAGTTGGTGGCGTTTGTCGACTTCGCTCCAACGATGCTTTCGCTGGCGGGAATCGAGATTCCCAAGCATCTGCAGGGACAGGCCTTCCTCGGCCGCCGGAAGGGCAAGCCGCGAGAGTACGTGTATGGCGCAAGGGACCGGATGGACGAGGCCTACGACCTGATCCGGACCGTCCGCGACAAGCGATTCCGATACATCCGCAACTACATGTCGCATGTCTCGCGGGCGCAAACCATCAACTACATGGATCAGATGCCGACCATGCAGGAGATGCGCCGGCTACACGCCGAGGGCAGGCTCCGGGGTCCGCAGACGCAGTACTTCGAGCCGATCAAGCCCGTCGAGGAACTCTACGACACGGCCGCCGACCCGCAGGAGGTCAACAATCTCGCGGGCGATCCGAAGTGCAAGGACGTGCTGGACCGGATGCGGCAGGTCCATCTGGAGTGGTGTCGCCAGTCCAAGGATCTCGGGCTGATCCCGGAACCGATTTTCGACGAGATGAAGCGGCCCGGCGGGACGTTCGAGAAGACGGCAGCTCCGGTCTTCATCAGGCTGTCGGGCAACAGGGAGGAAGGCGGGACGGTCACGATCGCCTGCGCGACGCAGGGCGCGTCCGTTGCATGGCGGCTCGGCGGAAACCCGAAAGAAGCAGTCGGATGGGGTCTGTACGTCAACCCGGTTGCGGTCAGACCGGGCGAGCATCTGTACGCGAAGGCCTGCCGGCTCGGATTCCATGACAGCGACGTCGCGGCATTCCAAGTGGGCGATCCCGTCGCGAATCAGCCTGAGCCGACTCGCACGAAGCAGTGGGAGGACAAATCGGACCTCGCCGGCCTGCGACAGCGGTTGATGAAACTCAAGGAGTTGGACTTCACGGGGGCGAACCGGACGACCGCCTTCCTGGCCTACTTGAAGGACGCCAGCCCGTCCGTCCGATACTGGGCCGTCGTCGGCCTGCACGTCTGGACGAAGTCTCCCGTCGATCTGGCGATGGCCAAGCCCGCGGTGACCACGATGCTGGAGGACCCGTCGATGGTGGTGCGCGTCGCGGCGGCCCATGCGATGTGCGACTGGGGCGAGGAGCGGATCGCGCTGCCGGTCCTGGTCGAGGCCCTCAAGAATCCCACGGATAAGACGCGGATGTTCGCCCTGGTGGCGCTGGACCGGATCGGCGAGAAGGCCCGACCGGCCCTCCCCCAGATCCAGGCGGCGGCGCAGGATTCGGACGACTACGTCACCCGCGTGGCCAGGCCTGTACTGAGCCGGCTGCAGGGGAGATAATCATCCTTTCCTGCGGAATGCGACGGTGCGGATCGAGCGGCTTTCCTTGATGTATTTCCGTTCGTAGTTGGTGCCGGTGAGCTCGCCTTCTGCGGCGCCTGAAGGCCGCTCAAACTCGATCGGTTCGAGCCGGTCCAGAGACGCGTTCGTTATCTCCTGGATTTGCTGGAAGTAGTCCGCGTGGTCCGTGGCGATGCGGAGCTGGCCGCCGGGCTTGAGGCGGTCGATGAGGACTTCCAGATTCGAAGTCTGCAGAAACCGTCGCTTGTGATGCCGCTTCTTGGGCCAGGGGTCGGGGAAGTAGACGTGGAAGCAGTCCACCGACTCGGGGGCCACGTGGTCTCGCAGAAAGACGGGGGCGTCGGCCCGCAGCATGCGGACGTTCGTCAGTCCCCGGCGTCCGATTCGATCCACGACATATCGATAGTACTTGCCGGCCCATTCGATCCCGAGGAAGTTCACGTCCGGCCGGGCCTGGGCTTCCGTCACGAGGAACGCGCCCTTGCCCGATCCGACCTCGATGTGGACGGGACCGCAACGTCCGAAAACCTGGGCGAAGTCCAGCGTGCCCTGCAAGTTTTCCAGGCGCAATGCGACATTCGTATAGTCGTTCAGCTCTTTTCTCATCGTCTCCGAACCATCATGGAATCCCGATTTTCCGCTTGTCATTGTTGGTTGAGCGAATCAGCAATCGACGTGCGTTTATCATACATCATCCACAGCCGATTTTCCAAAAGACCGTTACTAAAGTGCCGCGATGCGGCACACGATGAGTGAGGATGTGAAGGGCTCCAGGCCTCGCTGAACGGGGCTGCGGACCCGAACACTTTTTGTGGGATGGGCGTATTCCACACTGAGTGGGGTCGCCAAGCCCGGAAAGGACTTCGTTAGGATGATGCTGCAAATGGTCAGGGCGAAGCGGAGACAGGTGCTGGTCGACATCAACACTCAGAGGGACTTCTTCCTGGCGGATGGAGTCGTTTGTATCCGCAACCACCGGCGTGTCTTGCTGCACGTCCGGCGGCTGATGGCCTGGGCGCGGCGCAGGGACATTCCTGTGGTCTCCACCTGCGAGGTCTATGCCAATCACAACAGCCACAACGGCGACCCCCGGTACTGCCTCGACGGGACCGAGGGGCAGTTGAAGGTCCCCTATACTCTCCTGAACAGTCGGATCTGCTTTGCGGCCGACGGGAGCACCGATCTCCCGAGAGACATGCTGCGACGCTATCAACAAGTGATCTTTCACAAACGATGCGTGGATCCGTTTGACGAGCCTCGGATCGACCGCGTGCTCAGCGAAGTGGCCGCGACCGAGTTCATCCTGATCGGGGCGACCGCCGAAGGGGCGGTCAAGGCCACGGCTCTCGGCCTGCTCCAGCGGGACAAGAAGGTCAGCGTCGTGATCGACGCCGTCGGATACCACGACAACCGCGAAGCCAAGATGGCTTTTCGCAAGATGGAAGCCAAGGGCGCCAAGCTGATTGAGACTCGCAGGCTGGCCGGGACTTCCCATCTTCGCCTGGTCGGCGTGTGCCATTGCGAAAGCTGCCAGCGGATGCTCCAGAAGGTGACCGTCGGCGCCCCGGACGACGACGGCGAGTAGCCGCCCGGCCGAAGGCCTCGCCTGACTTCTTTGTATCGCTGGGCTGATTCCCCATGGAATCGGCCAATGCCTCCTTTGAGCGCAAATCCCCCATCGCATCCGTCATTTCAGCATCCCCTCCGTCAAGTGCAGCCGAGCCACAGCGAGATTGACAGGCCCAGGCTTGGGGAATATAGTGCCCACGGCGCGATGCACAGGTGCAAGAAATGGATTGTCGATTCGATCGCCCATTGGAAGGATACGAAATGGACCATTCTCGTCTCTCTTCTGCGACGCAGAAAGCCGCGTTCGATCTTGATTCTCCCTGGCGGAGGTTGGGACTGGTAGCGGCGTTGGTGTTGGGAGCCTGGGGAAATCTGGTCGCGTCTGAGCCGAATGCTCCGGCGATTTCTTCATTCACCGTGGACGCCAACTACCCCGGCGGCAACATCATCGTCGAGCGAATCGAGGGAGATACGGTTCGTCTTCGTCCGGATCTCCGCGACACGGAGGGCTGGTGGTTCTACTGGAACTTCCGCGTCCGAGGGGGCCAGAGCCGCTCTCTGACCTTCGCTTTCAGCGGGAGGAATCCGATCGGCGTCCGCGGACCGGCGGTGAGCGTCGATGGCGGCGACACCTGGTCCTGGCTCGGGGCTGAGGCGGTGAAGGACGGTTCCTTTCGGTACGATCTTCCCGCGGACGCTGAGGAGGTTCGATTCTGCTTTGCGATTCCCTACCAGGAGCAGAACCTCAAGGAATTCCTCGCTGCGCACAGGGATCGTCCGGGGCTTTCGGTGCAGGAACTCTGCAAGACTTCGCAAGGGCGAAGCGTGGAGCGCCTGCACGTCGGCCGGCTGGACGGCCGGGCCCCACACAGAGTCCTCTTGACCGCACGGCATCACGCCTGTGAGACGATGGCCAGCTACGTGATGGAAGGAATCCTGGCGGCGGTCCTGGCCGACAACGAGGACGGCACCTGGTTCCGGCGGAACGTCGAGGTCCTGGCGATCCCCTTCATGGACAAAGACGGCGTCGAGCAGGGCGACCAGGGCAAGAACCGCATTCCGCGAGACCACAATCGCGACTACATCGGCCAAAGCGTCCACGCATCGGTTGCCGCTCTGCGGACGTTCGTGCCGAACTGGTCGAACGGTCGACTGACCGTGGCGTTCGATCTTCACTGCCCCTACATGAGCGGTCCGCACAACGAGGCGATCCACATCGTGGGCAGCTCCGACGAAGCGATGTGGCGTCAGCAGCGAGAATTCGGACGGTTGCTGGAGACGGTCCAGAGTGGGCCGCTGGTCTATCGTGCCTCGGACAACCTGCCGTTCGGAAAAGCGTGGAACACCGACGACAACGTCGGCGCCAACAAGAGTTGCAGCCGGTGGGCGAGCGATCTGGAAGGCATCCGCCTGGTCGCCACCTTTGAAGTGCCCTACGCCAACGCCGGCGGCCGGCCTGTGACCCCCGACGGAGCCCGAGCGTTCGGGGGCAGCCTGGCCAGGGCCCTTCGAGGCTACCTTGAGCGAATCGACGCCGAAGTCGAGCCACAGAAGAACCCTCCCCTCCAGATCGACGGAGTGTTCCCGCAGATGACCGTCATGGCCAAGGGGCTCGGCAGTAACTCCGAGGCCGGGATCGGCGCTCTGATCCCCTGGGCCCAGAAGCTCTGGGCGGTCGGCTACGTCGCCCACATCAACGGCCAGGGCCTGGGCCTCTACGAAATCGGCGAGGACATGGTCATGCGGCGGCATCCCGCTTCGGTCACCGGGACTTTCGCGAACCGCCTGCCGCACTGGCCGAGCGGCCAGGCATTCATCGGGCCGTACGCGATCGACGCCGACGGCAACGTCCGCACGATCGAAGATCTCAAGCGGGTCCGCCTGGCTGCGACGTGCGAGCACTTGACCGATCCCGCCAACAAGGTCTACTTTCTCGATATGGAAGGGCGGTTCTGGGAGGTGGATGTCCACACGCTCAAGGCGACGCTGTTGTTCGATCTGGTCAAGGAACTCCAGATCGTCAACGCCAAGGAGCATTTCAAGAGCGCGTTCACCGCGCAAGGCCGCGTGGTCGTCGCCAATAACACCTACGACGAGCAGGAGTTTCTGGGCAAGCGTGACGCCGGACGCCTGGCTGAATGGGATGGACAGACCTGGACGATCATCGAGCGGAACCCGTTCGTCGAGGTCCACGCCGCAGGGGCCGATCGCTCCTACGGCGGCAACACGCTCTATGCGATCGGCTGGGACCGATCGAGCGTCATCCTCCGCGCCCTGGTGCAGGGCCGGTGGCAGCGATACCGTCTGCCGATGGCCAGCCACACGTGGAACCACGCCTGGAACACCGAGTGGACGCGGATTCGCCACGCGGTGACCGAGCGATTGCTGATGGATACGCACGGGATGTTCTACGAATTGCCGGCGTTCGCCTATGGCGGCAGGATCTGGGGCATTCGCCCGATCTGCACGCATCTGCGTGTGGTGCCCGACTTCTGTCATTGGCGGGGACTGTTCGTCATGGCCTCCGACCAGATCGACCACGACCAGGGCCAGCCGCAATCGGGCCTTTGGTTCGGCCATATCGACGACCTCTGGCGGATGGGCAAGCCTTCCGGTTGGGGCGGCCCCTGGCGGAACACCCCGGTCAAGGCGGGCGAGACGTCCGATCCCTTCCTGATGACGGGGTTCGACAAGAAGGTCGTCCACATCACGCACGACGCGGATAGACCCGCGCAGTTCGACATCGAGGTGGATTTTCTCGGCGACGGGAGTTGGGTTCGGTACGGCTCCTTCGACGTGGGCCGTGGCCGGTACTTCCACCATGTGTTTCCTGACGGTTTTTCCGCACATTGGGTCCGCGTGCGGGTAGACATCGATTGCCGCACGACGGTGCAGTTCATGTACAACTGACGGGCGACGTTTCGGATCTGAATAGACGAGGAGCAACGACATGGCTGATCGGATGGTTCGACGGGCGGGACTCGCGGTGGTTCTGTTCTTGGTTCTGCTGGCCCCGGCTGGGATTGCGCAAGATCTGGCGCAGTTCGAGAAGAGACTCACGGAGTTCACGCTCGATAACGGATTGAAGATCCTCGTACTCGAGCGGCGCGACGCCCCGGTGGTCACGTGTTTCACCCACGTGAACGTCGGTTCGGCAGACGAGGTCAAGGGCATCACCGGCCTGGCCCATATCTTCGAGCATATGGCGTTCAAAGGCACGACGACCATCGGCACGAAGGACCACAAGAGCGAGGCGAAGGTCCTGGCCCGCGTCGACGAAGCATTCCAGGCCCTCCGGGGCGAATTGCTCAAGGGCGACAGGGCCGATCCGAACCGCGTGGCCAGGCTGCGGCGGCAATTCGAAGAAGCGCAGCAAGAGGGCCAGAAGTTCCTCGTTCACGATGAATTCGAGGAGACGCTCAACCGCGAGGGCGGCACCAACCTCAACGCCGGCACCAGCACCGACTACACCGTCTATTTCGTGAGTCTGCCCTCGAACAAGCTGGAGCTGTGGATGTTCATGGAGTCCGAGCGGTTCCGGGCTCCGGTCCTGCGGGAGTTCTACATGGAGAAGGACGTGGTCATGGAGGAGCGCCGGCTCCGCACAGAGACGCAGCCCATCGGCCGGCTGATCGAGGATTTCCTCGCGACCGCCTACAAGGCGCACCCGTACGGCGAGCCGGTCGTTGGCCACATGAGTGATCTGGAGGCCATCTGCCGCACGCAGGCGGAGGCGTTCTTCAAGGAATACTACGTCCCTGCGAATATGACCGTCGCCATCGTGGGCGACGTGTCGCCGGAGCGGGTGAAAGCGTTGGCGAAGAAGCACTTCGGTCGGATTCCCCGTCATCCGGACCCCAGGCCGGTCGTGACCGTGGAGCCGCCGCAGGGCGGGGAGCGAAGGGTGGTCATTGAAGATCCCTCGCAGCCGTTCGTCGTGGTCGGATATCACAAGCCGGGGATCAATCACCCCGACGACGCGGTGTTCGACGCGATCACCGACATCATGGGGATGGGCCGCACGTCCCGTCTCTACGCGACCTTGGTCAAGGAGAAGCGGATTGCGGTGGCCGCCTCCGGATTCCAGGGCATGCCGGGCGTGAAGTACCCCGGTTTGTTCCTGTTCTATTCGGTGCCGGCGCGAGGCCATACCGACCAGGAGAACCTGGAGGCGATCTACGCCCAGATCGACCGGCTCAAGAACGAGCCCGTCAGCCGGGAGGAACTGGACAAGGCCAAGACCCGCGCCCGGGCCGGCCTGATTCGCCAGCTCGATTCCAACGAAGGGCTCGCGCAGCAACTGGCATTCTATGAGGTGGTGACCGGAGACTGGCGGAACCTCTTCAAGCAGCTCGACCGCATCGACGCGGTCACCGCCGAGGACGTTCGGCGTGTGGCCCGGACGTATTTCACGACGAAGAACCGCACGGTCGGCATCATCCAGACGACTGCCGCCGAGAACGAATCCTGAACGGGAGTGGAGAAGATGAGACCGACGGAATCATCCATGAAGATTGCAGCGGCAGTCCTGACGCTGGCGGTCGGCGCGGCCGGGGCGGCGACGAAGCAGGCGCCCGATTACGGAAAACTGAAGTATTCCCCTTTGCGGGAGGTCAAGGTCCCCGAGGTGACGCGGGTGACGCTGCCCAACGGCATGAAGCTGCTGCTCCTGGAGGATCGCGAACTGCCTTTGATTCAGCTTGCCGCGCGCATCCGCACCGGGTCGATCTATGAACCCGCGGAAAAAGTCGGCCTGGCCGACATCACCGGCGAAGTTCTGCGGACCGGCGGCACGCCCACGATGAGCGGCGACCAGATCGATGAGGCCCTGGAGGCGATGGCCGCCTCCGTCGAGATCGGCATCGGCCTCGACTACGGCGTGGCGTCCCTCTCCGTGCTCAAGGAGGACATCGACAGGACGCTGGGCATCCTGGCCGACATCCTGATGAACCCGGCGTTTCCGCAGGACAAGATCGAACTGGCCAAGATCCAGCACCGAAGCGCGATCTCCCGCCGCAACGACGAGCCCGACGGAATCGCCTCTCGCGAGTTCGCCAAGCTCATCTACGGGCCCGACAGCGTCTACGCGCGCCATACGGAATATGCGACGATCGATGCGATCACGCGCGATGACCTCGTGGCCTTCCACAAGCGGTTCTTCGGACCCAATACGATGGTGGCGGCGGTTTGGGGCGACTTCGAGACCCGGGAAATGACCCAGAGGATCGAGAAGGCCTTTGGCGGATGGGCGAAGATCGACGCGACGGTTCCGCCCATGCCCAAGGTGGATTACGAGTATACGCGAACCGTCCGCGTGGTTCCGCGGGCCGACTTGAACCAATCGAATATCTTCCTGGGCCACATCGGCGGATTGCGGAACGACCCGGATTACTTCTCTCTCGTCGTGATGAACCAGATCCTCGGCGGCGGCTTCACCGGTCGGCTCTTCAAGAACGTCCGTTCGCGCCAAGGCCTGGCTTACTCCGTCTTCGGCGCTTACGGCGCCGATTACGCCCACCCCGGGATGTTCAGCCTGGGATGCCAGACGAAGTCCGAGAGCACGGTCCAAGCCGTCCAGTCGATCCTCTCCGAGGTCGAGAAGATGCGCCAGGCTGAGGTCGCCGACGAGGAATTGAAACTGGCCAAGGAGAGCTTTCTCAATTCCTTCGTTTTCAATTTCGACTCTGAGGGCAAGATCGTCACGCGCTTGTTGACCTACGAGCACTACGATTATCCCGCGGATTTCCTTCTCCAGATTCGCGACCGTGTCGAAGAAGTGACCAAGGCGGATGTGTTGCGGGTGGCCCGGAAGCACCTGCGTCCGGCTGACGTCCGTATTCTGGTGGTAGGCAATCCCGAGGGGTTCGACAAGCCCTTGTCCACATTGGGCGACGTCGAGACCCTGGACGTCACGATCCCGGCGTCGCAGATGCCGGCTTCCGGCAGTCAAGGCTGAGCTGAGGCCGTGGGCCGCAGCGGAGGGAGTTTGTCGCCCGTTGTCCAATCGGAGTCATGCCAATGATGCACACAAGAAGGCGGTTTCTGAAGCAGACAGGTCTTGCGGCGTTGTCGCTGGTTGCGGGTTGCCAAGACCCGCGACGTCGGGAGACCGTTGTCGAGCGGCCAAACGTCATCTTCATTCTGGCCGACGATCTGGGATACGGGGATCTGGGCTGCTACGGGCAGCAGACGATCCGGACGCCGAACCTCGACCGCATGGCCGCCGAGGGGATGATCTTCACGAATCACTACGCCGGCAGCACGGTCTGCGCCCCGTCGCGGTGCTGCCTGATGACCGGTTTGCACACAGGGCACGCCTACATCCGCGGCAACGATCGGATTCCCCTGCGTCCCGAGGATGTCACCGTGGCGGAACTGATGAAGCAGGCCGGCTACGGCACCGGGATCATCGGCAAGTGGGGCCTGGGCGAGCCCGATACGACAGGCATACCGAATCGCAAGGGCTTTGACTCTTGGTTCGGATACCTCAACCAGCAGCACGCTCACAACTACTACCCCGATTACCTCTGGCGAAACGAGGAGAAGGTCCCGCTGGCGAACGAGGTCGAGCCGGTCGGCGCCGCGGGCGGTGTCGCCACGAAGCGCGTCCAGTACTCGCACGATCTGTTCGCGTCCGAGGCACTGGCGTTCCTGGACCGCAACCGCAGACGCCCTTTCTTCCTGTATCTGGCCCTCACGATCCCGCATGCCAACAACGAATCGAAGCCCGATGGGATCGAGGTCCCCTCCTACGGTCCTTCTGCGAATCGGGACTGGCCCAATCCGCAGAAAGGGCACGCCGCGATGATCACACGGATGGATCGCGACATCGGGCGGCTGTTCGACCGGCTCAAGGCGCTTGGCCTCGACGAAAAGACGTTGGTGCTGTTCTCCAGCGACAACGGGCCGCACAAGGAGGGCGGAGCCGATCCCGCGTTCTTCGACAGCAACGGAGGTCTGCGCGGATTCAAACGTGATCTCTACGAGGGGGGAATACGCGTTCCGTTGATCGCCCGCTGGCCGGGACGGATCGCCGCAGGTTCCGGTTCCGACCATGTCAGCGCGTTCTGGGATCTTCTGCCGACTTGCTGCGAATTGGCGGGCGTCCCGACTCCCAAGGAGACCGACGGGATTTCCTTCTTGCCTACGCTTCTGGGACAACCTCAGAGACAGCGCGAGCATTCCTATCTCTATTGGGAATTTCACGAGCGGGGAAAGAAACAGGCGGTGCGCATGGGCCAGTGGAAGGGCGTCCGGCTGAACGTCGCGAAGGCCCCGCAAGGCCCCATCGAATTGTACAATCTCGCAGAAGACCCCGGCGAGCGGAATAACGTCGCGAGCCCGAACCCGGAAGTGGTCGCGCAGATCGCGGCGATCCTGGCCTCGGCCCGAACCCCCTCCCAGCGGTGGTCGTGATCCTCACACGTTGCCGCAAGACGTGGTGGAGCGATGACGATTCTGTAGTTTCGCCCTGTCGAATCCACGAATTTGTAGAAATCCACACCAAGCCATTCGTGCGAGTCCGTCTCGCAAGTCTCGGTTCGCTGAGCAGTTATGGAGTATCTGTGACCGGCGGACGAAGGTGGCACATGCCTTGCATCGGTTCGATATGGGTGGCGTGCCGCTTCGCACGCGCGTCCCGGGATGATCGGCATGAACCTGTTCACCTATGGGTCCTTGATGTTCGACGAGGTCTGGTCGCAACTGGTGCGCGGCGACTATCTCAAGCGGTCCGCGCGGCTGCGTGGTTTCACTCGCCGACGGGTCCAAGGCGACGTCTATCCCGTCATCGTCCAATCCCACGAGGGGGACTGGGTCGATGGCGTTGTGTATTTCGACATCGGTCGGGACGATCTGAAGCGTCTGGATATCTTCGAGGCCGAGCCTTACGACCGCCAGACGCACGTTGTCGTCGTTGACGACCGTGAAGAGCATCACGCCGACGCCTATGTCCTGAAGGACTGCTACAGGCACATGATCCACGACTGCGAGTGGGACCCGCAGTGGTTCGCGCGGGAGGCTTTGCCCATTTTCATCGGCAGCTACAAGGGTTTCCGCTGAACCCGCGGCCTGTGAATCCCTCTGGCGTTCTTCCACAGTTGCCGCTATCATTCCATTCGCATGATGATGGGTTGGCAGGCCGTGTAGAAGTGCCGACAGGATTGGGATCTGCCGTCATGCAACGAGAATGGCCAGGCAAATTGGGGTATGACGATGCGTGGGATGGTTGGCGCCTTTGTGATGGTGGGATTCTGGGTCGTGACGGGCTGGTGTGGCGAAGTGCAGACGGAAGCTGGGCCGGAGGACAAGCCTTCGATCTATGTCGGCGGCGGGGCGATCATCAGTTCGCAGCCGTACGTCGGAACCGACACACGGGTGTATCCGATACCGATGTTTGCCTATGAAGGGAAACGATTGTACTTCCGCGGCATCATGGGCGGCTACTGGCTGTACAGCGTGGATGGTTTTTCCGTCGGCCCTGTGCTGCGACCGCGGTTCGAAGGCTACGAGGAAGACGACAGCCACGAACTCGAAGGAATGGACGACAGGGACTGGTCCATCGATGGGGGATTGGGTCTTGCCTGGCTGACGGACGTCGGCCTTTTCGGCGTCACGTTTGTCACGGATCTCCTTGGTCGTCACAAGGGTCAAGAGCTGGATTTCAGCTACACCATTTCGTTCAAATGGGCCGGATTCGACTTGGTTCCGTCGGTCGGTCTTCGGTGGAAGAGCAACGACCTCATCGACTACTACTATGGGGTCGAGGACGACGAGGTCCGCTTCGATGAAGCGATTTCTCGCGGCTCCTACGAAGGCGACGACGCGATCGATCCTTACCTTCGCCTGGTGGTCCGACGCAAGCTGGCAGGCCGGTGGAGTCTGCTCGGGGCCGCCCAGTACGAATGGTTCGACCGCGAGATCAAGGACAGCCCGATCGTCGACGACGGTTACGAGACCTCCTTTCTGCTCGGCGTCATGTACGCATGGTGAGATCCACGATGTACCGATGCCGTGTCTCTCGATATTTCCAGGCCTCGTCGCCGGCGAAGAAGCCTTTGGCGTCCGTCACGAGCCGGTAGGGGTTGGCGAACGTCGCGTTCAGTCCGATCCGAAGCTCGGACTTCTCATGGAGTCCCACCGTATTGGACACCGCCTGCACGGACGAAATCCCCGGTTGCCTGGCCTACAGGGACGCGGTGGCGATGGTTCCGATCCGCAATGCGGGAATCGCGGCTTTGTACATCTCGACCTCTCTATTGATGGTGCAGCATGGGCTTGGCCCGACGGATGAACTGGATGGCCAGGCCCCAGGGATCGCGGAGCATGGTGAGCGTGTCGCCAGCGGGTGTGACGGTGATTTCGTCCGTGGCGGTGCCGCCTGCGGCGAGCAGCTTCCGCCGAATTCCTTCGACGTCGTCGACCAGGAACGCCACGTGCAGGATCAGCGGGTCCATGGAGCCATAGTCCGGCACCGCCTCGGGCGGGTTGTGATACAGTTCGAGCATCATGTTGCCGTCGCCATCGCCACCAGGCATAGCAGGCCGGCGAGCAGAATGATGGCCGCCTTGTGTCCCAACGCCATGACAGCCTCCTTCCTCTTTGTTGCTTCATACCGTGTCCGCATGCGGGTGCTTCCACGGAGTTCGATAGGGCCGCTTGAGCAGGGCCGCCGCCGTCGGATTGCCGACGATCTGTTCGGCGCCCTCGTCCCAGGCGATCTTGGCCCCGACGTCGTACGCGATCATCGCGAGCTTGACCGTCGCTGTGGAGCGGTGGCCCTCCTCAATCGTGCAGCCGGCCGGCTTGCGGGTGCGGACGGCTTCGAGGAACTCCGCCATGTGGACCGTGCCCATGTCGGCTTCGGCCTTGTGCTCGATGCGCTCCTTGTTCTTTTCTTTGGGGATGATCATCCAGCGGTTGTCGGTGACGAAGATCGTGCCGTTCTCGCCGTAGAAGAAAATGCCATTGGCGGTCTGGGGGGTGTACTCCTGGGCTCCCCAGGCTCGATGTCGCCAGAAGACCGGGCATTTCGCGAAGTCAAAATGGACCGTCAGGATGTCCGGCGTGGTGATCTGGTCCTTGAAATGGTAGATCCCGCCGGAGGCCTGCACCGAGCGGGGCGTCGTTTCTCCGAGGATGTACCGCGTCGCGTCGATCAGGTGAATCCCCCAGTCCACGAGGTGCCCATGTCCGGTGGTCTTCTCGAGCCGCCAGGCGAAGTGTCCCACCTGCGGCGAGTAGGGGATCTTCGGGGCCGGGCCGCACCACAGATCCCAATCGAGCGAGGCAGGGGGATCCTGTGGCTTGGCGTCCCGCATGCCTGCGGTGTAGTCGATCTGCGCGTCGACCTGGACGATCCGGCCGAGATTGCCCTGCTGGATGTGCTCGCGGACTTGTTGAACCGCCGGGCTCTGGCGACGCTGGAAACCGATCTGAATGACCAGATTCTTCTTCTGCGCCGCCTCGACCATGGCCTGCCCTTCGCGGATGTCGTAGGCGAGCGGTTTCTCGCAGTAGATGTCCAGGTCTTTCGCGACGGCCTCGAGGAAGGGCAGGGCGTGCCACTGAGGAGGCGTCGCAATGATTACGGCGTTGAGGCCGGGGGTCTCCAGCAGTTCGTCATAGAGCTTGAACGTCCTGGGTCGGAAGCCCTGCAGCTTCTCGATTTCCGTCGCGCTGTCGGCCAGATGCTGGCTGTCCACGTCGCAAAGGGCCGAGACCTCGACGCCCCCGGTCTTGAAGGCGGCTCTGACGTTCACCATGCCGTACCATCCGCATCCGATCAGGCCGAGTTTGATCGTCGGCTTGGCAGCTTCGGACGCGGAGGCTCGATGCAGCGCGCTGCCCATCGCCAGAGTCCCCGCGGTCGTCTTGATGAAGTCCCGTCGATTGACCTGTCCCATCGTCTGTTCCTTTCCGTGTTCGATCGAACCCCGACACGCACATCCATCGGCTCCGGAGTACCGATCCCTGGCGCCGCTATCATAGAGGGGCCAAACGCCAGGGCCAAGGGAAATCGTGCCCCGGAGTCCATTTGTCTCTCGGGTATGGCGGCGATACGATCAGCTCATACCGGCGGAATTCCAGCATCTTCAGGGGCGGTCAGCGTCCTTGCTTGCTCCCTCGCCGTCGGCTGTGCGCCGTTTTTCGCGATGGGGCCGCCGTCCTTCGGATCTCGTCGGGGAAATTGAGGTACGCGAACTCGCCTTCGAGCTCCCAGGCCTTGCGGTCGCGGGCCTTGGCCGCCTCGACGTCGTCCTCGAAGAGCCCCAGGTTGAACAGCTCGCCCTTGTGTTTGATCATCGCCTGCCACTTGTCGCCATGCGGGTAAACGCCCTTGAACCGCGACTTCTTCCCCCGCGGTCCCTTGTTGTATTGGTTCTGCTGCGGCGTGCAGTTGCGGATGTTGTCCCGGTGGTTGTTCAGGCCGTTGTGGTCGATGTGATCCACAATATGGCCCTTTTCGCGGGTGCGCGATCATGCGATGCATGTATAGTTCTTTCCCGTTCTTGTGGCAGATCGCGTAGACCTGGCGGCCGTGTGAGGAGAGTGTATCGCATTGGGGCGTCCCGCTTGGAGCGCGAGAGGTGTACGCAGCACGCTTGGTGCTGGTGGCTCCAAAGCGGAAAACTGCCGCCGGCCCGGCGGAATCCGGATCGGTCCGATTCTTCCGCGGTCCGCTCTATGGCGGTCTCGATCCAACGCGGATTCCGGCTCTGGTGGGAGGCTGGCTGAGCACCTTGTTTGTTCTGGCAGCAGATGGAGTATAATGTCCGTCGGCATACGCCCTGGAGCCAATTGGTCGAGTGCAAACGATGATCCTGAAAGACACGAAACACAACGGGCAAACCCGTGAAATCAGGGAAACGGAGACCTGGGAGATCCTCGGGTGGGTTCTGGATTGCTGCCGGCGGCACGGAATCAGCGAAGTCACTCTCATCTACGGCTACGACTGGGACGTCGGCGACAAGAGCTGGGCGGATCAGCCCGTCCCGGTGGTGAATGTTTGCGAACATGTCAAGGCGGAGGAGGAAAAGGAGAAAGGGTGCTTGGGGTGCGACGATCTGTACCTCCAGATCAATGGCGAGGTTCAAGTGCAGTTCTGCCACCATGCGGACGTGCATCTGCAGTACGATCCGGATGATCTGCCCCTTGCCAAGAAGTTGCGGGCTCTCCTTATTGAAAAGATAGGGTGCAGGTTTCATTTTACGTACCGGGTTACGCACAGCGGCGAAGCCGACTGTAGGTATCCCAGAATTCCTTCCACAATCCGGATTTGACGTAGCAGCGGAAGTTGAGGATTCGCTGTCCACCTTGTCGTGACCATCG
>DATIKY010000219.1:0-23718 GCA_035476995.1 Sedimentisphaerales bacterium | reverse complement strand
ATCAGTTCCGATACAATCATCGTTGGACTCCTTTCACCAAACCGCAAACTGTTTTCAGACAACAACTTGCAGTTCTACGAAAAGGAGTCCACCTCCGTCCAAATCACTCAGATCCTACGTAAACTCAAACCTGCACCCAAGACAAATGACTCACGGCCTGCACGCCCGCCCCGCCAACGACGAAACCGCAGACGCCATGTGAAGGCGCATGCCTATCCCCTAACCGGGAAACCCCGTGCAGGCGTGAAAGGGCATCCCGTTCGACCGGCGGGATCTGCGGACTTGCGGACGACTCAGGGCGTCGGAGCCGCGGACGGGTCCGTCCCCGAATCCGACGAGTCAGCGGGAGGCGACGCAGGCTGCTGCGACTCCGTGGTTCCCGACGGCTGCGTCGGTTGCACCGGTATCGGTATCGCCAGAGGAAACACGTACCCCATCGCGGGGGCCGGCTTTTGCGCCTCCGGAGCTTTCGACCCGGCTTGCAGGCGTTCCCGGATCGTTTCCTGAATCCGACGTGTCTTGCCCTCGTCGCCGAAGGCGCCGACCTGAACGAGAACTCGCGTGGTATTGGCCGTGATGGCTCTGAGCCGAACGTAGACCTTCGTGCCCCCGGAATCACGCGCCGTCACGTGAGCCGACAAGGCGTCGGCGCCGGTCTCGTCCTCAATGATCTTGAGCTTCAAAGACTCCAACGCCTGCCGGGCCGCCTCGTAGGTGGGCTCGATGCCGTAGGCCTCTTCCGTTGCCGCCTCCCCCCTCATGCGCGACACCGCGCCGCCTGCCCCACAGCCGCCGCAACTGATCAACAGCCCGACCAACAACGATCCCAGAATCCCAACACGTACGTCCATGTCTATCCTCGAATACCCAGATGGCGACATTCCTGTGCCCACGTGCGCCCCAAATCATACCACCACGCTCGGGACCTTCAAGCATTATCTTGCGGCGAACGATGCATCATCTGCCGCCCCCAATCGGCCCGATGAATCCCAGAGCAATCTGCGGAAAACAGAAGAGGTCCCGCCGGAGAGACGGGACCTCTTTGGCCAAGTGGCCTGACGAGACTTGTCCTAGCACAGGCGTACCTGCGTCGCCTGCGGCCCCTTGCGTCCTTGACCTACCAGATACTCCACCAACTGACCTTCCAACAGCGATTTGAACCCGTCGGCCTGGATGTTCGAGAAGTGCACGAACAGGTCTTCGCCTCCGTCGTCCGGCGTGATGAAGCCGAACCCTTTCTTCGCATCGAACCACTTCACCTTGCCTTTGCTCACAGTACTGCTCCTTTGACCCCTCGCTACTACAAAATGCAACGCAGTGGTTTTGCTGAGGAGCATCCTTTTTGAGGGAGGAAAGCACGCTCCCCACCAAAAACGGGTCAAGTTTACCTGGAACCTGTCCGGGTCGTCAAACAAAATCAGGAAAATTGCACCTCTACTCCTCGCCAATTCCCAATTTCGATCAGAGTTCCAGCCTGTTCGTCGTACATCGAGATTCCTGGTCGCCATCGGGCGTATTTATGCACTGGGTATTCTCTATTCACGAAGAGGAGATTCGAACAGATACCCATTGGCGGCTGCTGGATCTACGTAGTTGTACGTATGCTTTTGGTGATAGCGAAGAACGCTCGCAAGACCGAGCGTCACAACTCGTCGGTCGTGTTCTTCCGGGCGCGTCGCCGGCGTCGCTGCTTCTGTTTTCGGATCTTCTCGGATTTGACTGCCGCGGGACTCTTGATGCCGAACTGCCGCTCCTCCAGGACCTCGCAAAGCCGCTTGCGGGCATAGTAGCGGTTGAGCCGCTGCTGGCGTTCCCGCTGCATTTTGACCTCCAGGCCGGAAGGAAGATGCTTGAGATACACGCAACTGGAGGTCTTGTTCACCCGCTGGCCGCCGGGCCCGGAAGAGTGGATGAACTTCTCCAGAAGGTCCTGCTCGCGGAGGCCCAGGGCCGCCATCCGCGTCTCCAGTTCCTCCTGCTTCTTGGGTGTCACGCCGAAGTCCATGGTACGTGGTTTCCTGTGAATGATCCAATATGATAGAAACGGTGGGACCGCATTGACCCTGTTGACCGGATTGTCAACGTGGTCAATCGGGTCAATTCGGTCACGAGCGCCGTTCCAAACGCGTCACGGGTCCGCCCGCCGGATGCAGCGGAAGCCGCGGTCATCGTCCCACGGATACGGCGGGTACTGGGGGTTCGGGTCGCATTTCTCCAGGCGAGGCGAAACTTCCGCGTCGAAGAGCTTCTCGAAGAGCCCGCCCGTGCGGCCGCGGTAGGCCGGACAGCGGGTCCAGGACCCGCCGCGAACGGCGAAACACGACTCGCCCACCTTGCAGTACTCGCGGGCGTTGCCAACCATGTCGTAGAGGCCCCAGGCGTTGGGCCGCTTGCGAGCCACCGGGCGAGTGCCTGTGCCCTCTGTGTTGAGCCGGTGCCAGACGCAACGATCCTCCAGCAGGGGCGAAACCTCTTTCGCCTCCGCCCAGCAGGCGTAGACCCACTGGGCCTCGGTCGGCAAATCCACTCCGGCCCAGCGTGCGTACCGCACGGCGTCGGCGAAGTTCAGATAAACAACCGGATGATCGTCCCGCTGTGAAAAGCCCGGATTCTTCCAGGTCCAACGGTTCGCGGCCTTCTCGGCATCGGTGACGTAACCCGTTTCCCTGACGAACCGGCGAAACTGCCCGACCGTCACCTCGGTGTGACCGACCCAATAGCCCTGCTCAAAAGCAATGGTCTGCGGCGACATCTTGCCCGCGTTGTTCGGGTCTTTCGACTCCACAGGAACCTCGGCGGTGAACCGGCCCGCCGGGACCCACACAAACCGCATGCCATCCTTCGGATTGACCCACGTCCGAGCCGGAGCGTTCGGGCTCGACACACATGAGGACGCCAGACACACGAACCCGAACCAGGCAATCGTCAACAGCTCTCGAATCATGCTTCCACCTCGTCAGATCGCAACAACCAGAGTGTTTTCCACCCGCGTGACCGCGTACGACTTGAGCGGCGTCGGGGCGGGCCCTTTCACCACCCGGCCGTCGAGGCCGAAGTTCGAGTGGTTGTAGTTGTTGCACTGGAGAAGGCGCCGCTTGCGATTGTAGCTGACGGTCTGGCCGCCGTGGGTGCACAGGCGGGACAGGACGCAGTATTCGTCCTTGCCGGAGCGGACGACGATCAGCTTGAGGCCTTTGCCCTCGTGCGTGATCCACGCGGCGTTGCCCACGTCGCCCAGGGACACAGCCTTCGTCAGATCGATCGCGAGGTGGTCCTCGTTGACCGTCAGGCTCTCGGCCTCCAGGTCGGGCGAATTGCAGCAGGTGCATCGTGGGGCGCCGGCGTCGCCCGCCATGCGGCAACTGCACACACCGCCCAGCAGCAGCACCGAAGCCTGGATCATCTCTCGTCGCGTGAATGCATGGTCCATCGAAGTTTTCTCCATAGCGGGGATTATACCCGGTCGCCCCGCCGATGCCTATCACGTCCGGCCCGGCGGCGACCTTTTCGCCAGTTCAGTTGCGCGCCCGGGCGTCACGTTACACCGGGGCAGAGACGAGGCTTTTTGTTCTCTTTGTTCTTGCATTCGCGGACCCATTCCAGTAGATAGGGGACGTTCTTGAAAGGGATCTGCCGATGTTGAAGATTGGAATGATCGGAGCGGGTTTCGTCGCGACGTTCCACGAGCGGGCTTTGCGGTCCGTGCGGAACGCGGAGTTGGCGGGAATCTGCGCGCTCAAGGGCGCCGAGACGCTGGCCCAGAAGGCCCGACAGGACCATCTGGGCGACACAAAGGTTTATGGAACCATCGCCGAGCTGGTCAAGGCGGTCGATGTGGTGTGCGTCTTCGCGCCGAATTTTGTCCGCGTGGATATGATGAGACAGATCGCGGCGGCCGTCGAGGACGGGACGCGGATCAAGGGCATCATCGTGGAAAAGCCGCTGGCCCGCAACTACGCAGAGGCGGAGACGCTGACGCGGATCGTCAAGGCGATGAACGTCCCGACCGCCTACTTCGAGAACCAGATCCACATGCCTTCGGTCGTCCAGTCCCGCACGCAACTGATGCAGGTGGAGAAGGCGATGGGCGCGCCGCACCTGGCCCGCAGCGCCGAAGAGCACGGCGGCCCGCACGAACCTTGGTTCTGGGACCCCACCACCCAGGGCGGCGGCGTCTGCTGCGACATGGGCTGTCACAGCATCGCCTGCGGCATGTACATGGTGACGCCGGCCGGCAAGCCGCTGACCCATCTGAAGCCTCTTCGAGTGAACGCGACGATGGCGCTGCTCAAGTGGGGCAAAGGGCCCTGGCGCGGCCAGCTCTTGCAACGAGGCGTGGACTACTCCAAGACGCCGGCGGAGGACTACTCCAGCGTCTCGATCGAGTTCGAGGACCCCGAGACGAAGCACCGCAGCATCGTCCAGGCGACGAACTCCTGGATGTACGACGCGCCGGGCCTGCGGCTGCTCATGGAGACATTCGGGCCGGGCTATTCGTACACGGTCAACTCGCTCCAGTCGCCGGCGAGCCTGTTCATCAGCGACGCCGCGGCGTCGGCCGTCAGCGACAGCGAACTGGCCCTGGAGAAATCGCAGGCCTCTCGCGGATCGTTGATTCTCCAGCCCGACGAAGCAGGCCTCTACGGCTACGTCGCCGAGTGGATCGATGCCCTGGCCGCATTCGAACAGGGCCGAGACGCCCTGCTGAACCTCGAATACGGCAAACAGATCACGTTGCTGATCATGGCCGCGTACATGTCGCACGAGAAACGCAAGGTGGTCGATCTGACCGACCCCGCGACTCTCAGCGAGATCAAGCGCTATGTCCCCCTGATCCAGCAAGGCAAGGGCGGACAGGTGCTGTAGACCGGCCTGATCCAGATGCGTTGGAGAAACGCCAGGGAGCGATATCCCACGGGAATCTCTCCCGACGAGAGACTGAACGCCGTCGAACCGGCCGCTGTTCAACCCGGTCCAAATGGGCGCAAACAGCCCCTCGGGTGAATGGCTCAGCCGTCTCCAACGGGGAAAACTCCCTCACGAAGACAAACCACGACACCAGGATTCCACTGCCGGCAACCGCAGACTGGAAATCCTCACTACCGTGACCACAGCCGACGTTCGAAGGATCGGCAGGTCCAAGGCGTGGGCGAACCCGCCTGGCCACGGACCTGCCGTTCAAGACATACCCGCTTGTGATTTAGTATCGACGATCGCCGCGTCCGCCGCGTCCGCCGCCACCGCCGCCGCCGCCTTCCCGGGGGCTCTTGGGCTTGGCTTCGTTGACCGTGATGGACCGCCCCTGGAAATCCGTTCCATTGAGGCCTTCGATCGCGGCCGTCGCGTCTTCCCGCGAGGGCATCTCGACAAAACCGAAACCGCGGGATTCCCCGCTGAACCGGTCCTTGATGACATTGGCGGTGCTCACATCGCCATAGGCAGCGAAGAGCCGCTGCAGGTCATCGTCTGTGGTCCCAAAGGGAAGATTGCCGACATAGATGTTCATTTCTTCTCTCCTATAACACGTCACCGTATGCAGCCCGGACTTCTTCGGTGCCAGCCACCACACAGCATCCGGCTGCATTTCTATCGACCGCGATCACCTGTTCCAGACCATGCAGAATCCGCAAAGAAGAGGGGATTACAGGCAGGAAATCAAGTCATCAATCCGAACACACTCCACACTCACGACGCATCATCCAAATTCCGAATCCACAACATGCCAACACCATATCCGGACAATCCACGTTCTGCAAGTGCGAAATTCGACATTTTCGCATCGGGACCAGATTCGCCCCAGGAACGACTTGCCCTTGCCCCAGGGTTCTGATAGCATCGACCGTCCAGTGAGGCATCATCTTTCGCTCCTTCACACAAGGAAAGGTTCGAGCATGACCACGCGTCTTCGTCTGTCAGCTTACGCCGTAATGATCCTGTCCCTCGCCGTCGGCGACGCCGTAATCGCAGAAACCGTCCCTCTCTCGGAGTTGGACCTCACGAAAATGTCCAGCGGCTGGGGGCGACCCCAAGTGGACAAGAGCGTCACCGGCAAGGCCCTCTCCATCAGGGGCCGGGTCTTCGAGCACGGCGTGGGGACCCACGCGGATTCCGTGCTCTACATCGACCTGGACGGCAAGGTGGAACGCTTCCAGGCCAGCGTCGGAGTGGACGACGCGGCCGGCGGCCGGGGCACCGTGGCTTTTCGAGTCTATGGCGACGGCAAGAAGCTCTTCGACAGCGGGATCTTGAAGGGCGGACAGGAGGCCAAGGCGGTGGACGTGCCCCTGGCTGGCGTGCGACGTGTAATGCTCCTGGCCGGCTCGGGCGGCGACGGAGTCGATTTCGACCACGCCAACTGGGCTCAGGCCCGGTTCGTCTTTGCAGGCGAGAAGCCCAAGGCCGTCGACGCCCCCAAACCACCCGCTGAGGACAAGGTGATCCTGACGCCCAAGCCCGGCCCGCAACCTCGGATCAACGGCCCCACAGTCTACGGCGCCCGGCCAGAGCGTCCCTTCCTGTATCGCATCCCCTGCACCGGGACCCGACCGATCCAATTCACAGCGATCGGCCTGCCGAAAGACCTCCGCCTCAACCCCGGAACCGGCATCATCGAGGGCCGAACGCCCGCCGAACGCGGGGAATACTCCGTGATCCTCAGCGCCGCCAATGCCCACGGAACCGCCAAGCGGCCCTTTAAGATCGTCGTCGGCGACACCTTGGCTTTGACCCCGCCGATGGGCTGGAACAGTTGGTATATCCACTACCACCGCGTCACGGAGCAGCACATGCGACAGGCCGCGGACGTGATGATCGCCTCCGGCATGGCGGACGCCGGATACGAGTACGTCAACATTGACGATTGTTGGATGCAGAAGAAGGGCGAAGAGCCCTACCGCGACGAGAAGAGGGCGATCCTGCCGAACTCCAAGTTCCCCGACATCCGCGGCATGGTCGATTACATCCACAGCAAAGGCCTCAAAGCCGGGCTGTACACGTCGCCGGGCCCGTGGACGTGCGCCGGTTACGTCGGCAGCTATGAGCACGAACGAATCGACGCCGAGAAGTTCGCCGAGTGGGGCTTCGATTTCCTCAAGTACGACTGGTGCTCCTACACCGAGGTCGCAGGCGGCAACAGCCTCGAACACATGAAGCGGCCCTACCGAAAGATGGGCGACATCCTCAAGACGCTCGACCGCGACATCATCCACAACCTGTGCCAGTACGGGATGGGCGACGTCTGGACCTGGGGCGCCGAGACCGGGCACTGCTGGCGTACCACAGGAGATCTGGGCCTGGCCCAGGACACCCTGCTGCCGGGCTTCTATCACATCGGCCTGAGCAACGCTCAACGCCACGAGTACGCCGGCCCTGGAGGGTGGAACGACCCGGATTACATCCTGATCGGCTACGTCGGAAATGCCCACAGCCAGAACGACCCGGCCATCCCCACCAGGCTGACCCCCAATGAGCAGTACAGCTACATGTCCATGTGGTGCCTGATGGCGGCGCCGCTGTTCTTCTCGGGCGACATGGCCCTGCTGGACGAGTTCACGCTGGGCGTGCTGTGCAGCCCGGAAGTCATCGAGATCGACCAGGACCCGCTGGGCAAGCAAGCCAAGCCGCTGGTCCAGGACGATCTGACGCTGATCCTGGCCAAGCCCCTGGCGGACGGCTCGCTGGCAGTGGGCCTGTTCAACCTGGCCGAGACGCCCCAGGAGATGGCGGTGGACTGGTCGCTGCTGGGCGTCAAAGGCAAGCAGACAATCCGCGACCTCTGGCGGCAGAAGGACCTGGGCGTTTTCGCGGACCGCTTCGCGACGACGGTCCCCCGCCACGGCGTGGCCCTCCTCCGCCTGCGGCCTCAGTGACGACCGGCTCGCGGACCTTGCACCAGGCGGATCTTTCGGGTAGAATGAAGCCGTGATGGTTGGAACACGCCGAGCATGGGCTCTTTGAGAGTCTGGTTTGGCCCCTCGATGGGCCCCTTCGCATTCCACGACCTGGAGGTTTACCCTATGAGACGTACGCACGCATTCACATTGATCGAACTGCTGGTGGTCATCGCGGTGATCGCGGTCCTGCTGGCGATCATCATGCCCGCGCTGGGCAAGGCCAAGAACCTCGCCCAGGGCATCGCCTGCAAGGGCAACTTGAAGAACTACACACTGGCGGTCGCGATGTACTGCGACGACAACGACGGCAAGTTCTGCGAACCCGCCATGTGCTATTTCTCCCAGTCGACCGCCTTTCCCGTCGAGAGCGGGCTCTCCTCGTACATCCACGTCCGCTGGTGCAACGGGAACATCGATCTCAAGAGCCATCCCCAGTACGGCGGGCACCTGTTCAAATACTTGGCCAACGCGAAGGCCTTCATCTGCCCAACGTACAAGACCGTCGCGGTTCGACAATCGGAGGACCACTTCTATCAGGCCGACGCCGCAAACCTGAAGAACTACGAGCCCTGGTACAACTACACGATGAACGCCTATCTGGGGCCCCGCAGGGTAGGCGGCGCCGACCACGCACTCAAGGACATCCGTGTCGACCGCATCGGGCAGGTCAAGAATCCCGCCACTACGTTCTCCTTCTGCGAGGAGAGTGCGTACGTCGACACCCAGTACAACATCTCCGGACTCAACGACACCTACATGATCCCAGGAGACGTCAGCATGGTGAAGTCCTGGCTCGCGGCCGCTGGAGGCAATCCATGGAACGTCGAACCGGGCCCCGGCACTTCCCCTACGTTCTACGACGTCCTTGCAGGCTACCACAACGCCCCCACAGGCGATCTGCTCAAAGGCCGGGGCAATTGCGCCTTTCTGGACGGCCACGTGGACGCACACGCCCGCTCGGAGACATTTCCTCTGGCGTATCCCCTGAAGTAGTCCTCAATTGCTCAGGGCCGAACCAGCCCGCGGAGCAGCGTTCTCGCCTCCCGGCGTAGGCTTCTCCAGAGGCACGAACACGTAACCGCCCTTGCCGTTCGGCGCTCGGCCCCAGGTCACGCCCGGTTCGGCGGCGCCGAATGTCTGCCGCTCGCTGTAACCGGTCAGGCCTTCGTCGAGACCCGAGTGCAGATAGACGGTTTCGCCGTCCTTGCTCAGGCCGAAGGGAGTCTTGCAGCCGGGGTCGTCTGGGTTGCCGAAGTGCTCGGTTTCGCCGAACACGACGTATCCCCCGCCCGGAACGCTCGTGCCGGCTGGGATCCTGTACTTGGTCAGGTCGCTCGATGCATCGCTGAGGAACCAGCCGCCGATGTCGATCGCCTGGGGGGTCGTGTTGAACAACTCGATCCAATCAGGGCCGCTCCCAACAGAGTTGGCCAGCACCTCGTTGATGACGATCGACCCGAGTTCGGGGACCAATCCCTCATCGCCTTCTCCGGGGGAACCGCCCCAATACGCGCTCGGTCGCCAGGCCTCCCGACGGCCGACATCTGTGATGCGAGGGTCGCGGACGGTCAAAGAGAAACCGTAACCGTCGGTCAGATCGAACCAATCGTCCGAGTACTCGAAGCTCTGGATCACGCCGCCGACGGCGTCGGCCAGCTCGATTCGCTCGCCGGCGTTGCTCAGAACGCCGGAGTATTGACCGACCACGGGCAGATTCGCCCCATACCTCGCCTCGAACACACCGAGATCCTTGACCAGCAGGCAATAGCCGCCCGCCGGCAAAACGAAACTCGGGAACGTGTAGTCGATCCCCCTGGGCAATCGCACGAAATTCAGATCGATCGCCTGCGTTCCGACGTTGGTCAGTTCGATGTACTCGGCGTTCGGATCGTCGGGCCGCCCCGTCTCCGGAGGATGATACATGATTTCGCTGATCCGCAGATTCTGAGCCACCGGGCCAACCGAGAACACCGCTTCGTTCAACGCGCTCCACTTGCCGTCGAAGGCCCTGGCCCTGACGAGTGTGCTTCGAGTCAGGGGGACCGGCCCAGCGTAGGCGATCGCCTTGGGCGAGACCCCGCCCTGGCTGATCTCGCCGGCCGCCAGCTCGACGGAGAAGAGGAAATCGCTGCTGTCGATCGGGGTGTTCATCGCGTGGATCGCCAGAAGGTTGGCGCCTTCCCAGAGCAGGCCCGCGGCCTCCGAGACGTCGACCGTCATCCAGGTGATGGCGGACTCGTCGGGGTTGCCCGCGTTGGCGACGGAGTTCCATTGCGGCGTGCCTGTGAAGTTCCGGCGGGCGATCTCCGCGCCATTGAGATACGCGATGAATCCGTCGTCGTACCGGACCTTCAGAATCACGTTGGAGAAGTTCGGGTTCGTCACGACGAACGGAATCCGGATGTAGCAGCTCCCGTTGACGTTGTGCATCTCCTGGCGGACGTCGATGTTGAAGTACGGTGCATAGCCCGTGCTGGTCTCGTAGCCGACGCCGCCGGTGCCGAGCCGCCAGGCGGAATCGTTGAAGGCGTTCGCGAACCACACCCCGGCCTCGCCGACCTGGAGACCGCCCTTCGTGACGTCGCCGACGAGGCGGAAGTTCGTCGCGGAAAAACTCGTGAAACTCCCGCGGGCCGCAAAGAGCTCCAACTCCGAGCCCCCGCCCCGCTCGTAGAAGACCAGCCGCAAGTCATGCGCGCCGGCCTCCGTAATGTTGAAGAGAGTCAGCGTGTCCGCCGGGCCGCGTGGGCTGGGATGGGAACTGCTGTACGTCTGGCCCTGCCGCGTCAGAGTCAGGGCGAAACCATCGTCGCTGTTGACGCCGAAGGTCCAGTTGCCGGTTTGCGGGATCATCACCTTCCCGGTGACCAGCACGACAAAATCCTCCACGTCGGCGTTCATCGTCGTGCCGGGGAATGGACGGTCCCCGTCGAAGTTGCCGGGGCTGCCGGTGTTGAAGTAATTGATGGTCTGGGCCTGCTCCCTGGCGGTCGTGCTTCGCAGCGAAGCGTTGGCGATGACCGCCTCGGCCGCCGTGATGCTGTCCACGGTCCCGCGGGCCTTGTAGAAGGTGACTTCGAACCCGGCGGCCACGTTGCTCAGCAGGTTGCCGCCGTTGGCGACGCTGGGGACCAGGACCCGCTTGGCGGCGTTCTCGCCCAAGAGCGTCACGATCTTGTCGCTGGCCGTTGCGGCCGGGGCCAGACGAGGATCGCTGCCGTCGGTGGTGTAGTAGACGTTCGCCCCCGCGCCGGCGACAAACGCCAACTGGCTGCTGGCGGGAACCGCGCCGCCGTGCCTGGCGACGCCGTTGACCTGGAAGGTCGGCGCTGCGGTCGCAGGGTACAGACCCGCGCTCTTCAACTGGTTCAGCACAATCGCGGGACGCTGGGGCATGTAGGTGTTCAGAATGTAGTCCCGCGTCGTCCGCCAGTGGGCCAGAGTGTACGGCGTGGAACTCGACTGGTCGCCCCATCGGGCCGACTCGGTGATGATCGCCAGTTCCACCTGGTCGGCCAGTTGTTTGTATCGCATATAGGCCGCCCCGGACGTCATCGGCCCATTGTTGAACTGATGCCTCTGGACCGCGTCGGCGAAGCGAAGACAGAACTCGGTGTTCGAACGCAGGGCCGCATAAGGAATGCCGGCTCCGTTGCTGACGCCGGTGACGTTGGCGTTCAGGCTGGACCAGATGACCAACGCCCCTTCCGCATCCCAGTTGAAGAACTTGAATCCCGTGGAGTTCGGGGGGCGCCGGCACGCCGCGTAGAAGTTGTGCCCCGGCCAGTCGCCGGTGCCGCCCCAGAAGTTGGAGTACATGTAGTCGATGTAGTTGTCCACGTCGAGCAGGTTGTCGTACGCGGGATTGCGCGTACCGTCGGGGTTGTTGCCCTGAATCCGCTGGTATGACGCGACGTCGGACAACCCAGCTCGAGCCCGGCTGATCATCGCATTCCAGGTCGCCAGACTGCTGCTGGGCCGAGCCTCCCCGCTGTTGGTCGCATCCCACTCCTCTTCATCGCCGCCGAAATATGCGGCGCAGAAGGGTTCGGTCGGCCGCTCCACGACGTTGTACAGGCCCCAGTACAGGCCGTTGAGGTACAGGTGTACGAACGTCCCGTGCGGCGAGGGTCGGCCCAGCGCCAGTTGCGTCCGCCGCATGAACTCGTCCATGATGTACTGCGTGCTGTCCCGACCCCAGTCGTTCCAGGCGTCGTTGGCGCCGCCGCGCAGGATGAGCGTGTCGAATCGCGTCGTCGCATCGGGCTCTTCGAAGAGAGGATAGTCCAGCTTCGCCGGACCGAAATCGCGTCGGAACAGCAGGCGGAACGATTTCTTGCGGGTCAGATTGAATCCGCGGAAGGCATTACCGTAGATCTTCAGCCCGGCGTCGATCTGGAAAGCGGTCGTGCCGTCGCTGTTGATCCACTCGAGGGAAATCGGCCGCTCCCACGCCTCGCCCTCGCCCCATGGATTCGAGTAGATCCCCTGGGTCCCGAACAGGTTGTCCATCGAGGTCACGACGGACATCGTCGGGATGGACTGCAGGGCCGCCCTCATCTGCGTGCGATACGCCGCGTTGTTGACCACGTCCGGGTCCATCTCGTAGTCGGCTGCGGTGCTGCCCCAAAGGGTCGGGAAACCCGCGGGTTTGGCCGGCTGATTGGGGACCTGGTCGATCCGGATCAAAGTGTGCGTCTCGACCGGACTGCTCATCCAGCCGGGCTTGAAGGCCGCGGCTCGGACGCACGTGGTCGAGGCGATCACGATGGGCGCACTGTACAACAACCCAGTGGTCTCGGTCGGCACGCTGCCGTCGAGGGTGTAGCGAATCACGGCGCCCAGCGTATCGCACGACAGAGACAGGGTGATCGGCGCCGTGTAAAAGCCGCGTTCGCTGCTGAATTGTGGGCGAGAAACGATACTCAGCGCCCCGGCGGTATTGGCCTTGCCCGGGGTGGGTGTGGAGAAGTATTGCCAGACCAAAGCCTGGCCGGTACCCGACAGTTCCGGCGACAGGAAGAACGCCGCGCTGTTCTTGTCGTCGTTGAATCCCTGAACGGCCAGGACGTTGCGTCCTTCGCGGAGCAGATCCACTCGGTCGGAGATATCCAGCTCGATCGGCGTGCCCACGAGGGCATCGCCACGGTCCGCAGCGGCAGCGGAATTCCACTGCGGTACGCCTGCGAAGTTGCCCCGGCCGACCTCCACCCCGTTGAGCCAGGCGACGAAGCCGTCCTCGGCTCGCACCTGCAGGAGCATCGAATCGAAGGACTCGATCTGATCGGCTTCGAACTCGACACGGGTCCAGAGCGAGGCGTTCTTGCCCAGCATTTCGGTCCGAAGCCGGTTGTCCGCGGCGCTCCCGAAGCTCACGTTGTCGAACACCGCAGCGCAAGAATCCGTCGCGCTGCGGGCCGTCACACAGATGCCGATAAGCGTGTCCTGACCCATGGCGATGGTCTCAGAGCCCTGCTGGGTCCATTTCACGCCGTCCGGGGAATGGTACCCGGTAAACACGTTGCGACGTCGGGCGATCCGCAGCCAGTAGGGAGAGGCCAGGCTGTTGCCTTGGTTCGAGGTGGTGCTCCCGTTGACCGCGATCCGCCGCTCGAAGGCGCTCCCGCTGGTCGGCGAGATCACCTGCATCGCGTGGCGGGAGCCCGCGGCCAGCGTTTCGCGAATCATCACGCCGGCCTTGGCCCAGGGGTTCGTGTTGACCATGCCGATGACCTGGACCGTCAGCTCGCCGTCGCCTTGGAGGGACATGTGGAGGAAGTAGAACGAGTCGGAGGTCCCCCCGATGTCGGCGCCGCCGCCGAGGACGGTGATCACACTGGGCCCTTGCGGCCCATGGAAACCGGGGACCCGAGGGTTGCCGATATCCCGCCCGACCAGTTGGGAGGTTTGGGAGAAACCCAGACTGGCTTGCGTCGTGGGCCAGGCGCCGGCGTTGAAGGCCGGCGAGGTCCAGGCCAGCCCTGCATCCTCGGACGTGGGCACGTGGTACGACAGGGTGGACGTCGCAGCGACAAACTGCGCGGCGCACGTGGTGAGCCCGTACGAGATATTCGATAGTTGCCCCGGATAGGCCGGGGCGTACTCATGGGCGATGGTCCGGCCGTCGGACTGCACCAAAGCCAGGTATCCGCCGTCTGCGCTGAGCTTGAAGTTCGTGTGCAGTTGCCCGCTCGTGCGGTTCTTGCCCGAGGCGAAGACGACCAGATAGGCATTGGCTGCGAGCCTCGTCCCGGCGGGAAACCGCCACTGGGTCAGGTCGTCCGGATCGTCCGTCAGATACCAGCCGCCCAGCTCGACCGCCCGCGACGTCGGGTTATGCAGCTCGATCCAGTCGGAGGAGTCGCCGTCGGCGTCCAGAAGCTCGCCTGCGCCGAGCGGCAGGTTGCTGGCGTTGCTGGCCATGAACTCGTTGATCACCGGCCCAGGCGCGTCGGCCCCGATCGCAACAGACCTGAGAAGGCAGAACAAGACGACCAGTGACTTTGACCTCATGAGGCAAACTCCTCCTAAGCGTTGACGCCGGCAACCATCCCGGCCCACCCCCTTGTGGATCCGCGCAGGCGACGACCGTATCTGACTGATTGCTCCGTGACACACATACTGTCTATCGACCGGACGACGGGACGAATCCCGCAAATCGGCCAAGATCATTGTAGCACTTCGCGGCCCCTGGGTCAAAACGTTATCGGTCCGCGGTGGTTCGGCGTCCGCGCTTGCCTGCGCTGGCCTGCGTGGATATAATACTGAATTCTGCTGCTCGGCCCGGTCCGACGGCAGAAGATCGCTGTGAAAACCATGGAAGAAGAAGGAGAAAGGCCGCAGGGCGAGTCCCGTCGGCCGGCTGTCCTTCGTCTCTTCCCACCTTCTACGCCTTTGGACGGGGTACCGATGAGCACACAGGTTGTGATCGAACAGCTCAAGCAATTGAGCCGGGGAACAGTTGAGATCTACACGCAGCAGGAGCTGGGCCAGAGGCTTGCGGAGGCCGCGCAGGCGGGCCGGCAGATGAGAGTCAAGCTGGGCCTGGACCCGACGAGCCCCGACATCCACCTGGGCCACACGGTCGTGCTCCGCAAGATGCGTCAGTTCCAGGATCTCGGCCATAAGGCGGTTCTGATCATCGGCGACTACACCGCTCGCATCGGCGATCCGACCGGTCAGAACACGACGCGGCCGATGCTCTCGCCCGAGCAGATCGAGCAAAACGCCAAGACCTATTTCGAGCAGGCGGGCAGGATTCTCGACACGTCGCCCGATAAGCTCGAAGTCCGCCACAACAGCGAGTGGCTCGCGGACCTGCGTCTGGCGGACATCATCCGCCTGGCCAGCAATATGACCGTCGCCCGGATGCTCGAGCGGGACACGTTCGAGAACCGCTACAAGAAAGGCGATCCGATCGGCGTGCACGAGTTCCTCTACCCGCTGATGCAGGGGTACGACTCCGTGATGATTCGCAGCGACGTCGAACTCGGCGGCACCGACCAGACCTTCAACAATCTCGTCGGCCGGGACCTCCAGCGGATGAACGGCCAGCCGGCCCAGATCGTCATTACCAGCCCCATCCTCGTCGGCCTCGACGGCGTGCAGAAGATGAGCAAATCCAAGGGCAACTACGTCGGGGTCACCGACGAGCCCTCCAACATGTTCGGCAAGGTCATGAGCATCTCCGACGAGATGATGACCAACTACTACACGCTGCTGACCGACCTGCCCACCGAGCGGATCGCCGAGCTGACCAATCCCGCGGTCACGCATCCGAAAGAGGCCAAGGTCCTGCTGGGCAAGACGATCGTCGCCCAGTTCCACGGCAAGCCGGCCGCGGACGCCGCAGCAGCGGAGTTCGACAAGATCTTCGCCAAGGGTCAACTCCCCGACAACATGCCGGAGATCGCCCTGCCGGCGGCGCCGATCACGATCAAAAATCTGTTGACCGCCTGCAGGCTGGTCCAAGCCGGCGGCGAAGCCAAACGCCTCTGTGCCCAGGGCGGCGTAACCGTCGACGGCCAGAGAGCCGCCGATCCGAACGCCGAGATCACGCCGCGCGACGGCATGGTCGTTCAGGTCGGCAAGCGGCGATTCGCCAAGCTGCTTGTGAAGTGACGTGCAACACTTCATCAAAGGATTGGAGAGCCTCTGCATGGACTACACCAGAAGAGAGATTGCCGCCCTCGCGTTGGGTGTCCTCGCATCGCTGGTCATGGCAGGCTGCCGGGCCGAGTCGATCAAACCCTCGTCGCCGCAAACACTTCGCGTGCTCACCTACAACATCCATCACGGCGAGGGCACAGACAAGCAGTTCGACTACCAACGGCTGGCTGATGTAATCAAAGGGCTCAACCCCGACATCGTCGCGTTGCAGGAAGTGGATCACGGCACCGAACGGGCCTCCGGCGTCGACCAGGCCAAGCTCCTGGCGAGGCTCTGTCGCATGCATTACGCTTTCGGCCAGGCGATGCCCTACCAAGGCGGCCAGTATGGCGAAGCCATCCTGTCGCGATTCCCCATCGAGAAGACCTTCGTCCATCCGCTGCCCTATCAGCTCGAGCGGGAACCGCGATCGGCCATCGAGGTCGTGATCGCTCCCCCGGGCATCGGGCCGATCTCCTTCGTCGGCACGCACCTGTGCCACCAGGGCAACGAACTCCGCACCCTTCAGACTCAGCGTCTTAGCCAGTTGTTCCCCGCGCAGAAAGGCAACCCGGTGATCCTGGCGGGCGACTTCAACGCCCGGCCCGGCAGCGACCCGATGAACGTCCTTCTCAACGCAGGCTGGGTCGATGCGGTCGCGCCCCGCTCGGTAATCGACTACGTCCTGATCCGCGGCTGCGATCCCTGGACCGTGAAGGACGTAATCATCCTGGACGAGCCCATTGCGTCCGATCACGATCCGGTTCTGGTCGTACTGCAGTGGCAAGGGGACAACTGAGATTGCGACGAGCGGAAAAGAGATGACGACTCCCGGTCCATCGCAGAAGCGGACTCGGCGGCCGCGATACAGCGGCACCCATCCGAGGAACTACGCAGAGAAATACAAAGAGCACAACCTCCAGGCGTATCCCGAGATGGAGACTCACCTGCGAGCCAAAGGCAACACGCCTGCGGGCACGCACATCCCCATCCTGGTTGAAGAAGTCATGGAGTTCCTCCGGCCCGCCTCCGGCGAGATCGTCGTCGATTGCACGCTCGGCTACGGCGGCCATGCGTCCGAGTTCCTCCGGCGAATCGGCCCCGCCGGCAGGCTGATCGGCCTGGACATCGACGGCGCCGAACTCGAGCGTAACTGCAAGCGGCTTTCCGAAGGCGGAGCGACCGTGAGTTGCCATCGCAGCAACTTCGCCGGGATCGCGAAGGTGATGCAAAAGGAGAACCTCGCAGGCGTCGACGTGATCTTCGCGGATCTCGGAGTTTCCAGCATGCAGATCGACAACCCCGAGCGAGGGCTCAGCTACAAACACGAGGGTCCGCTCGACATGCGAATGGACGATCGCCTCCAGCGGACCGGCACCGACCTGCTGCGGACACTCTCCGAACAGAATTTGGTTAAAGCTCTCGTCGAGTTGGCCGACGAGCCTGACGCCGAGGAGATCGCCCGCCGGATCGTCGAGACCAGGGCCAGGACGCCCCTCACGCAGACCTCCCAACTCGTGCAACTGGTCTTCGACGCCAAGCGACTGACGCTGGAAACCTGGCGGCAACAGCGAGATCGCCTCGGCACTCTCCACCCTGCCGCCCGCACTTTCCAGGCCCTGCGGATACTCGTCAACGACGAGATGAACGCACTCAAGGCATTTCTCCTGAAGGCCCCTCAATGCCTCCGCCCCGGCGGGCGGCTGGGCATCATCAGCTTCCACAGCGGCGAGGACCGCCTTGTCAAGCACGCCTTTCGCGACGGATACCGCGCCGGGATTTACGAATCGACTGCCCGCGAGGTCATCGTGCCAGGGGCCCGGGAGATTCGGGAGAATCCCCGCAGTGCTTCGGCCAAATTGCGATGGGCCGTCGCCCGGCCGACCACCACGGCCTGATGTGGTCGGTCGTGTACCCTCATCCGAGAAGAAACCATCGGATTTGATTAGCCGCAGGGTTGCGGGTATCTTTGCCTCGGACCTGAATACACTATACTTGGGAGGACCCAATGAACGCAGCATCCATGTGCAGCCCGCATCTGCGACACTTCATCCGAATCACCGGTTTGGCAGCGGCATTGTTCCTTCTCGTCGCAGGCCAAGGCATCGCGCAGCCCGAAATCCAAGTGGTCCTGCCCGAGCGAACACACCCCTATCTGGCATGCACCGCAGAGGAACTGACGCGCGTGCGCCAGGCCTATCGCGCTCAGGGCCAGGAGCGCGACATCGTCGCCGCATTTGCCAAGGAGGCCGAGCGGTTCATCGACGAGCCGATCAGTTTCCCCCCTCGCGGCGGGCAACACAATCAGTGGTACCAGTGCGACAAATGCGAGATCGCACTCAAGACGATCGACGCCACGCGCCATCAATGCCCCAAGTGCGGGCAGGTCTATTCCGGCCCGCCATATGACGATGTGATGTTCAGCCGCGAGCACAGTCGCAACCTCAGGCAGATGCGGACCGCCGCCTGGGCCTACGCCATCTCCGACGAGAAGCGATTCGCCGACTATGCAGCCAAGGTCCTGCTCGGGTATGCCGAGCGATACGAGCAGTATCCCTACCACAGCAATTCCAACCCGCAGAATCCCAGGAATCGCTCGGGCGGCCACATCTTCGAACAGACGCTCAACGAAGCGGTCTGCCTATCGACAGAGATCGGACCCGCCTACGACCTGATCCACGACAGCGGCGTCCTCTCGGCCGCGGATCACACGAGAATCCGCGAGAAGCTCCTCCTGCCCATGCTGCGGAACCTCGACAAGAACCGCGCCGGCAAGAACAACTGGCAGACCTGGCACAACGCCGGGATGATCTGGGGCGGCGCCCTGCTCAGGGACCCCGCCTGGGTTCAGAGAGCCGTCACCGATCCTCAGAACGGCTTCTTCTATCAGATGCGGGTCTCGGTCTCGAAGGAAGGCATGTGGTATGAGAACTCCTGGGGATACCATTTCTACACGCTCCAGGCGTTGATCAACATCGCCGAGACCGCCCGACGGCTGGACATCGATCTGTGGTCGGACGAGCGGCTCAAGGCCATGTTCACCCTGCCGATCCACAGCGACTGGTACAAGGCAACGATCTCGCACAACGCGGTGCTGCTGGACGGCAAGAGCCAGCAGCCCGCGACCGGGAAATTGCTGCACTTCAAAGAGAACGACAACTACACCGCGGTGGTCGCCAGTTGCGACGAGGCCTATCCAGGTGTGCGTCACACCCGCTGGCTCGTGATGACCGACGCATACCTGGCCGTCCTCGACGAACTCCGCTGCGATGCAAAGCGACAATTCGATTGGCTCTACCACAATCGAGGACGCAAAGCGGTCTGCGAGGCGGCGCAGAACCAGGTGCCTCTGGCGGGCAAGTTCCAGGGCAGCGAGTATATCCAGAACGCTGCGCAAGGCGTCACGGCCGACACGATCCGCATCCGATTCGAGGATGAGAAAGTCCCCGTCCACCTGACGATGGCCGCCGAACCGAATACGACGGTCAAAGTGGCCGACGGCGTTGGGGGATCGATCACCGACCGCGTGCCCATGGCGATGATCGGCAGGACGGGGCGGGACGTGCGATTCGCGGCGGTCCTGGAACCGATAGCCGCGGACGGAAAGCCCCAAATCACCGGTGTCCGGCTCGTGCAGGCAGGAAGTACACCCAAGGTGCTCGTGGAACGTGGAAACACCACAGACACCATCGAGATTCGGGAGGATCGGAGCGTGTCCGTGAGTCAGGCGATCCCCCTCAAAGTCGAGACACTCCTGACGATCGAACCTGGCCCTGGGAATCCCCGGAATTCCGAGGGGGACATCATCGAATTGAAAGACGGGCGTCTGTGCCTGATCTACACCCGCTTCACAGGCGGCAGCGGCGACGAGGCGGAGGCGGACCTGGCCATGCGCGTTTTCGCCGATCGCGGGCGGACCTGGAGCGAGGACACGATCCTGGTCCCTCGAACGGGCGGCATGAACGTGATGTCCGTCTCGCTGCTGCGTTTGGCCAGCGGCGAGATTGCCTTCTTCTACCTGCGCAAGACCTCCAACGAAGACTGCCGGCCCATGATGCGTCTCTCGACCGACGAGGGCAAGACCTGGAGCGAGCCGGAGTGCTGCATCACCGACGAGGTGGGCTACTACGTACTGAACAACGACCGGGTGGTGCAGTTGCAGTCGGGCCGGCTGGTCCTGCCTGTGGCGTGGCACCAGGGCCCTGGAAAACCCAGGGATTGGGCGGCAATCGTCATGTGCTATCTCTCCGACGACAACGGAAAAACCTGGCGACCCAGCAGGGATTCGTTCAAAGGATATGGTCCCGACGGCCAGCGGGTCACCCTCCAGGAGCCCGGCGTGGTCGAACTGAAGGACGGGAGTCTGATGATGTTCATTCGCACCGACGCCGGCAGCCAGTACATCTGCCACTCGTCAGACGGCGGCGAAACCTGGTCGAGACCCGGTCCCTCGGACCTGGCCTCGCCCCTGAGCCCCGCGTCCATCGAGCGTATCCCCTGGACGGGCGAACTGATGTGCGTCTGGAACGACCATTCCGGAGCCCATCCCTATTTCAAAGGCCGGCGCACCCCGCTGTGCCTGGCGGTCAGTAAGGATGAGGGCAAGACCTGGAGCCCGTCGCGGGTCCTCGAAGACAACCCCGACGGCCGGTACTGCTATACCGCCATTGCGTTTGTGGACAACCGCATCCTCCTGGCCTACTGCGCCGGAGACAGACAAATCGGCGGTCTGAACCGCCTCAAGGTCGCGGTCCTGTCGCAGGATTGCCTTACGAATGCCTCGGAGTCTGACACCACACGCTGAAATATCGCGTCGCCACGTCCGGGAAAAGCGGTCTTTTCCAGAGAAGTCGCGTTTTCTGTTTGGCATTCCGAGTCGATTCGGCTATACTGAGAATACGGAGGTACTCAGTAGAAAGCGAGGTCGTGGCATTGTTGGCGGTCGGTCGTTAATGATGCCTCAAGAATGGCCGATATTTCGGGATATATTGGCAGGGACATGGAGTGTGATGGACCGCCTGGACTTGCTTTTCTACGGATTTCTTCGATGATCCCTGGCTGGTGCGTAGACTCGCTGTCGCAGCGGGTATGTTCATACTAATCTCGTAGAAGGAGGATCGGCATGTACAGACAACTTGTTCTTCTGGTTCTGGCGATGGGCTTGTGCCTGAGCCTGCCCGCCTCGGCGGCCAACATCGTCTGGGTCTCGTTTCATCCGGCCGACAACACGCCGGGGGCCGGCGCCGCCGGCACAGGCTTCACCACGGCCACCGACAAAGGATACACGGACCTGCTGGCGGCCAACGGCTACACTGTGACCCGTTACGTCACGACAGCAAATCCCGACGCCGCTCTGCTCAACTCGGCGGATCTGGTCATTATCAGCCGCTCGGTCGGCAGCGCCAGCTATCAGGACGCAGCGGCCACGACGTGGAACACTCGGATCACCGCCCCCATGATGATCCTGGGCGGGTACGTCATCCGTCAGAACCGCATGGGCTTCTCCACCGGCAACACCATCCCGGACACCACGGGCGACATCAAGCTGACGGCCGTCGACCCGACGCATCAGGTCTTTGCGGGAATCCAGTTGACCGGAGGCGCCATGGCGAATCCGTATGCCGGCGTCATGAAGCATCCCGTCAGCGGCGCGACGATGCGAGGCATTTCCATTGTGACCGAAGCGGCCAACGCTAACGGAAAGGTCCTGGCCACGGTCGCTCCGGGCAGCGCCCATTCCGCCATCGGAGCGATGGTCATCGCCGAATGGCCCGCCGGGGTCACGGTGACGCACGCCGGCGGAGCCGGAACGGATGTGCTGGCCGGTCCTCGCTTGGTGTTCCTGACAGGCAGTCGCGAAACGGACGGCGTGAACTCCGAAACCGCAGGGTACTATGATTTGTATCCGGACGGCGCCAAGATGTTCGTCAACGCTGTCCGCTACATGCTCGGCGAATCCGGCGAAACCGCCAGCAGCCCGATTCCCCAGGACAAAGCGGTCGATGTGCCCTCTGACTCAGTCCTGAGCTGGAAGGCCGCCGATAGCGCCACGGCGCACGACGTGTATTTCGGGACTTCTCTCGCAGACGTCAGCGACGCCAGCCGGGCCAATCCCAAAGGCGTGCTGGTCAGCCGGGGTCAAAGCGGAACAACCTACACGCCCGCCCAGCGCCTCCGATACGGCCAAGTCTACTACTGGCGCGTGGATGAGGTCGGTGCCGCTCCGTCTTCGGAGATATTCAAGGGACTGGTCTGGTCGTTCACGGCTGAACCGGTCTCCTATCCGATCACGAGCATTGTAGTTGCCGCATCGAGCTCCAACCCCGGGATGGTTCCGGAGAACACGATCAACGGTTCGGGTCTCGATCCCGCCAATCAGCACTCGGTCGACCCCACACACATGTGGCTCAGCGCCAGCGGCGGACCGCAGCCAACCTGGATCCAGTACGAATTCGACGAAGTCTACAAGCTCGATACTCTGTTGGTGTGGAACTCCAACCAGCAGCTCGAATCCCTCCTGGGCTTCGGCGCCAAGGATGTGATCGTGGAATACTCCGTCGACGGTGAGACCTGGACCCGGCTGGGCGATTTCCAGTTCCCTCGGGCCCCCGGAACGCCGACCTATACACCGGACGTAGCCGTGGACTTTGACGGAGCCGTCGCCAGGTTCGTCAAACTGACGATCAACAGCAACTGGGGCGGTATCGTCGCCCAGTATGGCCTGAGCGAAGTCCGGTTCTTCTTCATTCCGGTCCAGGCTCGCGAGCCGGTTCCGGCGGTCGGCGCTACCGGCGTCGATCTCGACGCCGAACTGAACTGGCGACCGGGACGCGAAGCGGCTTCGCATAAGGTGTACTTCGGCAAAGACGCCGCGGCGGTGACCGCCGGAACGGCGGCCTCTCAGACTGTGGTTGATCACAGCTTCAGCCCTGCGGCCGTGGAGTTCGGAACCACCTACTATTGGCGCGTCGATGAGGTCAACAACGCCAAGACGCCCAGCGTGTACGAAGGGGCCGTCTGGAACTACAGCACCCGCGAGTACGCGGTCATCGACGACTTCGAGGGCTACACCGACGACGAGGGCAGCCGGATCTACGAGTCCTGGGTCGACGGCGTCACCGACGGCAAGAGCGGTTCGACGGTCGGCTATATGGAAGCCCCGTTCGCCGAACGCAGGATCGTCCACAGCGGCAAGCAGTCGATGCCTCTGACGTATGACAATTCCGCAAGTTTCTCCCTTTCCGAGGCGGAGTTGGCCTTCGACACGGCCCAGAACTGGACCGGCAACGGGGCCGACAGTCTCGTCCTGTGGTTCCGCGGCCGGACGCCGGCCTTCGCGGAGATGGGCAACGGCAACATCATCATGAACGGCATCGGCGCCGACATCTGGGGTGCCTCCGACGCCTTCCGCCTGGCCTACAAGACCCTCAACGGCGACGCCACCATCGTGGCCCGCGTCGAGAGCATCTTCAACAGCAACGCCTGGGCCAAGGGCGGCGTGATGATCCGCCAGAGCGTCGAGCCCGGCTCGATGCATGCCTTCATGCCCATCACCCCCGGCGGCAGCAGCGGCGGCAACGGCGCCAGCTTCCAGCGCCGGCTCGCCACCGGCGGGGACTCGACCAACAGCGACAACACCGGCGCGGTCGTGGCGGCTCCTTACTGGGTGAAGCTCGAA
>DATIKY010000218.1:0-14947 GCA_035476995.1 Sedimentisphaerales bacterium | reverse complement strand
GGCCGCATCGAGCCACGGGTCCTCAAACGCCGTCGCCACCGCTACCCCCTCATGCAACGACCCCGAGAGCAACTCCGCCAGCAACTGCGGAAAACATAAACCCCTGGTATCGCACGCCTTGTGGACGGCAGTGCCATTCGGTGCATGCCCGTTATTGCACGGGGCTTGGGCGCGTGCAACAGATCGAGTCCCCTCCCCTCGTGCGTTTTGCGCTTTGCGGATACCAGCGGGGAGGGGGTACAAGAGAATCATCGAACGGTTGCTCTTGGGCAGTTCGGCACATCGGAGATCACAAGGGGGCCCCGAACGAACTTCGGCGTCCCCGTCGTACACATCCGCGAGGGCGAACCTCTCGTCACCGACGGACGGTCCACGCTCTGGGTCAAGCCTGCCCCCCTTTTCCCGCTGGTATCCACAAAGCGCTAAACGCACGCCGCGAACGCGACCGGCTCACGATGCTCGTGCAACGACGGTCATATACCCCGGCATACCTTGCAACGAACTGGACGCTTGATTCTCGCGGCGTTCTGCGAGAGAATCATCCGTCGATGCATTTCCGCAACCTCGGTAGGAGGTATATGGACATGGTTCAGTTGGGAACGATCATCCTGGCGCAGTGGATCGCGGTTTCGAGCGTCGGCGCAGGGCTGCCGCAACTGGGCAGCGACGTGCGGGTCACGGACCTGCGATGCGAATACCTGGTCAATCCGCTGGGCGTCGATGTCGCGCGGCCCAGGTTGAGTTGGAAACTCGAATCCCGCTGGCGGGGTCAGAGGCAGACCGCCTATCAGATCCTCGTGGCAGGCACCGAGAAGATGCTCAAGGACGACCGGGCGGACCTTTGGGACAGCGGCAAGGTTGCGTCCGACCAGTCCATCCACGTCGTTTATTCCGGCCGACCGCTCGGGTCGCGGACCCGCTGCTACTGGAAGGTGCGGGTCTGGGATGCCGACGGCAAGACGAGCCCCTTCAGCGAGGTCGGCACATGGGATATGGGGTTGCTGACGCCGCAGGACTGGAAGGCACAGTGGATCAGCGTGCCAGGCAAGGATGAGGACAAAGGCCCGCAACCGGCGCCGCTGTTCCGCAAGTCGTTTCTCCTGTCCGAAACGCCCGTCAGCGCGCGGGTCTACGTCTGCGGCCTGGGCTATCATGAGCTGCGCCTCAACGGCCAGAAGGTCGGCGATCACGTTCTCGATCCGGCGTTTACCCGTTACGACAAGCGGGCTCTCTACGTCGTCCACGACGTGACAAGCCAGTTCAAGAAGGGGCAAAACGCTCTCGGCGTGATTCTCGGCAACGGCTGGTACAACATGCACACGCGCTGCGTGTGGGACTTCGACAAGGCCCCCTGGCGGGACCGGCCGGTCCTGCGCTGCCAGCTCGAAATGACCTTTGCGGACGGTTCGACCCGAGTCGTCGCCAGCGACGCGACGTGGCGGGTCTCGACCGGCCCGATCGTCTTCGACAGCATCCGCAACGGCGAGACCTACGACGCCCGCCTGGAAGTCCCCAACTGGGACGCCGGGGGCTTCGACGACATGAACTGGCCCCTGGCGCAGGCGGATGCGGGCCCCAAGGGCGAATTGCGGTCGCAGATGATGCCCCCGATTAAGGTCACGCAAACCGTGAAATCGGCCAAGCTCACCGAGCCCAAACCCGGCGTGTACGTCTTCGATATCGGACAGAACCTGGCCGGCTGGGCGAGGCTGAAGATCTCAGGGCCCGCCGGCACGGAGGTCGTCATGCGATATGGCGAGCGACTGAACAAGGATGGCACGCTCGACCAGCAGGACATCGGCCAGCACATCAAGACCGGCAAGCCCCAGACCGACACCTACGTCCTCAAAGGCCAGGGCACGGAGATCTGGGAGCCTCGGTTCGCCTACCACGGATTCCAATACGTCGAAGTGACCGGCCTTCCGGGCAAGCCGAGCCTGGACATGCTGGAGGCCCGCGTCGTACACACCGCCTTCGACAAAGCCGGCTCGTTCGAGTGCTCCAACGAGTTGTTCAACCGCATCCAGCGCAATACGCTGTGGTCCTATGTCAGCAACTTCCACGGCTATCCGACCGACTGCCCGCACCGCGAGAAGAACGGCTGGACGGGCGACGCCCACCTGGCCGCGGAGACGGGCCTGTACAACTTCGATTCAGCGGCCGCCTACGCCAAGTGGATCAACGATCTGTACGACGAGCAGCGGGACAGCGGCGAGTTGCCCGGCATCGTGCCCACGAGCGGCTGGGGATACGCCTGGGGCAACGGTCCCGCCTGGGACAGCGCCTACGTCCTGATCCCCTGGTATCTCTATCAATACAAAGGCGACACGCGAGTTCTGGCCGACCATTACGAGCGGCACAAACGCTACGTGGACTATCTCACCAGCAAGGCCCGGAACGGCATCGTCTCGATCGGCCTGGGCGACTGGGTGCCCGCCAAGTCCAAGACGCCGGAGAAGGTGACCTCGACCGGCTATTATTATCGCGACGCGGTGATCGTCTCGAAGACCGCCGCGATGCTGGGCAAGACCGAGGAGGTCCGCAAGTACGAGGATCTGGCCAACGGAATTCGCGACGCCTTCAATCGCGAGTTCTTCCAGAAGGACACCGGCCTCTACGCCGGCGGCACGCAGACCGCGATGAGCTGCGCCCTGGCGCATGGGCTCGTCCCGCCGCAGGAGCAGGAGCGAGTCCTGAGCAATCTCGTCGCAATGATCGACAAGAACGACGGATTCCTCGACGCCGGCATCCTGGGCGTCAAGTACCTGATCGACTGTTTGACCGCGGGCGGCCGGGCCGATGTAGTGTACGGCATGGCGACCAAGACAACCTATCCGAGTTGGGGCCGCTGGCTGGAAGAGGGCGCGACCACGCTCTGGGAACAGTGGGACGGCCAGGCCTCCCGCAACCACATCATGTTCGGGCACATCAGCGCCTGGTTCTACCAGGTCCTGGGCGGCATCCGGCTCGATCCCGACTCGGCAGGCTTCAAGCGATTTGCGATCAAGCCGCAACTGCTGGGCGACGTCACGTGGGCGAAGGCGGAGTACGAATCGATGTACGGCACGATTCGCAGCAATTGGGAGATCCGTAGCGGCAGGTTCATCCTGAAGATCGCGGTGCCGGTGAACACGACCGCGACCGTGTACGTCCCCTGCGACCCGCAGAAGGCGATCACGGAAGGTCCCGACATCATCCACGTGGGCGAACACGCGGAGTTCCTTCGCCTCGAAAAGGACTGCGTCGTCTTCGAGGTGGAGTCCGGGACGTACGAGTTCATCTCGCAACTGCCTGTGAAATGAGGTGCATGATGAAGACCAGGACTATGCTGTTCGTAGGAGCCTTTTTCCTCTCGATGCTCCAGCCAGTTGGTTTGAGCGCCGCTGCGAATGAGAACTCGGCTCTGGGCATCAACATCGCCGGGGTGACGTACTGGTCGGCCGAGATCGTATTCGTGGACCTGTTCAAGCACTCGCAAACCTGGAAGAGCCAGGCCGCCGGCAAAGGCTACGACCAGGGCGGGCCGCTCGACCTGACGCCCGACGGTTGGGTCCGCTCGCTGCGGGGCGAGGGCCATTTTGCCGACTCGATCATCCTGAGCAAACCCAAGCTTGGCTATCCCACCGGCGTGTACACCTGCCTCTATGAAGGCAAAGGGCGTATTCAGTTCGGCCATCGCATGAAGCTTCTCGACCAGACCCCCGGGCGGATTCGCGTCGAAGTCGGCCCCGACGTAGATCTCCTGACACTCCGTATCACCGAGATCGATTCTGCCGACCCGGTGAGGAACATCCGTTTCATCCTGCCGGACTTCGAAGATACCTACGAAGAGCAGCCCTTCCATCCGGAGTTTCTCAGACGATGGGAGAAGTTCAAGGTCCTGCGGTTCATGGACCTCCAGCGGACCAACGGCTCCGAACAGATCAATTGGTCCGACCGCACGACCCCTGGGATGCAGACCCAGGGCGACGAGGCCGGCGTCGCGCTCGAATACCTGATCCAACTGGCCAACGCGCTCGACGCCGACCCCTGGTTCTGCATGCCCCATCTGGCGACCGATGATTATGTCCGCAGTTTCGCCGAGATGGTCAAAGCGGGTCTGAAGCCCGGCCTGAAGATCTACATCGAATACTCCAACGAATGCTGGAACAGCATCTTCGCCCAGGCCCGATACTGTCGCGATCAGGGCAGGAAGCTGGGCCTCAGCGACAACGACTACCAGGCCCAACTGCGGTACTGCTCCCGGCGGAGCGTCGAGATCTTCCGAATCTGGGAGTCCGTCTTCGGCGGCCCAGGCCGGCTCGTCCGCGTCCTGCCGGCCCAGAGCGCCAATCCCTGGACCAGCATGCAGGTGATGCTCTTCGAAGAGGCATACAAACACGCCGATGCGCTGGCCATCGCCCCGTACTTTGGCAATGCCCTGGGCGATCCAAAGACCCAGGACCAGGTCGTCCGGATGACGGTCGATCAGGTGCTCGACAGGTGCGCCGAATACATCGCCGAGGGCAACAAGACCATCGCCGAGCAGGCCCGTCTGGCCGAAGAACGGAGCCTGGACTTGATCGCTTACGAAGCCGGTCAGCATCTCGTCGGCTACGGCGGAGCCGAGAACAACAAGGCCCTGGAGGAACTCTTTCAGGCCGCCAACCGTCATCCGCGGATGAAAGCCCTCTACCTGGACTACCTCAAGGGCTGGCGAGCCAGCGGCGGCAAGCTGGCCGCGATCTTCTCCTCGCTGGGTTCCTGGTCCAAGTGGGGTTCCTGGGGTCTGATGGAGTATCACGGCCAGCCCGTCGAGGAAGCGCCCAAGTATCAGGCCGTCGTAGAATTCCTGGAGGAAAACTTCCGCTGGTGGTGAAGGAGCTTTGCTGCGCCGCGTACGGAGAATGTGGATTCAACTCGAAGCGAGGCCTTGCGGATGCCGACCGCCATCGTGTAGACTGGAGGTTTTGGGATCGACGAGCCTGGACCGGTGTTTTGAGGCGGCCTCTCGGCGATCCTTGCCGCTGGAGGTGATCTCCGGATGGATACAACGGCGGATCGATTCCGTGGTGAGAAACCTGGACTGGAGCCGGTGAGAAACAAGTCTGAATTGTTCGATGGGGGTCTGCCGTCGAGCCTGGAAGAGGCGGCGCTTGTGATGTACGCCTTGTCGTTCGGGCCGCTGTCCAAGAACGACCTGGCGCGGGCCCTCAAACAGGTCGGGATGACCATGCGGGACGGCTCCGCCGTCACGATCCAGAAGTTGGCGGCCTGCATGCAACGGCTCAGGGATCGGGGGCAGATCACGGCCATGGGATCCGACTCGCCCGTCTGTCGGCCGGAGGCCCGCGCGGCCACGATCGACGCGGCCCGCAAAAAGGGCTGGCTGCACCGATTCGCCGTGGCGCTTCAGCGGGCGGTGCCCAGCCAGGTCGGCCCCGAAACCTGGGAGTACAAGTGGGGAAGACGGCGGTTCGTCTCGTTCTCTCACGCCTGCCGGGACGTGTTTCTGGCTTTGGAATTGGACGATCAGGACCAGATCAAACGTCTGGCGGGACTGTGCAGCCAGGACGATCGAATCGGATCCATCGTCAGGGTGCTGGTTGTCGTCTGCATGGACCCGTTCCAGCCCGACTACATGGGACGGCTGCTTCCCCAGTACCGCGACCTGCTGCTGTCCGAGGGGCTCCATCAGGAAGTGATGCTCCTGAAGCTGAACCACCCCGTCTTCGCATACGCGAGGGATTGGCTTCTGCACAATCGCCGCCAACTGGACAAGACCCTCCTGGAACGGTGCGTCGTCCACATGGTGGAACGGGACCTGCTGGCGGGCGACTTTGTCGCGGCCGGAACCCTCCTGGAGAGTTTCGACGACCTGGACATCTGGATCATCCGCGGCATGTTCGAATTGCTCTCGGGCCGCAAGGACGAAGCTCGGTTCGCCTATGAACAAGCCCTCCGCCGGGTCGGCAAGAGCAAGGGCGCGCAGATCGAGTACCTCCGCTGCTTCCCGGCCACTGTGCACACTCTGCTGCTGGTTCAGTCCGATCAGGCCCAGGACCGCCAGCAGGTCCGAAACTGGATTACCTGGCTGGACGCCAGCAGGAACTACACCGGGTACCGCGACGCATACGCGTTCCTGGCGCAACTGCTCGCGTGGCACGAAGGCTACGACGTGGCTGCGCACTCGAACTCCGAAGACCGGTTCTTCCCTACGACCAACGCCCCTCCGCTGATCCGAGCCAGCAGCTGCCTGATGCAACTGCTCTGCTGGTTCTATACCTCGCAGGCCAAGGCCCTCAAGAACCGCAAGCACACGGTGCTTTCCAGCATCGAGGGTTTCCTGCACGAGTGCGATGCAGGCGGTGCGCGGTGGGTGGGGATGCAGATCGTCCGCCTGCTCGGCAGGCTCGGCCACACGTTGCCGGCCTATCGCGACGAGGCCGAGGCGTTCTTCCGCGACACCTCGGCCAAGGACCTGTCCGAACTGTGGCCCATCAAGGAGATCTGGGAGAGCCGCATCACCGCCCTGGAACAGCTCCTCCACGAGGCGGAAAACGCGGGGAACCGCCCGACAGATGCCTCCCGACGCCTGGGCTGGAAGCTGCGGGAATGGAAGCACGACGCTCGGATTGAAGTCATCCCGGTCGAGCAGAAGCGGACCAAGACGGGCGGCTGGACCAAGGGCCGCGAGATCGGCATCTATCGACTCGCGGAGCTGGACCCGCGGGAGATGGACTATCTGACTGACGAAGACAGGGCCGCCTTGGCCGGCATCACCGCCCGACGGGAGTATTACGACATGGTTTACCGCCTGGACCCCGGTCTGACGCTGCGGGCCTTGGCTGGACACCCCAACGTCTTCTGGGAGGACCACCCCCACGTCCCGGTCGAGATCGTGCAGGGGACGCCGGAGGTGCACATCGTGCCCAAGGCTGGCAGGTTGTGCATCCGAATGAATCCCTATCTGGAAGCCGGCGTTGGCGCCGACGTCGCCAGTATCATTACCAAGGAGTCGCCGAACCGCATACGGGTTGTGGTGTTCGAGCCCAAGCACGTCCGGATGGCCGAGATCCTGGGTCCGGACGGTGTTTCGATCCCGAAGGACCATTCGGAGTCGGCGCTCAACCGTCTGCAAGGGCTCTCCAAACACGTGGGCATCCAGTCCGACGTGGCGCTGGCAACCGAGGACGCCGAGGTCGTCGAGCCGGACAGCCGACCCCGACTCCGCCTGCAACGCCTGGACCCGGGGCTGCGAGCCGAGATGATTGTCACGCCCCTGGGCAGTCAGTCGCAACGGGCCTTCCCCCCCGGCGTCGGCAATCCACACCTGGTCGAATTCGCCGGGGGCAAGACCCTCCAGACCCGCCGGGCCCTCCAGGACGAAGCCGATCGCGCCGCCACTGCGTTGGAGGCGATCGAGTTGGAGGACCAGAACGGAGACTACATCTGGATTCTGGATGATCCCGAGATGGCGCTCGGGCTCCTGGAGAGACTCCAGGCGGTGAACGGCGAGACTCTCCTGGTCGAGTGGCCCAAAGGCGATCCGATCACCGTGCGGTCGCTCTCGCCGCAGCAGTTCAGGCTCTCGATCCACTCGGCCCAGGACTGGTTCGAGGTCGAGGGCGAGGTCCGCGTGGACGAGAACCTCATGATCCAGATGCGGACCCTCCTGGACGAGATCGAGGATGGCGACAAGCGGTTCATTGCCTTGGGCAAGGACCAGTACGTCGCCCTCACGAAGCAATTGCGAAAGCAGCTCCAGTGGCTCGCCACCGGCGGCCAGTTCACAGGCAAGGGCAACAGCCTCCGCGTCCATCCGCTGGCAGCCATCGGCCTGGAGCAGTGGAAGGACGAGATCGGCGAGTTTCAGGCCGACGCGAAGTTCGACGCCCACATCGATCGCCTTCGGGCGGTCGAGTCGTACCAGCCGACGGTCCCCTCGACCCTCCAGGCGGAACTGCGTCCCTACCAGACGGACGGTTTCACCTGGCTGGCGCGACTGGCCGAATGGGGCGTCGGCGCGTGCCTGGCCGACGACATGGGCCTGGGCAAGACCATCGAGGCTCTGGCTTTGATCCTGCACCGGGCTTCCCAGGGCCCGACGCTCGTCGCGGCCCCCACCAGCGTCTGCGCCAACTGGGTCTCCGAGGCCCAGCGGTTCGCCCCGACCCTGCGCCCCATCCGCTTCGGCATCGGCGATCTCGGCCGGCGAGAAGACGTCCTCAAAGCCCTCGGGCCCTTCGATCTGGCGATCTGCTCCTACACGCTGCTCCAGCAGGAAGCCGAGGCGATGAAGGACGTGAAGTTCGCGACGATTGTCTTGGACGAGGCCCAGGCGATCAAGAACGCCGCAACGAAGAGGTCGTCGGCCGCGATGAACTTGAGCGGCGATTTCCGCATGATCTGCACCGGCACCCCCATCGAAAACCGCCTCTCGGAGCTGTGGAACCTGTTCCGTTTCATCAACCCCGGCCTGCTGGGCTCGGAGGAGCGATTCCGCGAGCGGTTCGTCCGGCCCATCGAGGGCGGACGGGACCCGGTGGCCAGCCACGTGCTCAAAGCCATCGTCCAGCCCTTCATCCTGCGGCGGACCAAATCGCAGGTGCTCGAAGACCTGCCGCCGCGGACCGAAGTGATGCGACTGGTCGAGCTGAGCCCGCAAGAGCGAGCCCTGCACGAATCCCTCCGCCAGCGGGCCCTGGAGCGGCTCGAAGGCACGCGGGACATGGGGCCCGGCCAGGCCCATATCCAGGTCCTGGCTGAGCTGATGAAGCTGCGCCGCTGCTGCTGCAATCCGCGCCTCGTGATGCCCAACTGCGGCCTGACGGGCTCCAAGCTCGAGGCCTTCGCCGAGTTGGTGGACGAGCTGATCGAGAACCAGCACAAAGCCCTGGTCTTCTCGCAGTTCGTCGACCACCTGACGCTGCTCCGCGAGCACCTGGACAAGCAGGGCATTCGCTACCAGTACCTCGACGGCCAGACCCCGATCAAGACCCGCCAGCGGCGGATCGACGCCTTCCAGAACGGCGAGGGCGACCTGTTCCTGATTTCGCTCAAGGCCGGCGGACTGGGCCTGAACCTGACGGCCGCCGACTACGTGATCCACATGGACCCCTGGTGGAACCCGGCGGTCGAAGACCAGGCCAGTGACCGCGCCCACCGCATCGGTCAGACCCGCCCGGTGACGGTCTACCGCCTGGTCGCGGCCGACACGATTGAGGAGAAGATTGTCCAGCTCCACCACGCCAAGCGCGACCTGGCCGACTCGCTCCTGGAAGGCACCGACACCGCCCACGCCCTCACCGCCGACGAACTGATCGACCTGCTGCGAAACCGCTGACAGGGAGGACGGAAGGTGGGCCCTTGTTGGGGATGACCCTGCTGCATCCTGGCTCGCGGCGGTAACCATCCTCCGAAGCGCATCCCCCATAAGGAAACACAAGACGGCGAGCCGCGGTTTCTGGCCGGAATAACTATAGATGCAAGGTCGCCCCGGCCGAAGGAAAGTAGTGGCAATTAGTGCATAGCTCTCCTCCTGTAATTTGGGAAAAATGACACAATTCAGCCGAGTGGGATTGTGGAATTTGCGGGAGTTGTGATAAAATACGCGGCTGGTCGGTCTGCCTGGTAGGCCCAGACGACCGGTGAGAAGAAATGCTGGATTGCAGGTTTCCACTATGAAAAAAGGCAGCAACAACGACGAATATGTCATCAAGCCGGCCGAGCGGGTCATGCGGCTTCCGCCGTACCTGTTCGGGCGTCTCAATGCGATGCGGCACGCCCGCCGGCAAAAGGGCGAGGATATCATCGACCTGGGCATGGGCAACCCCATGGACCCGGCCCCCCAGATCGTGATCGAGAAGCTCTGCGAGGCCGCCAAGGACCCGCGGAACCACCGCTACAGCGCCTCCAAGGGCATCAAGAACCTCCGCGGCGAAATGGCCAAGAAGTACGCCCGCAAATGGGGTGTCGACCTCGATCCGGACACCGAGGTCCTGGCCTGCATCGGATCGAAAGAAGGCTTCAGCCACATGTGCCTGGCCCTGCTGGGACCGGGCGACACCGCTGTCGTGCCCGACCCGGCCTTCCCCATTCACAATTATGGCGTCATCCTGGCCGGGGCGAACGTCATCACCATCCCCCTGGGCAACGATCAGGCGTTCCTCGACACCATCGCCATGGTGTGCGAACGTCTGTTCCCCAAGCCCAAGCTGCTGATCCTGAACTATCCGCACAATCCGACCGCCATGACGGTCGATCCGGGCTTCTTCGAGCCGGTGGTGGATCTGGCCAAGCACTTCAAGTTCCAGGTCATCCACGACTTCGCCTACGGCGAGACCCTCTTCGATGGCTACAAGGCCCCCAGCTTCCTGGCGACCAAGGGCGCCAAGGACGTCGGCGTCGAGTTCACCACGATGAGCAAGCCCTACAGCATGGCGGGCTTTCGCGTCGGGTTCGTCGCGGGCAACAGGCAGATGGTCGAGTACCTGGCGACCATCAAGGGTTACTACGACTACGGCATCTTCCAGGCGATCCAGATCGCAGGCATCATCGCCATGCGCCACTGCGACAAGGACATCGACGCCCAGAACGCCAAGTACCAGATCCGCCGGGACGTCGTCTGCGACGGTCTCCAGCGGCTCGGCTGGCAGGTGGACAAGCCCCGCGCCAGCATGTTCGTCTGGACCAAGGCCGCGGAAGAGCACCTCAACGGCAAGGGCACGATCGACTACGCCATGGACCTCATGGAGCACGCGGAGGTCGCGATCAGTCCCGGTCGGGCCTTCGGCGAAAACGGCGAAGGCTACTTCCGCATCGCCCTGGTCGAGAACGAGCAGCGGCTCCGCCAGGCGATCCGCAACATCAGCCGCTACGTCCAGCAGAGGCCCGTCCGCAAGGCCAAGGCTGCGAAGAAATAGGCAACGGCGCGAATAGGCGGCTTATCAGTCGTATGGGGCCTATTCGTCCTATCCACTCGATGGGACGAACAGGACCAGCCTTCCCCCCGCACGGAAGTTGTCCAGCCGAATGAGACAGTTCCTTCTGTAGATCAAGCTCTACTGGATCGCTTGCTTTGGAACCCCTTTGGGCGGAGTTATACCAGGGGACGGCCCCGGCCTGGCTTGCGAGCGTCCGTGCATTGACGAACCTGCCAAATGACAGCACAGGCATGTCTGCGTCAAGCCTGTTGTCGCGAAAGGTCGACGGTTACGGCCTCTTCCAGCCGATGGCGTCGAGCATGGGCTGGATCTCGGGGTTGGACATGAAGAGACGCCAGCACAGTTGCGTGCGGTGATTCTCAATCATGATGATGATCGGGCCCTGGTCGATGGCAACGTAGCCGGGGGCGAACCAGTTTTGCGACAGGTTGAAGGCGTCGACGAAGCCGAAGGGGCCCCAGAGGTCGCGGCCGTACGTGTGGTAAAAGTGCTTGAGCGTCGCGAGGGATTCGGCGGGGATGTACGGCATGGCGCTGAGGGCCGCGGTCGGGGAGATCGTTCCGTTGTCGTTGGTCGGGGAGTGAGCGGAGTAGCCCGACGGATTGAAGCTGGCGGTCAGGCCCCAGACCAGATCGCTGTAGCCGGCGTATCCCTTCGGGTTCTCGATGCAGTAGGCCCGGTTGATCAGCGAGATATTCCGGCTGTTGTCGAAGTAGTTGCAGAAGCCATCGCTCCTGTCGCGGGGGTCGAAGCCCAGGTGGCTGTAGTGCGTGAAGAACAGCGGCCCGCCTTTTTCCGGGCCCACCCACTGACGGTAGCCGTAATACGAGTTGGCGTTGGCGTAATCGGCCGGCTTGGCCCAGCCGCGATGGTACGATGTCGCCGGCATCGGATACGTCGGTGAGGCAATCGCCAGGAGATAGGCGATCATGCATTCGTTGTAGCCCTGGATGGCGTGGTTCATCTTCCATTCGTAGGTGCGAGACCAGTGCCAGTAGAGCGTATCGCTCCGCGGCGTCTGGCGATACCAGTTCCATTCGACGGATTCCCACAGGGCGGTCGCCCGCCTGCGGATCTCGGTCTCGACGGGGTCGTTGGCGTTATTGAAGTACTGCCGGGCCGTGAGCATGCCCTGGACGAGGAAGGCGGTTTCGACGAGGTCGCCGCCGTTGTCGTATTGGCTAAAGGGCTTGGTGGCGCCGGTATTGCCGAGAATCCAGTGCGACCAGGCGCCGTGGAACCGCGAAGCCTTCTCGTCGAGGAAGGTCTGGATCTTCAGGACACGGGCTGCCGCCTCGGGCCTGGCGACGAATCCCCGCTCGGCACCGACGCAGATCGCCATCAGGCCCATGCCGGTGCCGCCGGCGGCGCAGGTGTCGGGGCTGTGACCGAAGCCGTAGCCTTCGCGGGCCAAGCCGCTGACCGGGTGCCCGTAATCCCAGAAATAGCGGAAGACAGCCTCCTGTACGGAGGTTAGAAGCTCCTCGTCGGTCATGGCGTAGGAGGTGGCGGAGACAACGGTGGAGGGCTCGGACTCTCCGCCGCCGCGGATGGCGACCGCCGTGACGCGGTAATGATACGTCCGGCCATTGACGCCGAAGAAGTCGCTGTAGACGCAGATCTTGTGTACGGACTTGTTGAGCCTGGTGAAGGGCCCGTCCGCGGTTTCGGCGCGATAGACGTTGTAGCCTTCGAGATTGGGGTCCGTGTCGAAGGGCCATCGCAGATCGATTCGACTGTCGTGGCCGACCGCGATCACCTGCTGGGGCACGGCCGGCGGCGGCGGGGGAGGCACAGGCTCGGACTCCGCGAGGGCTCCGATCTCCGCGACCGTCAACGCTCGATTGTAGAGGCGGACGTCGTCGATCCAGCCGTTCCAGAAGCGGTTTCGCGTCTGCCCGTTCTCGCCGATGAGGACGCGGCTCCAGTTGCCGTTGATGGCGCCGCGCACCGATTTGCCGTCGACGCGAAGGCCGTCCTGATAGATGCTCAGGTCCTGACCGTCGTATACGCCTGCGATGTGGTGCCAGTTGCCGTCGTTGACGTCGCCGGTATAGACCTCGGGCCACCCGCCGCCGGCCAGGCCCAGGCACAGGAACGCCACGCGGTTGTCGTCGCGCGTGCGGGCCAGGACCCAGTCGTCGCCCTTGGTGACGATCGCATTCCAATTCCTATCGAACGCCCGGACCTGGATCCAGCAGGCGACCGTGATGGCATCGCCGAACGTCAGGGCGGGAGCGTCGCCTGCGTCGACGTAATCATCCTGGCCGTCGAGGTCCAGGCACCAGCCTCGCTGCGGGTCGTTCGCCCAGAGGGGGTTGCCGAATGCCGTGCCGTGGTTGCCGCCGGCGCTGTCGAAGGCGTTGCCGTCCAGTTTCCAGTGCCCCACGAGATTCGGTTCACCGGTGGCAAAGCCCCATGCCAGGACCGCCGCTACGCTCGCGATGCAAGAAATGCCTGTTCCCATGGCCCATCTCCGAAGCTGTGCAATCGTTCGTTGCCCGGAATGAATGATGTGAAACCATACTCCATTCTATCGGTCTCCTTCTCCAAAGGCAAGAAATTTGCCGCCGTGGCGTGTGAGCCGTTATTCAGGATGTCATTTGGTGTGTTTGTACGCCGCGGGATGGAAGAACCAGAGAAATCCCAGGCGTCGCGGTTGACGACTTCGATTCGGGGCTGCATAATGCCGACGAAGGCTGCGTCCCACGACAGGGCTTCTTCTGCGGCGCGCCCAACCTCGTGATTTGTGGCGATCTCCGCATGTTCCGAGAGAAGGCGATCCTGAACGGCCGATTACGCAGTACAAGGACTCCGATATGCCGAAACGGTCCAGACGATCGAAAAAGTCTCTCCATGTGGCGTTGGTGTACAACGCGGACACCGGAATCATCCCGGATACGCCGGAGGACCGAGGCAGCACGGCCGACCTGCGGAACATGATCCGCGACATGGCGCGCGTGCTGCGATCGCTGGGACATCAGGTCACGGTTCTGCCGTTGGCTCACGATCTGTTCGCCTTTCAACGCAAGCTGCGGCGTCTGGCCCCCGACGTGGTGTTCAACCAGTACGACGATGTGGTCCACGGCGCGCTGTACGAGATGCGGTTTGCCGCCATGGTGCGGATGATGGGGTTCCCCATCACCGGCTCGCCCGCTCTGGCGCTGGGCCTGACCCGCTATAAGTACATGTCCGCCAGCCTGCTCCATGGCTTGGGCATTCCGATTCCGCCCTGCACCGCGATGCTGGAGAAGGTGGGCGACGTGGACCGTCACGAATGGAAGTTTCCGCTCATCGTCCAGCCCAGCCAGGAGCATTCGGGCATCGGCCTGGACCGCGATTCGATCGTGGAGTCGAAGAAGGCCCTTCGCCGGCAGGTGGGGCACGTCCTGCGGAACTTCGATCAGCCCGCGCTGGTCCAGCGGTTCCTGCCCGGCCGGGAGTTCAACGTGGCAATCGTGGGGGGCAGACGCCCGCGGGTGATGCCGCTGGCGGAGGTCAACTACGGCGAGCTGCCCCCGGGGATCCCGCCGATCATGTCGTATGCTGCCAAGTGGATCGAGACCTCGGTGGAGTACAAGAGGACTTCGGTGATCTGTCCGGCGGACGTGGAGCCCGAACTGGCTCAGCAGATCAGCGACATCTCGATTCGGGCCTTTCGGGCGGTCAGGTCGTGGGGATACAGCCGGGTCGATATCCGGCTCGACGAAGCCGGGGTGCCGCGAGTCCTGGAAGTGAACTGCAACGCCTCCCTGGAAGAGGGCGTCGCCCTGGCCCGCTCGGCCGAGAGAGCGGGCATCCGCTATCCGCAGTTGTTGCAGATGATCATCGACGCGGCCCTGGAGGGGCCTCCCCACGATGTCAGCGTTCCGATGCTGCTCTAGTGCTGCGTTACGCGTGATTTGATATAGAGTTTCCGGTCTCTTTGCCGATAGGATAGTTGTACCCAGGTAAGGAGACCTATCATGAAGAAGAAGTATACTGTCACCCTGATGGAAGAGGAACGGCGGATGCTGCAGGAA
>DATIKY010000217.1:0-41070 GCA_035476995.1 Sedimentisphaerales bacterium | reverse complement strand
GCGGCTCCCCTCTCTCCGTGGCCAACAACCTCCTGTTCTGCTTCGTATCCATACCATCCAGCATAATCCCAATCTCCTTGCCCTCTACTCTAATTCTCGGCAAGGAATTGTCTCATCTATTCTGACACAGAGGGGAACGCCTGATCAGGGACCTACCTGCCATTCAAACTCGAAATCCGAAACAAACCCAAAGCACGAAACTCAAATGGCCGAAACGCTGCCGCACTCCCGACTCCAGTCGTTTTGAATTTCGAGTTTGTGTCATTTGAGTTTGTTTTGGATTTCGAATTTCGGATTTCGTGCTTTCCGTTTCCCGTCTCAGTCTCTCTGCATGCAATCCACGAAGGCCTTCACGTCATTGGCCCACTTCTGGGCTTCGAGCAGGTCGATTTCTCCCTGCTTGACCAGCGTCGCCAGGTGCTTTTCCAGCGTGATCATCTTCTCGTCGGGTTTGTTTCGAGTCTTGGTCTGGAGCTGCGAATAGATCTGCTCGATCTTGCCGGTCCGGATCAGGTTGGCTACCGCGTAGGTGTTGTTGAGGATCTCCATCGCGATGACCCGCCCTTGTCCGTTCTTGCGGGGGATCAGCTTCTGGCTGACCACATAGGCCAGGCCCAGCGAGAGCTGGTTCCGCACCTCGGCCTGTCGTCCCTCGGGGAAGTAGTCCAGAATGCGCGTGATCGAGCCCGTTACATCGCGGGTGTGCAGGGTCGAGAACACCAGGTGCCCGGTCTCGGCGGCCATCAGCGTCATCGCGATCGTCTCGGTGTCGCGCATCTCTCCGACGAAGATCACGTCGGGGTCCTCCCGCATCATCTCCTTGAGTCCATCGTGGAAGCTCTTGACGTCCCGTCCGACCTCCCGCTGGGAGATGATCGAGTACTTCTGCGGCAGGATGTATTCGATGGGATCTTCAACCGTGATGATCCGGCAGGCGGTCTTCTCGGTGATCCGCCCGATCAGCGAGGCGATCGTGGTGGACTTGCCGGCGCCGGTGATGCCGGTCAACAGGACCAGTCCCGCCTTGAGGCTCAGGATGTCCTCCCAGACGTTGTTGGCGAAGCCGATCTTCTCGATGGGCGGCACGTCGAGCGACAAGGCCCGGATCGCGGCGGCCAGACCATCGTTCTCGCGGAAAACGTTGATTCGAAACTGCAGGGACCCCATCCGATAGGAGCCGTCGACGCAGTGGTCGGTCTGGAGCTTCTTGATGCTGTGGTCCTTGAGCAGGGGAAAGATGAGCTGGCGGGCGATCTCCGGCGTGACGGCGGGCCCCTTGAGCTTCACCAGATCGCCGTCGATGCGGTAGGCCGGCGGGGCGCCCACCTTGAGGTGCAGATCCGAGACCCGCATGGCCCCATGCTCCTCGAAGTACTTGAGCATGTCCATGATGCTGTACTTGCCCAGGTTCTCAGTCGGGTACACCTTCGCCGTCGGGGAATATTCCTCGGTCATATCGTTCTCCGCTGCAACCAGGTCCAGACGCCGTGCCGACGCATGCTCCAGCAGGGCAACTCCATTATACCTGTCCCCAGGGGCGATGCAAACGTCCGATGGGACGCGGGAGGCAAATTCGAAATTCGAAACAAGTCCAAATGGCCGAAAACTCAATGACCGAGACGCTGTCGCCCTCACGGGGACCGCCGTTTGGGTCATTTGGGTTTTGAGCTTGGAGATTGTTTCGGATTTCGAGCTTCCGGCCCCGGGCGGGCTACTTTTTCCTCGTGCTTTGGATGTACCACTCCTGGACGTTCTTTGCCAGGATCTGGACGTCCCGCTTGGCCATGATATGCTCTACGATGGTCGCGGGGATCTTGAGCTGGGTCATCGCCTTGTGGGCCCGGTCCCAGAGTCGCTTCTTCTTGGCTTCCGTGTCGGCCATATAGAGTTCGCTGACCAGTTCCTGGAGCTTGGTCAGCATGATGGTGTCCAACTGATTGTAGTAGTTGGAGATGATTCCCTGTTGGTACGCCGAGTATTCTTGCTTGGCCATATTTCCTTGCCTTGTCTTCTGTGGGGGTTCGAAGCCCGATGAGCCGCTTTTATCCCAAACGGGCCGAGAAATCAAGAGGTCGAAAGTCGCGCGGGGGTTTTTGCTGGTCTTCCCGACACGGGCGGCTATAATCTTCGCCAACATGGACCGGGCTGGAGGCCCGGCCTGCTGAGGACACGAAACTCACCGGTATGCAGTATAAAACGGTTTTGATGGGTGTGCTGCTGCTGGCGTCGGGACTTGCCGGCGATCGCAGCGACGGCTCGACGGATCGGCCGCCCCAGGGCGCCTCGGTGAGCGTGGCCTCTGCGCGCTCCGACCGGCAGAACCGGGACCTGCATTTGACAGTCGGAACGCTTCTGAGCGAGAGGCTCGGGCCGGGGCAGAGCGTGCTGCTGTGCCAGGACGGCGTCGAACTCGTCGTGGGCAACCGGAGGCTGGGCGCGGAGCGGGCGGTGGTGTGGGTGGTCGCCGGCGTCTCGACCGAAACGGGTGCAACCCCGCCTACTCAGGTCCAGGTCTATCTCGCCGGACGGGTTGCCGATCAGCACCTGGACGACAAACCCGATCCCTGCGTTGTTGTCACCGCGCTGGAGCGGGACAAAGCCATCGTGGTTCAGGGGGACGTTGTCGGCGAGATCTTCATCACCGCCGAGACGAAAGATCAGCCGGGGGATCTTCGGAACCGGTCTCTGTACCAGGAAGCGGTCGGGGCCTTCCACAAGGCGGGCTTGAGCCGTCCGCCGATGCCGGAGGTCTCCGCCAAGCCTGCCAAGGCCAAACCCGAGCCCAATGAGCCGACCGGCGGATACACGATCACCATCAGTCCCGTGTCGAGCGTCGTGCCCAAGATCGAACGGAGCGTATCCCGAGAGGGGGAGCAGATCATTACATATATGGGCCGGTCGCACCTCACCTGGCAGGAGCCCAACGACAGGAGCGACCGGGTGAACGTGATCGAACTGGAGGCGGACTGCCTGATCGTGTGGCGTGCCGCGGCCGACCCGAATGCCAAGAGCGCCCGCGCGCCGGGCGACCAGGAAAGCGGCGTCATCGCCGTGTACGTCTCGGGCGACGTGCTCCTGACCCAGGGCGAGCGGACGATCCGCGCCGACGAGCTGTACTACGATCTCCGCAACCGACGCGTCCTGGCCCGCAACGTAGTGTTCAAGAGCTTTGACACGATCCGCAACATCCCCATCTATGTCCGGGCCAAACAGCTCCGCCAGATGGCCGAGGACACGTTTGAAGCCGAGGAAGTGGCCTTGACCTCGAGCGAGTTCTGGACGCCGCAGTTTTCGCTGGAAGCCGCGCAAGTCCGCATCATCGACAAGCGCCAGGACGTCGAATTGGGCGGGATTCTGCCCCACAGCGGTTTCGACGTGATGTTGCGGGACGTCCGGTTCAAGGTTGGAAACACGCGGGTGCTGGATCTGCCCAAGGTGCATAGCGACCGCGAGAGGCCGGAACTGCCGATTCGAAGCGTCCGCGTGGGTCACGACAGTACCTACGGCACGTCCGTCGAGACCCGCTGGTGGCTCAGTCGGCTCCTGGGCCTGCGGCAGCCGGAAGGCACCGACGGCTTCGTGTCCGTGGATTACTACGGCCAGCGGGGCGTCGGAGGCGGCGTCGATCTCCGCTATGAGAGGGAGAACTACTTCGGCTCACTCCTGGGCTACATCATCGAGGACAACGGCGAAGACCGCCTCAGCCGCACCCGCAAGGGCATCGAGGTTCCCGAGGAGACGCGAGGGCGCTTTCGGTTTCAGCACCGACATTTCCTGCCGTACAACTGGCAGGTGACTGCCGAAGCCAGCTACCTCTCGGATGAGAACTTCCTCGAGCAGTTCTACCGGTCGGAGTTCAACGTCGGCAAGGAGCAGGAGACGCTGCTCTATCTCAAGCGGATCCAGGACAACTGGGGTCTGTCGTTTCTCGGCAAGACGCGAATCAACGATTTCGTCGATCAGGTGGAGGAGTTGCCGAGCGCCGAGTACCACCTGATGGGCCAATCCTTGTTCAACGATCGTCTGACGTTCTATAGCGACAGTCAGATCAGCCGGTATCGGTATCGGTACGATCCCGACAATCCGATGAATGAACCGGACGACTTCTTCACCTTCACAGGGACCCGCAACGAGCTCGATATGCCGCTGACCGCCGGGGCGTTCAAGATCGTGCCGTTCGTCGCTGGCACGATCGGATACGAGGATGGCGCGGGGTTCATGGCCGAGCTCGACGACGGGGGGATCGAGAGCGAAGAGGCCATCGTGATCGGCGAAGGGGGCATGCGGATTTCCATGCAGCCCTTCTGGGGCGTGTATCCGGACGTCGAGTCCCGCCTGTGGGATCTTCACCAGCTCCGGCACACGATCCGTCCGAGCCTCACCGCGGTCAGCTACGTCGAGAGCGACGATGCGGCCAAGCAGCGGGACACCCTGGATCTGGGGATTTCACAGCGGTGGCAGACCAAGAGAGGGCCCCTGGGGAATCGCCGAACGGTCGACTGGCTCCGCTGGGACGTGGATTTCGTCTGGGTTGCCGATTCGAGCGACGAGATCGCCGGCGCGGACCGGTTTCTCTGGAATGAGCCCTTCATCCCCCTGGTCAACCGGGACGGTCGGGTGATCCCGCCGCTGGACAGGAGGACGACCGGGAGGTTCGGCCCCCGGCAGAATTACGTGAGCACCGAGGTGATCCTGCGGCTGACGGACACGACTTCGATCCTGGGCGACGCGTATTTCGACATGCAGAGCGGGGTCGTGGAACAGCTTGACGTGGGCATTTCCCGAGTGCTGTGGCCGAACCTGACGTACTATGTGGGCAGCCGGTATCTGCGGGAGGTGGACAATACGCTCGGGCAGAGGGGCTCGAATGCCCTGACGTTCGCCGCGACGTACACGCTGGACCCTCGGTACACGGTGGTGTTGGCCGAACAGTTCGATTTCGACTATGGGGCGAACATCCGGACGGACGTGACCCTGATCCGCAAGTATCACCGGACGAACCTGGCTTTGACCTTCAGCGCGGACGACTCGATGGACGAGCGGCGGATCGTGCTGAGCCTGTGGCCCGAGGGGGTCCCGGAGCTGGCGATCGGCCTGCGAAGATACATGGATCTCGGGGCGTCGGACGTGTACTACTAGTCGGGATGGGCAAGCCGGGAAAACCGGAATGGGGCTGGATTTGGCGCGGGATTGGGAGTATAAGATAAGTCTGCCGGCATTCTGACGTGGAGGCCGGATTCGCTGGAGTGGCGGAAGGTTGGATGGTTTTGTAAGGAGCAGAAGATGCCGTTAGTCAGCACCAAGAAGATGTTCGAGATGGCGTACAAGAATGGCTATGCCGTCGGGGCGTTCAACGTAAACAACATGGAGATCACGCAGGGGATCGTCGAGGCCATCGCCCAGGAGAAGGCCCCCTTGATCCTGCAGATCTCCCGCGGCGCCCGGGAGTACGCCAAGAACAGCTACCTCAAGGCCATCATCAACGTGGCGGTCGCTGAGAATCCCGACATCCCGATCGCCATCCACCTCGATCACGGCGACACGTTCGAGACCTGCAAGCAGTTCATCGACGACGGGTTCACCTCCGTGATGTACGACGGTTCGCACTTGTCTTTTGACGAGAACATCGCGATCACCAAGAAGGTCGTGGAGTACGCCCATCCCCGCGGGGTGGTCGTCGAGGCCGAGCTGGGCCAGTTGGGCGGGATCGAAGAGGACGTGGTCGGCGTCGATGACGTCAGCAAGCACATCGCCGACCCCGACCAGGCGGTCGAGTTCGTCAAGAGAAGCGGTTGCGACTCCCTGGCCATCGCCTGCGGGACCAGCCACGGCGCCTACAAATTCAAGACCGAACCGAAACTGGCGTTCGACGTTATAGAGAAGATAGGAAAGTTGTTGCCTGGATATCCTCTGGTCATGCACGGATCCAGCAGCGTGCTGCCGGAGTTCCGCGACCTGATCAACAAGTACGGCGGCAAGATGCCCGGCTCTATGGGCGTTCCTGAGGCGATGATCACGAAGGCCTCGAAGATGGCCATGTGCAAGGTGAACATCGATACGGACCTCCGCATGGCCCTGACCGCCAAGATCCGTCAGGTCTTCGCGGAGAAGCCCGGCGAGTTCGATCCTCGCAAGTATCTGGGACCCGGCCGTGACGCCATCCGCGAGATGGTTCGCCACAAGCTCCATGTCCTCGGTTGCGCCGGAAAGGCCCAGGAGTGCCTGTAGCATCAATGAAGGATGATTGATGTCATTCATCATCAATCATCCTTAATCAATAGCGGAAAGGAGCGGTTCGTTGGAGTCGCACAAGTCAAGTAAGCCTGATTCGGTCAACAAGGGGCTGGTCATGAGCAGTCGAAGCGCCCGTGTGACGTTCGTTGTGCTGTTCTCTTGTGCTGCCGCGCTGGTGCTGGCGTGTTGGTTCGGCAGCTATAGCTGCTCGGCCCGGCCTGAGGGGATCGAGGTTGTCCGAGTCGCCTCGACCGGCAGCGTCGCGCTCCCATCGGCATCCCAGGGGTTGCCGTCGCAGGAGTCCGTCGCAGCCGCGTTTCGCATGATCTACCAGGGGCAGTTCGCGGAGGCCCGCAAGCTCACGCAGCAGACCGGGCTCTCCGAGAGGCCCGAGGTCCGACAGCTTGCAGGGATCGTCGGTCAGTATGAAGAGATCGACGCCCGACGAAAGGCATCTCGGGAAGAGGCGTTTCGCAAGGAACTCGAGCAACTGACTCGGCTCAAGTCCGCGGGCGTTCTGGACCGGCCCGACAAGATCGTCGCGTCCGACTGGGACGAAGGCCTTGTCGAAAGCGATGATATCCGCGACTCCAACGAACCGAACGATCTCCCGGATGTCCTGGCGGTTATCGCCCGTGCCGAGGAGTTCGCCAACAGCCAACAGAAGAAAGAGTTGCTTGCCGATCCGTTCGTCGAAAAAGCCCTCCAGGCGGCCATCGACCGCAGCGTCGCCCTGGAGTCCAGCGGCAAGTGGCTGGACGCGTACACGAACTATTTCTACTGGCTCCAGGCGATCGATCCCAACAACAAAGGGTACAGCGAACACGCCGAGGAGCTCTTGGACCGGGCCGGCATCGCGGTGTCGTTCCAGGACAGTCCCTGCGAATCCCGCAAGGAACGGTACGAAGGCGTCGAGAAGCGGATGCTCAGCAGGGCCATCGAAGCCCTCGACCTGCATTACGTGAACAGCATCGACTACTCCAAGATGGCGTTGAAGGCCATTCGGCGGTGCGACCATCTGGCTGAGGTGCTCGCAGTGGTGTTCGCCAACGGAGGCGATCCCAACCACGGGCACTCCCTGACGCCGCCGCAGCCGGACAAGGTGGCCGCTTGGTCGAAGGCCCTGGCCGATCTGCGAGTCGAGGTCGAGAAGGCGGCCAAGAGTTTCGGCAAGGACAATTTCCTGGCGGTCCTCGACAAGGTGTTGTCTCTCAACGACGCCACCGTCAATCTGCCCCAGCAGCCTCTGGTGGCGCATTTCTCCGAGGCGGCCCTGGGAGTGCTCGATCCGTACACCGTGATGGTGTGGCCGCGCCAGGTGCAGGATTTCGAGAAGCTGATGACCAATGAGTTCACCGGCATCGGCATCGAGATCTCCAAGCCCAAGGGTCTTCTGACCGTGGCCAGCCTGCTTCCGGACACGCCGGCCTATCGTTCCGGCCTGGATGCCGGCGACGTGATCGAATCGGTTGACGGCATCCCCACCAAGGACATGAGCCTGATGTGCGCGGTCAAGAAGATCACCGGGCCCAAGGGTTCCAAGGTCACCTTGTCGGTGCGTCACCGCGGGGCCGAAAGCCCCGAGCAGATCACCCTGACCCGGGACCGGATCATCGTTCCGACGATCCGCGGCTGGCAGCGGTTGGCCGATGGGAAGTGGCGGTACATGATCGACGAGGCCGCGGGGATCGGCTACGTGCGGGTCACCAGTTTCTCCGGCGAGACGGCCCGCGACCTAGAGGAAACGCTGGACACGCTTGAGGGCAACGGTCTCAAGGCCCTGATCCTGGACCTTCGGTTCAACACCGGCGGCCTGCTGGACAGCGCCGTGGACATCTGCGACAAGTTTATCGACGAGGGGCTCATCGTCCGCACGCAGCCCAAAACGAATATGATCCCGTCGTATGAATATGCGCATCGTCGGGGCACGCACCCGAGCTACCCGATTGTGATTCTGATCAACTCCGGCTCGGCCAGCGCGTCGGAAATCGTGGCCGGGGCCCTGGCCGATGAAAAGCATGAGCGGGCGGTGCTCGTGGGCACCCGCACACACGGCAAGGGCAGCGTTCAGGGCATCACGCACTACCCAGGGAACGGAGCCCAACTGAAGTATACGATGGCGTATTACCACCTCCCGTCGGGCCAGCGAGTCAAGAGCCGCGAAGAGGTCGAGAAGGAGGGACGCAAGGACTGGGGCGTCGGCGCCGATGTGCAAGTCAATCTGACCAGCAAGGAGCTTCGCGAGATGCTCGACGTGCAGCGGGACAACGATGTCCTCCTCCAGGTGCGCCAGGACGCCAAGGACCAGACGCCGGTCAAGAAACGAAGCGTGGAAGAGACGCTCAAGGCGGATTCTCAACTGGCCGTCGGCGTGCTGGTCGCCAGGACCAAGCTGATCGAGGCCGTCGCGCTGGCGGCCAAGTAAGGGCGAGGACTCGCTCCCCTGGGAGAAACACAGTTGACCACGCAATCCGATACGAGCAGGTTCGAACAACAGAGACAGGAGAAATTGTCGCAGATCGCGGCCCTGGGGATCGATCCCTATGGTTCCCGCTACGAGGACGTCGAAGCGTCGTCTTCGGTGCGAGCCCGCTATCAGGAGAACGTCGAAGGCCAGCGAGCCCGCTGCGCCGGGCGGATCGTGCTGCTGCGGGACATCGGCAAGCTGATCTTCATCACGCTACGCGACCGCACAGGAACGATGCAGGTGGGCTTGAGCAAGAGTCTGAGCCCGAATCAGTGGCCGCTGGCCAAGCTGCTGGACCTGGGCGATCTGATCGGCGCCGACGGTCAGCTCGGCCGGACCAAGACCGGCGAGCTGACCATCTGGGTCGAAGAGGGCGGCCTGACGTTCCTGAGCAAGTGCCTGTACCAGCCTCCTGAGAAATGGCATGGCCTGGCGGACATCGACCAGCGGTATCGCCAGCGCTACGTGGACCTCTGGGCCAATCCCGAGGTCCTGGAGCGGTTCAAGGCCCGCAGCGAGATCGTCGCCACGGTCCGGCGGTTCCTGACCGCCCGGGGCTTCCTCGAAGTCGAGACCCCTATGATGCAGACGATCCCCGGCGGGGCGGCCGCCAAGCCGTTCGTCACGCATCACAACGCCCTGGACCTCGAACTGTACCTGCGAATCGCGCCGGAGCTGTTCCTCAAGCGGCTCCTGGTCGGCGGCATGGAGCGGGTCTTCGAGATCAACCGCAATTTCCGCAACGAAGGCCTCGACCGCCAGCACAATCCCGAGTTTACGATGGTCGAGGTCTACCAGGCCTATGGGAACTACCATGTGATGATGGACCTGACGGAAGAGCTGGTTTGTGCCTGCATCGAAGCCATCGGCTCGGGCACGAAGATCCGGTTCGGCGAACGGGAACTCGAATTCAAACGGCCTTGGCGTCGGGCGAAATACGCCGAATTACTGGAAGAATTCAGCGGTTGCGACATCGACGACATCAAGTCGATCCGCGACAAGGCCCGCGAGCTCAAGATCGAGGACGCCGGGATGGACGACGCGGTCGTGACCAACGAGGTCTTCGAGACGACCGTCGAGCACAACCTGATCGATCCGACCTTCGTCATCGACTACCCCGCGATCCTGTGCCCGCTGGCCCGGCCCAGCAAGGCCGACCCGCGATACGCCGAGCGGTTCGAGTTGTTCGTCTCGGGCATGGAGTTGGCCAACGCCTACACGGAGCTCAACGACCCGGCGATCCAGTTCGAGAACTTCCGCCGGCAGTTGAGAGGCCAGGAGGAATCGATCACGAAGATGGACACGGACTACGTGGACGCCCTCAAGTACGGCATGCCTCCGGCCGGCGGCCTGGGCATCGGGATCGACCGGCTCGTCATGCTGCTGACCGGCGCCACGACGATTCGCGATGTCATTCTGTTCCCGCTCCTGAAGCCCTTGACGGCGGAGAACCCGTAAGGCCGATTGTCGCCTGTGCCTGGCGGTTCCCGAGGCGATTGTGAAAGCGGATGTTGAAGCTATTCCTTTGGCTCAAGTATCTTCGTAGTCGGCGGATCATTCTTCTGAGCATCGCAGCCGTGGCGATGTCGGTCTCTCTGCTGATCGTCGTGGCCAGTCTGTTCTCCGGCTTCATCGCCATGTTCGAGCGCAGCGCGGTCGAGATGATCGGCGACGTGACCCTCGCGGCGCCGCAGGGCCTCGTGATTGCGAAATACCCCGCGTTCATCGATCGGCTGGAGCGGATGGACATCATTGAAGCCGCTTCGCCGAGTCTGTCTTCCGAGGGACTTCTGCACCTGGGCCAGGGCAACGTGCGTCCGGTCAGCGTCTGGGGTATCCAGCCCCAAAGCAGGGCACGGGTGACCGGGCTCAAGAGCGCCTTGCTCCTTCAGGGTCGGACCGAGGGAGAGCCTTCCTTTGCGGCGCCCGACGCGCCGGCAGAGATCGGCGGATTCGTCGGGATCGGCGTGGTGGCCCAGCCGGACGAAGAGACGGACGAATACGACAAGGAAGCGATCCTCAAGGAGTTCGTCGGCCGGCGGATCACCGTGACCACCGGCGCCGCAGACGCCGGCGGGGACCCCAATCAGGCCCAGGTCCCCAGGAGAAGGGTTATTCCGTTCCGGGTGGTTGACTTGGTTTTCGCGGGCGTGCACGAACTGGACAGCGGCTTTATCTATCTCCCCATCGAGGCGCTGCAAAAGGAATTGTATCCGGGCCAGCCGGACGATCTGGCGACGCGGATCAGCATCCGTCTCAAGCCCGGCGTCGATCCCTACAAGGCGGTGAATGACGTCCGCGAGATCTGGGGCGATTTCGCCGAGCGGGAGTTGGGCTGGAGCGTCTTCAACATTGTTGAAACGGACATCTACACCGCGATGCAGTTGCAGGGGCCCTACGTCGCCGAGATCAAGAAGCAGATGGGGGTGCTTCTGGTGATCTTCGGCGTCGTCAGTTTCAGCGTGGTTGTGCTGGTCTTCTGCATCTTCTACATGATGGTCAAGCTCAAGCAGCGGGACGTCGCGGTCATCAAAAGCTGTGGAGCGGCCAGTTCCTCCGTCGTCGGGTTGTTCCTGGGCTTCGGCGTCTCAGTGGGCATCGCGGGCTCCGGCGTCGGCACGATCCTCGGATACGTCATCACACGGAACATCAACGAGCTGGAGAACTGGATTCGCGTCGTTTTCGGCCTGAAGCTCTGGAAGAGCAGCATCTACATGTTCAGCCGGATCCCCAACGAAGTGGATTGGTCGTCCTCCCTGCCGATTGTGGGTTTGGCCGTCCTGGCGGCGGCACTGGGGGCCCTGATCCCGGCGTTCGTGGCCGCGCGAACCCGGCCGGTCGAGGTGCTGCGGTATGAGTGACCGAAGGTCTCATCTTCTGTTTTTCCGACTTCCACTGAAGGAATGGTCGTGTACAAGCTGACCCTGATCATCCGGTATCTGCTCAAGCGGCGCATCACGTACTTCGCGACCCTGGCGGTCGCGTTGTGCGTTTTCATCGTCGTGGTGGTGATGACCGTGATGTCGGGTTTGGTCGGCCAGTTCAAGCAGAAGAACCATGAATTCGTCGGCGACTGCGTCGTCGGGACCGAGTCGCTGGTGGGGTTCCCGTATTACGAGCAGTTCATGGCTCAACTCAAAGAGAGCGGATTCGTCGCAGGCGTTTCGCCGGTGGTCAAGAATTTCGCGTTGTTGAGCCTGACGAACTACGACATCAAGAAGGGCGTCGAGATCCTGGGACTCGATCCCGTCCTGCACAGTCAGACCACGAGTTTCGCGCAGACCCTGCACTTCCGCGCCGCCGAGCCCGAGAAGGCCTTCGTGCCGATCCACGAGCCCAACGCCGCCGGCTGTGTGTGGGGCGTCGACGTGATCCTGTTGCGGAACGCCCAGGGCCAGTACAGCTATGGGGCCCGTCCCCCGCGACTGTCGCTGACGCTGACGGGGTTTCCGCTCACCGCCCGAGGGGCGCTGGCCGGGGTCGGCAGCAATCCCGCGCGGACGGAGAGCTTCCAGTACAGCGATTACTCCCACACGGGGATCGCACGGGTCGACGGTTCCCTCGTCTACATCCCGCTGGAAAAGGCGCAGGACCTGTGCATGAGCGGCCAGGAGAAGCGGGTCAGCGCCGTTCACGTCCGCTTCTCGCCCGACGTGAGCGTCGAGGAAGGGACCCGCCGGGTGGCGGAACTGTGGAGCCGGTTCAAACAGGAGATGGTCGGGGCGCCCAACAGCGGCCTGCTGGACGGCGTGTCCGTCCAGGACTGGATGCGGTACCGCCGGGCGGTGATCGCGCCGATGGAGAAGGAGCAGGTCCTGCTGAGCTTGATGTTCGGCCTGGTCGGGATCACCACCGTGTTCATCGTCTTCGTCGTGTTCCACATGATCATCACGAACAAGAGGAAGGACATCGGCATCCTCAAGAGCGTGGGGGCGTCGAACGTCGGCGTGCTGACGCTGTTCTCCGGCTTCGCGTTCAGCGTGGGGCTGATCGGCTCGTCCATGGGAACGCTGGGCGGATGGTTGTTTCTGGCCCAGATCAATCGGATTGAGCAGTGGTTGTATGCCCGGTTTGGGTTCCAGTTGTGGGACCGCACGATCTACGCGATCGAAGACATTCCCAACCGGGTGGAGCCCGAGGTCATGATGATCATCATGGCCTGCGCGATCCTGGCCTGTCTGGTCGGGGCCCTGGTCCCGAGTTACCAGGCGGCTCGGTTGCAGCCGGTCGAGACGTTGCACGCCGTACGCACGTGACCTTGACGCCGGGTTGACGATGCGATAAGAACGGGACTTTCGAAAAGAGTTGTTCGACCTGATGATGGCCATCTGCCATCCGAGGATCCATGAGTCAGTTGTCTGTCATCTTGAAAGCCGAGAACGTCCACAAGTCGTACCGCATGGGGGCGACCCGGGTCAATGTCCTCAAGGGGGCCGAGCTGGCCGTGAACGAGGGCGAGTTTATCGCCATCGTCGGGGCCTCCGGCAGCGGCAAAAGCACGTTTCTTCACGTGCTGGGCGGCCTGGACAGGCCCGATAAGGGCGTGATCCACTTCAATGGACGCGATCTGAACCGCGTCGGGGCGCGCGAGTTGAACCGGTTCCGCAACGAGAAGGTGGGCTTCGTGTTTCAGTTCTATCACCTGTTGGACGAGTTGACGGTCTTGGAGAACGTCATGCTGCCGGCCATGATCTCCCGCAGCGTCCTGGGCTGGCTGGCGAGCCGCCGCGCGATCCGCCAGCGGGCCGAGAGCCTGCTGGAGCAGATGGGCCTGCAGGAGCGCGTGGGGCACAAGCCCTATCAGTTGTCCGGCGGCGAGCGGCAGCGGGTCGCCATCGGCAGGGCCCTGATGAACCAGCCCCAGCTCCTTCTGGCGGATGAGCCGACGGGAAATCTTGACTCCGCGACAGGAAATGGTATCCTGAATGTTCTCGACACGCTGAACAAGGCCGGGCAGACGATCGTCATGGTCACCCACGACGATCGGATCGCCCGCAAGGCCCAGCGGATCGTGACGCTGGTGGATGGTCGGGCCAGGTAGTTGGAGGCATGAGGTGCGACGATGGGTTTGAAGATTTGGCTCAACACGGGCTTGGTGGATGAAGCCGACGCGAGAATCTCGGTCTTCGATCACGGTCTGCTCTACGGGGACGGCGTCTTCGAGGGCATTCGCGTCTACAGCGGCAAAGTGTTCGAGCTCGATGCGCATATCAAACGGCTCTACGAGTCCGCCCGGGCCATCCGTCTTGTGATGCCCATGAACCCCCAAGATCTGGCGGCCGCCATCGAGGCGACCGTCCAGGCCAACGGGATCGTCGATGGTTACATCCGGCTCATTGTCACCCGCGGCATAGGGTGCCTGGGCCTGAACCCTTTCACGTGCCAGGGCAGTGGTCTGGTCATCATCGCCAGCACGATCCAGCTCTATCCGGAAGAACTGTACGAGAAGGGCATGAAGGTGATCAGCGCCACGACGATTCGCAACCATCCGCTGGCCATTCCTCCGCAGGTCAAGAGCCTCAACTATCTGAACAACATCCTGGCGAAGATCGAGGCGCTGGACTCCAACGTGCCCGAGGCGATCATGTACAATCACGAAGGGTATGTCGCCGAGGCGACCGGGGACAACGTCTTCGTCGTGCGGAACCACGTCGTCTGTTCGCCTCCGGTCCAGGCCGGTAGCCTGGAGGGCATCACGCGCGCCGTGGTCATGCGGCTGGCCCGCCGGGAGGGATTGGAAGTCGTCGAGAAGGACCTGACGCGGTTCGATCTGTACGTCTGCGACGAGATGTTCCTGACGGGAACCGCCGCGGAGGTCATCGGCGTTGTGGACATCGACGGACGCATCATCGGCGACGGCAGGCCCGGACCTGTCACACGCATGCTGCGCGAGAAGTTCTACGCGTACGCCCATGGGAAGGGGCAGTAGCGAATGGCGTCCGGCCGCACCCTGTGTCCGCCCGTCGCGATCTATGGAATCACCGATCATCATGAGCAGTTCGGACAAGGCCCTGTGGCGGGAGATCCCTTCGTTCGCGAGGATCGATTCGCAGCTTGAGCAGGTGAGCGATCTGATCCGCCAGGCACTGGCGGCGCGCGACGTGGCGGGGGAGATCTCGCCCCTCTTTGACCATATCAGCGCCTCTACCGGCAAGCTGCTCCGTCCGGGGCTGGTTCTGCTCACCGGGGAGTGCGTGGGGCCGCTGGCCGCGGATCACCTCCGCGTCGCGGCCATGGTCGAGATGATCCACCACGCCACGCTCCTGCACGACGACGTGATCGACGACGGCCATCTGCGTCGAGGATCTCCCACGGTCAACCGTCTCTGGGGCAATGAGTCCGCGGTGCTGCTGGGCGATTTCGTGCTCAGTCGCGTCTTTGGCATGGCGGCCGATCTCGACGGGTCGGTTGCGAAAGTCGTCGCGCAGACCGCGGTCCGAGTCTGTGAAGGGGAATTGCGGCAGGTCGTCCAGCGTCGCAACTGGCGGCTGGGCGAAGCCCAGTACATCGAAATTATCACCGAGAAGAGCGCATCGTTCTTCAGCGGTTGTTGTCGTCTGGGGGCGATGCTCTCGCACGCCCAGGAGCGGCACATCGAGGCGGTGGCCCGTTTCGGCCTGTATGCCGGCATCGCGTTCCAGATCGCCGACGACCTTCTCGACATCACCGGCGACGAAGCCCACACGGGAAAGACCGGACGCAGAGACGCCGCCAAGGACAAGCTCACGCTGGCGGTGATTCATCTGCTCGACACCCTGGAGGAGACGGAACGGTCCCGCGTCCGGGACATGCTGGACTCGGGAGGCGAGTCGCGGCGGGAACTGGCCCAGATGCTGCGCCGCAGGGGCAGTCTGCAGTATGCTCACGAACGGGCCGGACATTATGTGGCCCAGGCGATCGAGGCCCTGGCGGAACTGCCTGCCAGCGGGGCTCGCGACGCTCTGGCCCGGACGGCCCGATTCATGGCCGATCGGACGTTGTGACGGACCCGGCCGGTCTTTCCTGCGGTTTCCCCGATCCGATCCAAAAGAAAAAGGAGGCAAGGTATCGCACTTGCCTCCCTGAGGTTTCAACTGCCCGACGATCCCGGCCGCTTACAGTCCGAGGCTCTCCGGGGTGAACGCAGCGCCGATGCCGATGAGCCAGGAGTCGCCGGTGATCTGGCCCTCGACCCACAGGTTCCACTGGTCGGCCAACTGAGTGCTGATTCCGACGTGCGCGCCGAACTGAGACAACTCCTCGACGTCCGCATTGTTGGCGACGGTGCCGACGACGTCCCCATCGAAGATATACTGTCCATCGAGTTCCAGATCGCCTTCGATGAACTGCAGGAAGGGGCCGCCCCAGACTCTCCAGGTATCGGCTTCATAGGCGACCGTCAGGGCGACCTGGGTCTGCCAGTACTTGATGTCCGCGTCGCCGGTTACATAGCCCAGGGGATCCGCGATCTCGCCCAGTTGAAAATCGCTGGAACCAGGATCGAACCAAGTGACCTGAATGAGGCCGCCGAAGTTCCAGGGGCCGGTCCGACAGAAGGTCGCCCGCGTGCCCGCGCCCCAGGCGAAACCGAAATCGCCGTCGAAGCCGAACTTGTCCTCGGCGTTGTCCGCCGTGGCGGGGTGAAGGATCAGGTCGTCCTTCGCGTCCGCGGCGCCGGCCCGCAGGAAGAGGTCCCAGTTGTCGCAGACGCCGTAACCGAGAGTTACGAAGCCCATGTTCACCGCGAGGTCCTCAAGCGTGAACGGCTGCGCGTAGAACGTGCTGAAATCCCCGTCGATGGTTTCCACGGAGATCCCGAAAGCCTCCAGATCCATTTGTTCGTGAGCGAACTCGCCGCCCACGGACCACTGTCCCTCGTCCAGGACTGCGATCGGAGGACCCATCGGGGCGCCGCCGGCGGCCACCGAGACACAGACACCCAGCGTCAGAAACGCCGCGATCCGCATTGATCTTGTCCTCTGCATTGTCCCACTCCTTTCTCATGCAACCATGTGCGGTTGAACCCTGATGCACAGGATCGGGTCTTGGCCCCGGCGTTCTTTCCTGTGGTCTTCCACTGCTTTCACTGTACAGCGGATTCCACGGGCTGTCAAGCAACTGTGGGGTCGGTCCAACCGGCCCTATTTCATGCGGTGGCTAAGCCCGACGAAGAAGCCGTGTCCGCTCTCGATCACGTCGCTGATGTCGCCGAAGAAGAGGTGGTACTGATACTCCAGAAAGAGTTCGTTGTTTACGCCCAGTTCGACGCGTACGCCCGCGACGGGTCCCCAGAGGATGCCGGTGAGACTGTCGCTGTTGCTTCCCGGCGGGGCGATTTCCTCAAACCCGACAATGGTGCCATCCACGTCGACGTCCGCGCTGATCCAGAACGCCTGGGTCCCGGCGTACCATACCCACTGGGCGGTCGGATTGAAATGCCATTTGGCCCGACCTCCGACTCCGAAGGCGGTCACGTCGAGATCGAATTCGGCCGTCACCTCGGGGAAGTCCGGCAGGGGGAAAGTCTCCGTGTCGCCCTGCATCTGCGTGTAGAAACCGGCGATGCCGAGCTGCAAATTGTTGGTCGCGAAGCGGGACAGGCCGATCATGGCCATCCAGCCATCGAGATCCGCTCCGGTTGCGCCGGAGAGCACGTCGTCGAAGCTGATCGCGGGAGCCGTTCCCGTAAGGTCCCCGGCCTCCGTCGTGGCCATCAGCCAGCCTCCGGAGAAGTCGATCTCCACGTCGCCTTTCTTGACCGAGCCGTTCGCCACGGCCGCGAGGACCAGGCAAATCGACGAAAGCAGCACCAGATTCTTTCGCATCGCTATTTTCCTTTCAAGACACACTGAACGAAGCCCCATTCCGACTGGGATCGCGCGCCGATCACGGAATCCGGGCGCGCCTGAGCCCGTGCGATTCTCTTATCGGCCACACGACAGGGGGGCTTCACCTGGAAATCCCGCGAGGACGTCGGAAGGGGAAGGGCCGATAACTCGGGATGCGATTCCTACGCCTCAAAGCACCGACACTGAGGGCTTCGCACAAAAAAAGCGTTGCGAATCCTTTCGAATTCGCAACGCTTTTTGTTTACTGCTCCGCAGGAGCTACATGCGGTTCAATGGCATCAATGGAGACGTGCTCACATCTTATTTGAACTGATGAATCAGACCGACGAAGATGCCGTGACCGTCATCAATCGCGTCGCCGGCATCGCCTTCCCACAGGTGGTACTGATACTCGACGAAGAAATCGTTGTTGGCGTTCAGCTCATACCGCAGACCGGCCAACGGACCCCACAGCATGCCGTCGCCATCTGCACCACCGTCGCTGTCGGCCTCGACCCACAGAAGCTGCGCGCCGACATAAGGCACCCACTGATTCGTGGGCATGAAGTGGTACTTGCCCCGAACGCCGAAGCCGTACACGTCATTGTCGACGCCGCCAACTTCCGTCCAGGCGCCCAACGCGACCACGGAGCCCTGGATGTTGTCGGTGAAGAAATACCCGAGTGCAGCCGAGATGAACAGCGCGTCGAGATCCGCCGCTCCGTCATCGCCGTTCTGGGTCAAAAAACCGCCGAGGAAATCGAGCTCGGTGTCACCCTGTTGCACAGAAGCACTCGCCACACTGGCAAACACCAACCCTACCATTGACAGCACAACCAAACCACGTTTCATGATACTCCCCTTTCAAATGTGTCACTCACACTGGCTTACGGGTTGCCAACCACACCTATACTCTTTACACCAAAGAACCGAAATCTGCCTCATACGCCGGTCGATCTTCATTCTGCCCTTCTCGATTACCTCCGAGGCGTAAGGATAGAACCTACACCCTGTCTACTGGCATTCGCAGCAGTGTAGAAAAGTGGGGGCCAGAAATCAAACAAAAAAAACGCTTTTTGCGTTTTTTTTGGCGCAAGGACGTCTCCGTGCGTAAGGAGGGGAATCTGAAGTGACGGCATGTGGATTGCCTAGTTTTACCGCATCGGGCGACGTCGCGTAATTGGTTGTCTGAGCATGGGTTATGTGAAGGCCATCGAGTTTCGCTTGAATGCCCGAAACGCGCGTTGGTTGCCCGATGTCACACCGTGCCGATGCCGCGATCCGGCGTACCGTGCACGGCGTCGGCGGCAGAGACCGTCTTCGTTTCGCCGCATCGCGGCCCTCGCGGCGGCTTTCATTGAAAAGAAGATGGCTAGGGTATAGAATATCCTGAAGTGGCACGGTCTTGACGTCGCCAGGGCAAATGGTTTCGACAGAGAGCTGTTGAGGTCCTACAATGGAGACCATGCACGACAGTCGAACCGACAGGATGTTGTTCGAAGCCCAGGAGAAGGCGAACCTCGACGCGGCGGCGCCTCTGGCTTCCCGGATGAGGCCGCGGACCCTCGACGAGTTCGCGGGGCAGGGGCATTTCCTCGGACCGGGGAAACTGCTGACGCGGATGCTTCAGGCCGACCGGCTCAGCAGCGTCCTGTTCTGCGGGCCCCCGGGGGTGGGCAAGACCTCTTTGGCCATGGTGATCGCCCGCCAGACCAAGGCGAAGTTTCACTACCTCAGCGCTCCGGCGGCCACGGTGAAGGACATCCGCGACGTGATCGCGGAGGCGAAGGATCGACTGGCCACCCGCGGGGGGCGGACCATCCTGTTCATCGACGAGATCCACCGTTTCAATCGCGCCCAGCAGGACGTGCTGCTCAACGACGTCGAGTCCGGGATCGTCACACTCATCGGCGCGACCACCGAGAATCCCTACTTTTCCATCAACGGTCCTCTGATATCCCGCAGCACGGTCTTTCGGTTCGAGCCGGTGGGCGCCGAGGACATTCTGCATCTGCTCCGGCGGGCGGTCAGCGACCCCGAGCGGGGGCTCGGCAAGCTCGACGTTCAGGCTCAGGAAGACGCGCTGGTCTTTCTGGCGAGGATGTCCGAGGGCGACGTCCGCAAGGCGCTGACCGCTCTGGAGGTGGGGGTGCTCAGCCAGGTCCGCCAGGCGGGAGGCGGCCGGATAATCTTTCATCTGGAAGCCGCCAAAGAGTCGATACAACAAAAAGCCGTCCTGTACGACGGAACGGGGGACTCGCACTACGATTTGGCCAGCGCCCTCCAGAAGAGCATGAGGGGTTCGGACCCCGATGCGACCGTCTACTGGCTGGCTCGAATGCTGGCCGGGGGCGAGGACACCCGTTTCATCGCCCGACGGATCGCGGTTTGTGCCGCCGAGGATGTGGGCAACGCCGATCCGGTCGCGACGGTGCTGGCTGCTGCGGCGGTGCAGATCTCGGAATTCGTGGGGTTGCCGGAGGCGCAGTTGGCCCTGGCTCAGGCGGCGATCTACGTTGCCTGCGCCCCGAAATCCAACGCCTGTGCAGCGGCCATCTGGAGCGCTGCGACGGACGTGAAGAATGAACCGGTGAAGGCGGTGCCCCCGCATTTGAAGGATTCGCACTATCCGGCGGCCAAGGAGGCCGGGTTTGGAGCCGGGTACAGGTATCCGCACGATTATCCGGATGGCTTCGTGCCGCAGGAGTATCTGCCGGGACCGGCCAAAACATACTATGTTCCGAAAGACGCAGGACGGGAGAAAAATATCCTGCTGCATTTACAAAGACTTCGATCCTTGATAGATAATGGCCGAGTGTGTCAAAACGCCAACGACAACGATAACCAGGGACCCGTCCATGGAGAAGGTTGAGCTGCGCAGCCGGTTGCGCGCCTGTCTGATCGCCATGTCGGCGGAGCAGCGTAAGGAAAAGAGCCGCCAGGCCTGCCGCAATCTGGTCGCCACGGAGCTCTTTCAGAATGCGTCCATCATTATGCTGTTCCTGTCGCTCCCGCACGAGGTGGACACCTCCGACGCGATCCTGCAGGCCTGGCAGCTCGGCAAGACGGTTGCGGTTCCGAAGATCTCCTGGCAGCAACGGCACATGATTCCGGTGCGGATCCAGTCGCTCGACACCGGCTTCTCGACGGGCTCTTGGGGGCTTCGCAATCCGACGACCGGCGTGCCCATTCCGTTCGGGCAGATCGATCTGGTTGTGACGCCGGGGCTGGGCTATGACCGCAAGGGCAATCGCCTGGGCCGCGGCGGGTCGTACTACGACCGGTTCTTCGCCAACAAGGATCTGGCGGCGACGCGGTGCGGGTTGGCGTTTGCTGAGCAGGTGATGGAGTCGATTCCCACGACCGAGAGCGACGAGCCCGTTGAGTGGCTGGTCACGGATGAGGAAGTGGTTCACTGTAACGGGCAGAAAGGAGTATAGGATGGCTCGGTTGTTCTCGAATCTGGCCGCAGTCCGGCATGGCTGGAAAAGCGGCGGCGTATATCTGGTCACGGCGGTGATCCTCTTTGCCGCGGTGGTGTTTCTGTTGTTCCGCGGGCAATCCGGCGGTCCGCAGGAAGCCACTGCGGGCAACCCGGCGCCGGATTCCTCGATGGCTACGGAGTCCAATCCGGCGACTTCGGCACCCCGACCGGTCGTTCAAAACATGACAACTCCCGAGTCGACGCCCGCTGCGACGGTTTTGCCTTCGCAGCTTGTTGCGTCGGTGCAGACGAGTCCGGAACCCGCGGTCGTTGCTCCGTCTGCGGTCACCCAGCCTGCCGTCGCTCCGGCGGCGCCGGCCAATCCTCAGGCGGAAGCGACGATCGCAGAGGCCTTGTCGCAGATCCAGAGCCAGCCGGGGGCGGTGATCGAGGTCCGCAACAAGCTCAACGCGGTCTTGCAGATGCAGTTGAGCCCGCAGCAACGCGAGAGAGTCAAAGCCGAGATGGCCAATCTGGCCGACAAGTGGCTCTTCGGTCCGGCCTCATTCCCGAACGACAGACTCTGCGACACCTACACGGTCCGCTCCGGCGAAGTGCTGGAAGTCATCGGCCGGCGGCTCAAGGTTCCCCACGAGATCCTGATGCAGATCAACAACATCCCGCGTCCGCAGGCCTTGCAGGCGGGCAAGGCTCTGAAGGTCGTCAAGGGGCCGTTTCACGCGAAGGTCTGCCGTTCCACCTTCACGCTGGATCTGTACCTGCAGGACACGTATGTCCGCAGCTTCAAAGTGGGCCTGGGCCGGCCCGGCTACGAGACGCCGACGGGCTTGTGGCGGGTTCAGGACGGCGGCAAGCTCATCAAACCGACATGGACCGATCCCGACAGCGGACGCGTCTACAAAGCGGACGATCCGGACTACCCTCTGGGCACGCGCTGGATCGCGCTGGATGGCATAGAAGGGGCGGCGGTGGGCAGGACGGGCTTCGCCATCCACGGCACCAAGGAACCCGAGCAGATCGGCACCGCCGGCTCACGGGGCTGCATCCGGATGTTCAACGGGGAAGTGGTGCTGATGTACAACCTGCTGGTCCCGGTTTACTCGCAAGTCGAGGTCTTCGACTGATTGACCATGGATAACGGATGATCGATGATTGGACGAGGATGTCCAACCTCCCGCCAATCGTCAATCATCCGTTATCCTTCATCCACGTTACGCGGATTCCTTGCGGATGTTCTGCCGGGCGGCCGCGAGGGCGGTTTTGCCTTCGACGATGTCCCGTGTGATGACGTAGCTGGCGGGTTTGGGCTCCTCGGGCAACTGGTACATCAGGTCCATCATGAGCTCCTCGGTGATCGCGCGCAGGGCCCGGGCTCCGGTGTCCCGCGTAAGGGCCTTGCGAGCCAGCGCCCGCAGGGCGTCGTCCGTGAACTCCAGGTCCGCGTCGTCCATCTCGAAGAACCGCTGGTACTGCTTGCACAGGGCGTTTCGAGGTTTGGTCAGGATGTCCACCAGGGCGTCCACGTCGAGGGCGCCCAGGGGGGCGATCACCGGCAGTCGGCCGACCATCTCGGGGATCATTCCGAACTCGATGATGTCCTCCGGGATGACTTGGCTGAGCACGTCGGTCAGATCGGCTTTGTCGTCCACTTGGCCGGAGATCTCCGAGCCGAAACCAATCATCTTGCGGCCCAGACGCTTGCGGACGATGTTGTCCAGACCGACGAAGGTCCCGCCGCAGATGAACAGGATGTTGCTGGTGTCCATCTGGATGTACGATTGCTCGGGGTGCTTGCGGCCGCCCTGGGGCGGGATGTTCGAGATCGTCCCTTCGAGCATCTTGAGCAGCGCCTGTTGCACGCCTTCGCCCGACACGTCCCGTGTGATCGACACGTTCTGATTCGTCTTGCCGATCTTGTCGATTTCGTCGATGTAGACGATGCCCCGCTGGGCCGATTCGAGGTCGAAATCGGCGTTCTGCAGGAGTCTCAGGAGGAAGTTCTCGACGTCCTCGCCCACATAACCGGCTTCGGTCACCGTCGTTGCATCGCAGATGGCGAAGGGCACGTCGAGCTTGTGGGCTAGGGTTCTGGCCAGGAGGGTCTTGCCGCTGCCGGTGGGCCCGATGAGCAGGACGTTGGATTTGTCCAGCTCGATCTCGCTGTCGCCGATATCGCCGTGAAGGAGCCGTTTATAGTGGTTGTGCACGGCCACGGACAGGTACTTTTTGGCCTTTTCCTGGCCGATCACATACTGATCCAGGTATTCCTTGATCTCCCTCGGTTTGGGCGTGGCCCTGGAGCTTGACCGCTGTCCGTCCACCTGGCGGCGGTTCTGCTTGATGATGTTATGGCACAACTCCACGCACTCGGGGCAAATGAACACATCATCCGGCCCTTCGATCAGCGTATCGGCCTGATTGCCTGAGCGGCCGCAGAAGCTGCAAATGGCCTTCGATTTCCTCGTGCCTGATTGTTTGGTCATCCTGTTCTCTCGTTCTGAACGCTATTTGTTACACGATTTTGCCTGATTGTAGTCCACGCGATCCTGCGAGGCAAGGGTTTTCAGGACTCTCAGAGCCGCAGGTTTCCTGTGAATCTTGAGGTCTTTGGGGCGGCCGCAAGCAGAATTTGCTGGAATGCAGAGGGGAAATCGGGTAGAACAAACGCAGTGGTTGCAGGGGTTGTTTCCGCAGGCTCTGGAGCGAGGTCTGCGGACGCACCGAGTACGGACGTGGGGGAAGGCCGTGCCATGGAATGGAGCGGGAAATGAGGACGCTGTGGGTGTTGTTGCGTCGAAATGGAAAGGGGGGCGGTACAGTCTACACACATTTCATGCTTAGGTAGCCGGTAGGTGAATCCGATTTCGCGCGATCCCTCCGCATGGGGTGTGTCCCGCATGTCGAGGGGATCGGTTTGAGGTTCGCAAGAGAAGGAGGAAAACCATGGGTAAGAGGTATCTCTGTTGTCTGGCGTGTCTCTTGTCGCTGGGAATGGCTCGTGCAAGCCTGGCGGAACTGGTCGGTCACTGGACTTTCAATGAGGGGGGCGGGACGGTGGTGGCCGATTCCTCGGGAAAGGGAAACCACGGCACGATCGTGAACAAGCCGACTTGGATTCCCGGCGTCTTCGGGACAGCCCTGGAGTTTCACGGTCTGGGCGCCGCCGGCGGAGGCGGGGACTACATCAACTGCGGCGGCGATGCCAGCCTGAACATCCTGAGCCAGATCTCTATTGCGCTGTGGATCAAGCCCGGCGCCGACGACCCGGAGGGAAAGGGCACCGAAACCGCGCCGATGGCCAAGGCGCTGAGCACGGCCAGTCCGAGCTGGAGCTGGCAGATACGGTACGGATGGGGCAGCCCCCAGCCCTACATGGCGTTCACGTTCAACACTTCGCCAAGAGCCTGGGCCTACGTCGGCCGCAAGCTCAACCGGGACGAATGGTGCCACATCGCCTGCGCCCACGATGGAGCGACCTTGAGAGCCTACCTCGACGGCGAACTGGCCGGCGAGACCGCCATGGGTCAAATCACGGGCAGCACGTGCCCGGTCCTGATCGGCTCGGATGGTTGGGGATGCGACTGGATCGGCGGGATCGACGATGTCAGGATCTACAACCATTGTCTGACCGCAGAGGAGCTCAAGGGGATCCTTGCCGGCGCCGGCGTGGAGTTGGCCAAGGAACCCAGTCCTGAGGACAGAGAGACGGATGTGCTCCGCAGCACCGCCTTGAGCTGGACGGCCGGCCAGTTCGCCGCGACGCACGACGTCTATTTCGGCACCGTCTTTGACGACGTCAACGAAGCCGGCCGGTCCGACTCGAAAGGCGTTCTCGTCAGCCAGGATCAGGCGGACGCCCTGTACCAGCCGGCAGACACGCTCGAATACGGCAAGACCTACTACTGGCGGGTGGACGAAGTCAATGCAGCCCCCGACAGCACGATCTTCAAAGGCTTGACCTGGAGTTTCACGGTCGAGCCCTATGCGTACCCGATCAAGAACGTGACGGCCAAGGCCTCCAGCACGCAGCCGGGCCTGAACGTGCAGAACATCGTCAACGGTTCGGGACTCAACGACCTGGACCAGCACTCGACCGAAGCGACGCAGATGTGGACGAGCACCAACGCCAAGCCGCATTGGATTCAGTTCGAGTTCGAGAAGACCTACAAGCTGCACGAACTGTGGGTCTGGAACTCCAACCAGTTGGTCGAGAGCATGATCGGCATGGGCGCCAGGAGCGTCCGGATCGAGTACTCCGTCGATGGGCAGACGTGGACGCCGTTGGACGATGTGCTGGAGTTCGGCAGGGCAGACGGCACGCCGACCTATACCGCCAACACGACGATCGATTTCGGCGGAGCCATGGCGAAGTTCGTCAAGCTGTCGATCGACAGCAACTGGGGAGGGATGGTCGCTCAGGCGGGCCTCAGCGAGGTGCGGTTCTTCCACGTGCCGTTGCAGGCCTATAGCCCTGAGCCGGCCGATGGAACTGCGGACGTCAGTGTCGAGGGCGATCTGAGCTGGCGGCCCGGCCGGGACGCGACCTCCCATGTGGTGTACGTCGGCGCCGACAGTGCCGCGGTCGCCGGCGGCGCCGTCTCAGGCCAGAGCGTCAGTGATCGCAGTTACAGTCCCGCAGGCTTGATCCTCGGGACGAAGTACTTCTGGAAGGTCGATGAAGTCGGTCCCGCCGGAACCACGCCCGGCGACGTCTGGAGCTTCACGACGGAAGCGTTTGTCGTGGTTGACGACTTCGAAGGCTACACCGACAACATCGACGCCGAAGCGACGATCTGGCACGCCTGGATCGACGGCGTCACCGACGGCAAGAGCGGTTCGCAGGTCGGTTACAGCGAGGCCCCGTTCGCCGAGAGGACAATCGTTCACGGCGGCAGGCAATCGATGCCGCTTCAGTACAGCAACACGTCCTTCGCGTTCTCGGAGGTCACGCGGACCTTCGACTCGGCCCAGGACTGGACCGCTCACGGCGTCAAGACCCTGGCGATCTGGTTCGCCGGCGCCGCAGACAACGGCGGGCAATTGTACGCGAAGATCAACGGGGTGAAGGTCGCCTACGACGGCGCCCCGGCAGACCTGGCCAGCGCCGAATGGCGCGCATGGAGCATCGATCTGTCCAAAGTCAGCGGCGTCAAGCAGGTCCGCACATTGACGATTGGCGTCGAGGGCTCTGGAGCCAAGGGAATCCTGTACATCGACGACATCCAGCTTCTTCCATAGGTATTTGATCGCGTCGCGGCGAAATTGCCTGCGGCGGATACAAAAGGATGCCGGCGGCCAAGCCCTTGTGGCGTCTGCCGTCGGCATCCTCTTTGGATATCGTCAAGGGTGCGGCTATGCCTGCTGGAGGACGTGCTGGGCCCCTCGGCGAAGGGCCTCGGCGTTCATGGGGATTGTCTTGCGATGTCGCTCGGCCAGGACGTCGGGCAGGGCCTCGGCCGCCTGCTGGGGGCTGAGAAAGCCCCGCTTGCCCAGGTACGCGCCGAGCATGACCATGTTGGCGCTCTTGGGAGAGCCTGCTTCGATGGCGAGTTCCTCGGCCGGTACGCCGACGATTTCGATCCCGTCGGGGACCGAGTGCAGGCTCTGGATCAGCGAGCTGTTGAAAATGAGCAGTCCGCCGGGCTTGAGGCGCGGCGCGAACTTGCTGAGCGACGCTTTGTTGCAGATTACCAGCGAGTTCGGCGCTCCGACGATGGGGCAGGCGATCGGTCGGTTGGAGACGACCACCATGCAGTTGGCCGTTCCCCCGCGGACCTCGGCCCCATAGGAGGGCATGTACGTCACCTCCAGGCCGGCCCGCATGGCCGTCTGCGCCAGAAGCTTGCCCGCCAGGACGATCCCCTGGCCGCCGAAACCGGCCAGGACCATTTCTTCATACAGATTGTCCGTTGCCATTATCCTTTCATCCGTCCGATCGGGAAGACCTTGCTCATGTGGTCCTCGATCCATTTCATCGCATCGCCGGGGGCCATCCGCCAGTACGTCGGGCAGGGGGACAGGACTTCCACGAGCGACAGTCCTTGAGCCCCCTGGACCTGTAGCTCAAAGGCGTGCTTGATCGCGGCCTTGGTCTGCTGAATTCGGGGCACGCTGCTCAGGGCGCATCGCTCCACGTACACCGCCCCCGGAAGCAGGGCCATGATCTCCGAGATCTGCAGGGGGAATCCCTGGCCGTCGGATTGACGGCCCAGGGGCGTTGTCGCGGTGACTTGGCCGAGCATGGTGGTGGGGGCCATCTGGCCGCCGGTCATGCCGAAGACCGCGTTGTTGATGAAGACCACGGTGAGCTGTTCGGCCCGGTGAGCGGCGTGGATGATCTCCGCGGTGCCGATGGCCGCCAGATCGCCGTCGCCCTGATACGAGAAGACGATCTTGTCGGGATTCGTTCGCTTCATGCCGGTGGCGACAGCCGGGGCCCGACCGTGAGCGACTTCGATCATGTCCACGTCGAGGTAGTTGTACATCAGGACCGCGCAGCCGACCGGAGCAATCCCGATCGTGCGGTCGCGGATGCCGAATTCGTCGATCACTTCCGCGACGAGGCGGTGGGCGATGCCGTGGCCGCAGCCCGGACAATAATGCGTGGGGCAGTCCTTCAGGACGGATGTCCGCTTGAATACCGTTTTCATAGTCCCTTGTGCCATCACTTCCATGCCTGTTCTGCGTTGGCCGCGGTCAGGTCTGTGCTTGTCTGCTGTTGACCGCGAGTTGTCGAATCCTGTCCAGGATCTCGTCGGCGGTCGGGACGCCGCCGCCCGGTCGGCCGTGGAGCAGGACGGGGGCCTTGCCCGCCACCGCAAGTCTCACGTCCTCGACCATCTGGCCGGCGCTCATTTCGACAGTCAGGAAGATCGGAAATCGCTCCGCGGCCCGGCTGATCTGTTCCGACGGGAACGGCCAGAGGGTGATCGGCCGGATCAGGCCGGCGGGAATGCCCTCTTCCCGAGCTCGGTCCACCGCGGACCTGACGATTCGGGCCGCGACTCCGTACGCGACCATCACGATTTCCGCGTCGTCCATGCGGTACTCTTGGTAAAGGACCTCCTGCGTCTGGATCTGCCGGTAGCGGGCCTGGAGCTTGTTGTTGTGGGCTTCGAGCGCCCCGTCGGCCAGCCACAGCGAGCGGACGATGTTCTGGGACCTGTCTTTGGCGCCCGTCAGGGCCCACTCCTTGGCCGGCAGCTTGCGTCGGGGCCTGGGCTCCAGCAGGACCGGCTCCATCATCTGGCCGAGCACCCCGTCCGCAAGAATCATCACGGTAATGAGGTACTGATCGGCCAGGTCGAACGCCAAAGGCATACAGTCGGCCATTTCCTGCACGCTGGCCGGACCCAGCACGATGGTTCGATAGTCGCCGTGCCCGCCGCCGCGGGTGGCCTGGAAGTAGTCCGCCTGCGAGGGGGCGATGTTCCCGAGTCCGGGCCCGCCGCGCATGACGTTGATCACGACCGCCGGCAGTTCCGCCCCGGCCATGTAACTGAGGCCCTCCTGCATCAGGCTGACGCCGGGACTGGAGGAACTGGTCATCGCGTGCTTTCCGGTTGCGGAGGCGCCGAAGACCATGTTGATGGCCGCCAGCTCGCTTTCGCTCTGAATGAACACCCGGCCCTCCTCGGGCATTCGCTTGGCCATATAGGCGGAGATCTCGTTCTGCGGCGTGATCGGGTAGCCGAAATAGGCGTCGCAGCCGGCGATGATCGCGGCTTCCGCCATCGCCTCATTCCCGCACATCAGAATCCGTTCGTTCACGTTCTTTCCTCTTGCTCCATCCATCGATCGAGGTAGCTCTTCACCAGTCCCCCACAATCCTGGTGTCATAGGCGTAGTTGATCGCTCTTCCCATATGGCCCTCAAGGATTCCCGTCTTAACAAAATGTTCCCCGAACAGGCTGATCACGCCCTTATGGGAGGCGGCGCGTAAGTTCCTTGTTAGGAGTACGGCCTGCGCGAGCGAGAACATGGCGTAGTAGCATCTGGATGCGCAAGAATCGTAATCGCCGTCGCTCATCGTCCGCTCGGCCGTACGCAAGAACGTCTGGGCCCTCGTCGTTAGGATCTGGATTTCTTTCAAATTGCGACGCCCTCTTTTCTGACATTCATCATGAACGGCAGGTTGTGCTGGTCAAAGTAATCCTCGGGAATCACGATGACGGAAACGAGCTCGCTTTCGTCCATGAGCATGTCGAACAGGAGGCCGCTCAGGCTCTTTCGGACCTCAAAGGGTTTCAAAGACGGATCGGTCAGCACGAGCACGTCAACATCTGAGTCCTTTGTCGCCTCGCCCCTGGCGTAGGAGCCGTAGAGGATGACCCGCCTGATGCTCTCGCCGTAAGTCTCATGCAGATGAGCCTTTACGCGATCCACCAAACGTTTCGCCTTCGGGTCCATCCGTTCACCTGTTCTCCTGGACGGGATGTTCAGTGCTCTTCCTGATGGCTGCGGCTACGTCGCGGATGCGGCTGGCTTCTTCGCGGGAGACTTCGATGACCCCCTCCGGGCAAATGATCGCGCATCGGCTGCACCCGGTGCAGTCGGCGTTCCTGGCAATCGCGGGATAGTACCCGTTCTTGTTCGATTCCGTCGAGATTTCGATGCTGTGTTTCGGGCAGACCGCCACGCAAAGACCGCAGCCCTTGCATCGTTCTGCATCGATGACCACCTTGCCTGCCATTTCCTACGTCCCTGGCATTTGTCCAACCATAAAGTTCGCCCGGACGACCAAACGTGACGGGCCGCGCCTCTCCTCCAGCATCGGCGTCATGCTACCATCGCCGGAACCCCCTGTAAAGAACAAAACCGCTCCGGACCGGCCTTGGCCGCTCGCAAACCATGTGCCTGAGACTTGCCACAAGTGTCGATTCTGGCGTATATTACGCCGCAGGCAGAGCCGGTTGGTTGCTCTGGTGCAGGCCGATCACGCATAAAAGGGGGTTAGACATGATGTCCTTCAAGGAATCGACAGTCGTTCGAGCAAGTGTGTACGTTGCTCTGGCGGTCTTGCTCTGTGGGTCGGCGCTCGCGGCGCGAACGCTGACCGTGGATCTGCGAAGCCGCGTCGCGATCTCCGATGCGCAGGGGCCGTTTCGCGTCGTCTACGAGAGCCGGCAGTGGGACCCTTGCGAGACGGCCATCATCCTCTGCGACATGTGGGACCAGCACTGGTGCAAAGGGGCGACCGAGCGGGTAGGCGAACTGGCCCCGGTGATGAATCGAGTAGTCTGTGCCGCACGTGACAAGGGCGTGCTGATCGTCCATGCTCCCAGCGGCGTCATCGACCACTACAAGGACCATCCGGCTCGCCGAAGGGCCATGCAGGCCCCCAACGCAACGAATCTGCCCGCTGGCATTCGCTCGTGGCGTCAGTGGAAGGATGAAGCTGAGAGGTCCGCCGGCTACCCCATCGATCACTCCGACGGCGGTTGCGACTGTGAGCCCACTTGCCAGGTGGCTTCGCCCTGGACGAGCCAGATCGGCATCATTGAAATCGAGGATCAGGATGCCATCAGCGATTCCGGCGTGGAGGTCTGGAACCTGTTGGAAGCACGAGGCATCGAGAACGTGATCCTGATGGGAGTGCACACGAATATGTGCGTGCTCGGCAGACCGTTCGGGCTTCGCAATCTGGCGAGTGCCGGCAAGAACGTGGTCCTGATGCGGGACCTGACGGACACCATGTACAACTCCCGCAAGTCGCCCCAGGTGAGCCATTTCACCGGTACGGATCTGGTCGTTGAGCACGTCGAGCAGTACGTTTGCCCCACGACTACGTCGAACGCCTTCACAGGCGAGCTGGCGTTTCGGTTCAAGGAGGACAAGAGACCCCTGGTCGTGTTCCTCTCTGCAGAGAACGAGTACAAGGCCGCGGAGACGCTGCCCCAGTTCGCTCGTGAACTCGAGCTCAAGCACGGCCTGGACTGCGAGATCCTCCAGGCCAGCACCGAGGCGCGGGGCGACGCCATCCATGAGATCTGCGGCATGGAGATCCTCAGCGACGCCCAACTGGTCGTGGTCTACGCGAGGCGCAGGGGATTCCCGGCCGAGCAGATGAAGCACCTGCGGGAGTTCCTCGATCGCGGCGGGCCTCTGATCGGGCTCCGCACCGCCAGTCACGCGTTCGATTCGCGAGGCGCGGCGCCGAAGGGCCGCGACGAGTGGCCCAGATTCGACGCAGACGTCCTCGGCGGCAACTATCGGGGTCACTACGCCGCAGGCCCTGTGGCGGCAATCGCGGCCGCCGCGGGTGCGACGGATCATCCGATTCTCAAAGGCGTCGAATTGCCGTTCCTGAGCAATGGTTCGCTGTATAGGCCCAGCCCGCTGGCCGCCGGCACGCAGTTGCTTCTGCTCGGCACGATCCCGGATCAGCCGCCGGAGCCGGTCGCCTGGACGAATCGCTACAGGAATTCGCGGGTCTTCTACACATCGCTCGGTCATCCGGATGATTTCAAAGACCCGCAGTTTCGCAGGCTGCTGATCAATGCGGTTTTCTGGGCGATGGGCAAGAGCGAATAGGACTTATAGGACTCATAGGACGGATAGGACCCATAGGACGCGAGCCTGACCGCGCGATTGGCTTGCGTCCTATGGGTCCCATAAGTCTTATTCGTCCTATTTCTCTTCTGTCTTGTCAACCGCCTCGCTACGATGCTCGTCTAAGGGAGTAGTTGGAGTCGTGGCCTTGATGGCACATTCGGATGAGAATCTGATCGCCGCGCACCTCAAGGGTGATCCGACGGCGTTTCGCGAACTGGTCTGCCGCTATGGCGACGGCGTGTTGGGGTATTTGTGTCACATGATAGGCAATCGCGACCAGGCTGAAGACCTTTTTCAGGAGACCTTCAAACGGGTCCACGAGAAAGCCCATACCTTCCAAGGCGGCGGCTTCAAGAGCTGGCTGTTCACCATCGCCACGCGGGTCACGATCGACGGCGTCCGGCGCAGCAAGCGGCAGGTGACGATCTCGCAAGATCCGCAGACCGACTGCGGCGAGGGGGAGGATTCGCAGCTTGCGCGCCTCGCCGATGAGAACGCGGCGAGCCCGCCGGAGGAACTGGTCCGCCGGGAACAGAAGGAGCAGGTCCGCAAGGCGATCGAGTCGCTCCCGCCGGGCCAGAGAGCCACGCTGGTCCTTGCCTATTATCAGCAGCTCAGTTATCGCGAGGTCGCCGAGGTGCTGGGCTGTTCTGTCGGCTCGGTGAAGACCCAGATGTCGCGGGCGTTGGCGACGTTGGCCCAGAGACTGCCGGATTCGATAGGTGCAACGAAATGAACACGCATCTGACAGATCAGCAGCTTATCGATTACCAGTTCGACCTGACCTCCGAGGCGGACGCGGGCGAGGCTCGCACCCATCTGGAGAAGTGCGAAGCCTGCCGCCGACGGCTGCACACGCTGGGCCGCAAGTTCAATGCTCTGGAACTGCTTCGGGACGACGTGAAGGCCTCGCGGACGCTGCTGTCCGAGACGATTCACAACGCACAGCAGGCCGGGCGATGGAGAAGGCTCCTGCTCCACAGGCTGCCCTGGGCCGGGGCGGTCGCCGCGGCGGTGATCGTCGGAATTGCGCTGCTGGCGGTGCCGGATCGGGGCCGCAAGGATGCACCGACATTCTCAACGGCTTCGCAACCTGCCCCGGAGACGGCGACGACGGGCTTGGCCGAGGAAGTGCCCTTGCTCGCGATGGCGCCGTCTCCGGCCGGCGGCAAGGCCGAAGACCCTGTTCGTAGTGTGCCCGTAAGGGCATATCCGGAAACGCCTTACGGCGTCACTACAAGCGCGCTTGCTGATGCCCCTGGGACGGGGCAACCTGACGCAATCGATGATCAGCCGCCGTTTGCCCCGGCCAGTGCGATCGAACTGGTCGTCCTGCCTCGCCGGGAGGACGTGCAACTGACGATCTACAACGCCGCCGACCTGACGCTCGTGCGGGAGAAGCGGAATTTGACCTTGAAGCGAGGCTGGAACTGGCTCCAGTTCATGTGGGCCGGCACGCTGATCGACCCCACCTCGCTCAATCTCGAGCCGCTGGAGCACAAGGGCGAAGTCGAGGTCCAGCAGTTAGTCTTCCCGCCGAGATTGCGTGAGCTCGGCCGCTGGCTGATCCGCTCCGAGGTCGCGGGCCAAGTACCCTTCGAGTTGACCTACATGACCAGCGGTCTCGCGTGGCGCGCCTTCTACATGGGCACGCTCTCCCAGGACGAGAAAACGATACGCCTGGAGGCCTATGTACGCGTCAGCAACAACAGCGGCGAGGACTACGAAGACGCCGAAACCCGCCTTCTCGTCGGTCGGGTCCATCTTCTTGAGCGGATAAGAGAACTGGCCCAACGCCCGTATCCCTACGGTGGTCACGACGTTCCGAACTATCTGGACAGACTCCGGAGACTCAAGCTGCCGGGGGGCAGGAGCGTCGCAGACCTGAGCGGCAAAGACCTGCACGGTCCGGTAGCCTATGCAATGCCACCCAAGGAAATCCAAAAGGAGGGACTTAGCGAGTACTTCCTCTACACGATTGAGGGGACGGAGACGATCCCGAACGAATGGGGCAAGCGGCTGATGTCGTTTGACGCCGACGACATCCCCGTTACAAGTCTGTGCAAATATGACGAGGAGCGGTGGGGGAGCCAGACAATTCGGTTCCTGAGCTTTGCCAACGACGCGGAGCACAAGCTCGGCGAGACGCCGCTGCCGGACGGGATGGTCCGCGTTTACGGCCGGGCGGATGAGCAGGGGCATTTGTCCTACGTCGGCGGCATGGGCGTGAAGTATATCCCCGTGGGCGAAGAGGTTGAGCTGAATCTTGGGCCGGCCCGGCTGGTCGAGGTCAAACCCGTGCTGATGGACTACCGGACCGCGAATCATACCTTCGATACGAAGGGCGAGGTCAACGGCTGGGAGGAAGTGCGGACCTGGAAGATCGAGATCGCCAATGCGAGCGCGCTGCCGGTTCAGGTTGAGGTGACGCGGGGATTCGGGACGCCGTACTGGACGCTCAAGCTGATGAGCGGCGGGGCGACGTATCGCAAACACGATGCGAGCCACGCCCGCTTCGAGCTGACCGTTCCAGCCCGACGGACGCAAGTTTTCGAGTACGAAGTGACGACATACCATGGTGTGCGCCAAGAGGCGGCATCTGACGACAACATCAGAACAGGCAACTGATTCTTGAGGAGAAACAGATATGAACGCAAGACGTAGCGTTGTGACCGGTGTTCTGGCTCTGCTGTGCCTGGCGGCGGGGGCCCAGGCGAGGATCAAGCTGGTGGCGCTGCCCGAGCGGGCTGCGACGGTGATTCGGCTGGACAACCCGAATGCGACTTTGATCGAAGAGGAACGTGTGCTGACGCTCCAGAAGGGCCTCAACAAGGTCGATTTCTCGTGGAAGGGTGTGCAGATCGATGAGGATTCCATTCGGCTGGTGAGTCTGGATCATCCGGGCGACGTGACGCTGCTGAGCATCAGCTATCCGCCGGGCGAGGCGGCGTTGGTCTGGGAGATCAGCAGCGCGGGCGACTTCGCCGAGACCGTCCGCATCAGCTACCTGCTGAGCAATATCGACCGGCTCATCACATATAAGGCGGTCGCGAACAAGGCTGAGACGTTCGTGGACCTCAAGAGCTACCTGGTCCTTCGCAACTTCTCCGGCGAGGATTTCGAGAAGGCCCGCGTGCTGCTCGATTACGGCGAGGCCTTCGAGCAGGGCATCGACCACGAGGAAACCAAGCAGATGCTGTTCCTCAACGAGCCCAACGTCCCGGTCCGCAAGATCTGGACCTTCGACGCCGCCAAGCTGCCCTGGGACCCCGAGCAGCTCAACAATCAGAACGTGGGCATTCCGGTCAGCTACGAGGTCGTCAACAGCGATAAGAGCGGCCTGGGCAGGTTCGCCCTCTGGGGCGGCAAGGCGCGCCTCTTCCAGCAGGACGGCCACGGCTCCACGATCTTCCTGGGCGAGGACAACGCCTCGCTCGTGCCGGTCGGGGAGAAGATGGAACTCTACATCGGCGACAGCCGGGACATCGTCGTCACCCAGCGAAAGATGCAGGACGCCCAGATCAACCTCCGCAAGAACAACGACGGCGTCGTCGTCCTGCTCGATACCGACGAGATCATCAAGGCCAAGATCGAGAACTTCAAGGACAGCCCTGCGGTCCTGACGATGGTCCAGCACATCCCCGGCCAGTGGGACATGGCGGAGTGCAATCTCAAGTACGTGAAGAAGGATGCCTCGACGCTCAAGTTCGAGATCGAGCTGCCGGCTCGGACCGAAAAAGGCCCCGGCGTCAAAGAGCTGACGATGCGTTATCACCGTCGCAACGTGCGGCCGGGTCAGTGATGAATGCAAGGACGGCCGAACGCCGCTCTCTTGTCATTCCCGCGCAAGCGGGAATCCACGACCTGCGGAATGGACCCCCGCTTTCGCGAGGGTGACAAGACGGGCTGGCCCGGTCCTGAAGAATACTGGAGTGATCCTATGAAACCTTCCGTACTATTCCTGACAATGCTTGTGATGTTCGCCGAAGCGACGGCATCGGCCAAGGTGGACCTGACCACGCTGCCCTCGCGCGACACCGTGCAACTGACGATCTACAACTCCGCGGACATGACGCTCGTCCGCGAGAGTCGGGCGCTGACCCTGAAAGAGGGCAAGAACGCCCTGCAGTTCTCCTGGGAGAATACGCTGATCGATCCGACGAGTCTGGAAATGCTGGCTAAGGCCCAGGTGGACAAGATCGACATCGCCGAGCTGGTGTATCCGCCGCGGGTGAAGAATCTCGGTTTGTGGAACGTCCAGAGCGAGATCAGCGGCCCGGTCCCTGTCGAGATCACGTATCTGACCAGCGGCCTGACCTGGCGGGCGTTCTACATGGGCACGCTGGCCCAGGACGAGAAGACAATGCGGCTCCAGGGCTACGTCCGCGTGACGAACAAGAGCGGCGAGGACTATGAGAACGCCCAGGTGCGGCTCATTGTGGGCAAAGTCCACATCCTCGACCAGATCGCTGAACTGGCCCGGCGGGAGTACCCTTACGGCCGGCCGGGGCAGGCCGTTCCGCCGGCGGCCATGCCGATGCCGGCTATGGCGGGAAGGGCTTTGGGGGAACGTGCGAGGGGTGAAATCATGGCGATGTCGGTTGCCAAGCCGAAGGCGATCGTGAAAGAGGGCCTGAGCGAGTACTTCCTCTACACGATCGAAGGCGCCGAGACCATCCCGACCGGCTGGTCGAAGCGGCTGGCGAGTTTCGACGTCGAGGGCGTGCCCGTCGTGAACCTGTACAAGTACGAGCAGGAGCGATACGGCCCGCAGGTCGTGCGGTTCCTGAGCTTCAAGAACGACCAGGAGCACAAGCTTGGCCAGACCCCGATCCCCGACGGCAATCTGAAGGTCTATCGATCCGTGGACGACCAGAAGCACCTGTCGTACGAAGGCCGGTCCGCCTTCAAGTACATCCCCGTCAACGACGAGGTGGAACTGAACCTCGGGACCGTTGCGGACGTGGTCGTCGAGCCCAGGCTCATGGACTACAAGACGGAGAACTACCGCTTCAACAACCGAGGCAATGTCAGCGGCTGGGACGAAGTGCAGACGTTCGCGGTCGAGGTCCGCAACACGCGCGACGTTCCGGCGAAGATCGAAATCGTCCGCAACTTCGGCACGCCGAACTGGGACCTCAAGCGAGCCGGCGACGAGACCGGCTTCGAGAAGGTCGATCTCGACACGGTGAAGTTCACGGTGGCGATGGCGTCGCAGTCGAAGAAAACGTTCGAATACACGCTGACGACCTACCAGGGCACCCGGGCGGAGGACGCCGTCAGGCGGTCCGGCAGGCCTCAGTGAATGGGGTGAATCTGTATGAGACCGGCTGACGGACTTGTTCGTAGTGACGCCGTAAGGCGTTATCTTCCGTGCTTGCGAGGGGACGCTGCCGATTCAAGATATGCCCTTACGGGCACACTACAAACAGGCTGCCGCTCGCCACGACTATTCGGCAATTTGGAACTCTTTGGAGTGTCCTGTATGAGATATCTTCTTGTTCTTCTTACGATTGGGTTCTTTGCCGCGGTGTCGCAGGCCAAGGTCGATCTGGTGACGCTGCCGGCGCGGGACACGGTGCAACTGACGATCTACAATTCCGCGGACATGACGCTCGTGCGGGATGGACGCTCGCTGACGCTCAAAGAGGGCGAGAACGCCCTGCAATTCTCGTGGGCCGAGACGCTGATCGACCCCACGAGTCTCGATATGCTCCCCAAAGCCAGGCCCGGCGAGGTCGAGATCGCCCAATTGACGTACCCCGCTCGCGTGAAGAACGTCGGCGTCTGGAACGTCCGCAGTCGGATCAGCGGCAAGGTTTCCGTGGAGATCAGCTATCTGACCAGCGGCCTGTCCTGGCGGGCGTTCTACATGGGCACGCTCTCTCCCGACGAGAAGACCATGCGCCTGGAGGGCTACGTCCGCGTCACCAACAACAGCGGCGAAGACTACGAGAACGCCCAGGTCCGCCTCATCGTGGGCCAGGTCCACATCCTCGACCAGATCGTGGAACTGGCCCAACGTGAGTACCCCTATGGCCGGCCGGAGGGAGTCCAGCCCCGAAGCCCGGCGCACGCCCTGATGTTCAAGGCCGAGATGGAGAGGTTCGATATGGCCGATGCCATGGCGCCGATGGCGACAGGTTTCGATGGACCGAAAGAGATCGTCAAGGAAGGACTCAGCGAGTACTTCCTGTACACGATCGAGGGGACCGAGACGATCCCTACCGGCTGGTCGAAGCGGCTCAAGAGCTTCGACGTGGCCGAGGTGCCGGTCCTCAACCTGTACAAGTTCGAAGAAGACCGATACGGCCCGCAGGTCGAGCGGTTCCTGAACTTCAAGAACGACCAGGAACACAAGCTCGGTGCCACGCCCATCCCGGACGGCACGATGCGTGTCTTTCGCAAGGCCGACGCCCAGGGGCATCTGTCCTATGAGGGCGAGTCCTCGTTCCTGTACATCCCGGTCGATCAGGATGTAGAACTCGATCTCGGAGCGGTCGAGAACGTCGTGGTCGAGCCCACGCTGATGGAATACCGGACCGAAAACTATCGCTTCGACCGAAACAGGGATGTCGCGGGCTGGGACGAGATCCAGATGTTCGAGGTCAAGGTCAAGAACACGCGGGACGTCCCGGTCGAAGTCGAGATCCGCCGGAACTTCGAGACAACGTATTGGACGCTCGCGCGTAGCGGCCAGATCGACGAGTTCGAGAAGATAGATGCGGATACCGTCGAGTTCACGGCCCTTCTGCAGCCGCGATCGGAACGGACGTTCCAGTACACTCTGACAACCTATCAGGGCACGCGAGCCGAGGATTGGCCCGGTGCGTCCAAGCAGACGTTGACGCCGTAAACACCCCTGGTCGCTAGATCGTTGCGGCCGGGGGCTCATTGTCGGCCAGCTCAAACACGTCGAGTTCGCGTCCGTATTGGGCCAGGTAATAGAGGCTGTACGAACGCGTGAAGACGTGCACCGGCAGCAGGATCACTGTCCCGACATAGGGGAGAGCGAACAGGCACGCGGCGCAGAGGCACGTGCAGCAGACGCCCATCATGATCATCGCGCCCAACGCGATCCCGATCGCGATCTGGACCAAAAGGTACAAAACGAACCGCGCCCGGTTGACGGACAGCAGGGGCAGGAGGATCTGCCACGCGGCCACGGCGCTGTTGGTGTGCAAGTACATGATAGGCACGATGAAGTCCTTCGTGAATTTGGCGATGACCGCCGAGACGATCAGGATCGCGACGAAGAACAGAATGCCCGAGGTCAGGCCAATGACCGTCAGGGGATTGAAGCCGAAGGCTGCTGTGGAGACTGAGGCGACGACGATGCCCAGCGCCAGCACTGCGATGACCGCGGCGAGCGAGATCAATCCGAGGATGGCCCTGAACGCGAACAGGCTGTTTGCGTGGCGGTCGAACTGAAGCCAGGGATGGCTCACTTCCGCTTTGTTCCTGGCGACGCAGTGAAGAAAGAGGAATCGACCGTGGCTGCTCAGCCAGATCAGGAGCAACCATACGGCGACAAAGACCGCAAGGCCCAGGACCGCCACCGGGACGATCCAGCGGTAGTGGGTCAGTTTGAACTGAGTTCGAAGAAATTATTGGTCCCGGTAGTTGTCTGCTGCCGATACTTGTGGTATGATGCTGATAGATTGGGCAAAATTGCGCCCATTAGGATTTCGTGATCGGTCAGTGAGTGTCTGTGAAGGAGACGCAGCCAATGACCTTGCTTCTCGCGCTCAAAGGCGAAAACGGGATGGTTCTGGCGGCGGATAGTCGGGGTACATTTGGCGATCCGAGAGGTGTGACTGCACAGAATGATTCAATGTGCAAGACCTTCATCCTCGCAAGCCACGTTGCCGCTATTGAAGCCGGTAGTTCCGAGTTAGGTGCAACAGTTCTCAAGCAGACTCAGAACGCCATAGCGGCGCAGCCTGGAATGGATGGAATTGAGACCATTGTGCCCATACTCCATCAAACAGCGCGCAAACTCTACGACACTTGGTTCCCCAGCCTCCCTCAGACGGCGATGCCAAGTCCGCAGACTGGCGGTGTAATCGGCCGACCGGACCTTATCTTCATCATCGGTGGGTACGAGAGAGATCAAAGCGGCAATTTCAGTAGGCCGGTCATATACCAACTCAACAGCGCGCTGAATTTTGCCCCCATGATCCACGATTATGGTTTTGCCGTTGCTGGCGTTGCCACATATGCTCTCTATCTTCTGAATCGCCTCTATCAAGCGGACCGAAAGGCACAGGAGGAACTGGCTCCTCTGGCAGTTTATGCTATTTCTGAGACAGCGAGCCAGGACGGAAAAGTTGGAGGACCAATCCGTGTTGTAATCGTGAGCCCGACAGGCTCTAAGGAGTTGTCTGTTTCGGAAGTCGATGAAATCGTGAAGCGAAACGCAACAAAAACTACCGCGCTGCGTAATAACTTCTATGAAGGGAGGGCAACAACATGAATGAGCCAACAATTGTACATGGGCCAATCATCCCATTCCAGGCAAGGACGGTATACTCCGTAACGCTCTTGTCGGGGCACGTTGTTACCAGTCCTGAAGGATTCGGTTCATGGGAAGCTCTTGCACCCGTGGCGGATGAACCAAAACCGGATTACGTGTATCGCCCGCGCGACCATTCACCACAGCCCGAATCGACCGGCGAGAATTCAGACTGACCTAACTACCAGTTCGTCGGTCAAGACGCCGACGATGACCGCTATGGCTTGGAGGGTGCTCATACGCAACACCCATGATAGTCCTATCCGTCTCCTCCTGCAAGGCTCAAGCCTCCGCCGTCATCGCCTTCCACAGGAACGCAGACACCTGCTCCTGGGCCTTGAGTAGCTGGGCCCAGTCCGCCTTGAAGTACGTGTCCACGAGCCCACCGTTCTTGTGGTTCACGAGCGCGTTCAGAACGCGCTGGTCGATCCCCACGTCGTTTACGGCTATGCTGTAGTACGTGTGCCTGAGAGCGTGGCCCACGGCCAGCTTCGGGTGTTTCTTTTCCTGGCTGTGGACGATATGGTCCGATGGCCCAGCGAACACATAGGGCGACCCGTCGTAAAGGACGCGGCCCACGCGGCGGACCTTGGCGAGCAACCAACACAGGCGCCTGCTGAGCGGGATATCGAACGCACGCTCGGTTCCGCCCTTGGGGCACGGGATATGCCACCGGATTTCGCTCTTGACCTCCTGCAACTGCTTGTACCAGTCGCGTAGCTCGGACGCGGCCATAGCCCGGTCGGCCCGGTCTTTGGGCTTGCGAATCTTGAAGCCCTTGTTGACCGGGTTCTCCAGCCCTTCCTTCTTAAGCAGCGGGTGGTTCAGCAGAGCGTAGTTGCATACGGCCCTGAGGCAGGCCATCGTGTTTTTGGCGGTGGCCCGATGCCCAGGGGCTTCGTCCGTGTCCGGAAGTTGTCAAGTTGAATGAGACAGTTCCTTTTCACAATTAAGCTCTAATCAATCCGTTGTTTTTGGGGCCTCCTTGGGCGGATTGATCCAGACGGCCTGAGGGGGCAACGCCGCCTCGGGCGGTTTGTGTAGGAAG
>DATIKY010000216.1:0-5884 GCA_035476995.1 Sedimentisphaerales bacterium | reverse complement strand
CGTTTCCGCCGCATGCCGGGTTTCGTCTATTCATATCATCGAGATCCGTTTTCTACAGGAAGGAGGTGATTCAGCCGATACAACCCTCACAGAATGCCGAGGAGGAGGAAGTTTGCGGTAGGCAGCTCAGGTCGTGTGGATACACAATCGAAACCGGGTACTATTCCTGAAATGCGGAGGGATGCGTGCCCTGATGTGTGGTCGGGACACAGTGAAACGATTCTATGGGAAGGAGAACTCCTATGTTGAAGAAGTGCAGTTGTCTGGCCCTCCTGGCCGGAATCCTGGCCTTGGCCCTCGGAGGCGCCGCTCAGGCCGGATTCAATCCCCTGAAGGATCCCGCAATCATCGGCTGGTGGACCTGCGATGAAGGCGCCGGCGAAGTCGTGGCCGACTCATCCCCGCTTGGCCGCGATGGAAGATTCGTCAATGGCGCCCCGGTCTGGCGGACCGGCGTGTACGGCAACGCCATCACCCTGAACGGTCCCACGCTGGTCCAAATCCCGGCGATGGGCCTGACACTCAGCCAGGCCACGATGGCCGCCTGGATCTTCGCTCCCACGGCGCAGCCCGAGTGGGCGTCCTTTATCATGCACCGCGGCCCCGGTCCCGCGTCCGGCTTCAACATGCTGGCCGACCGCCAACTGGCCTATCACTGGAACGATGCCGCCAACACCTGGAGCTATCGTCCCAACGTCCGCCATCCGCTGAACGAGTGGGCCCACTGCGCCGTGACGGTTGATCCGGCGAAGGCCGTTTTCTACCTCAACGGAGTTGCCTCCGCCACGAATACGGTCAGCCACCCGGCTTGCGCCTGGGACGGACCAATTTATCTGGGCGGCGATGGCGGCGCCTCCTGGGTGGCCCGCCGAATGAGCGGCGGCTCTCTGGACGATGTCTGCTTCTTCAGCCGCGCGATGACTGCCGATGAAATCCAGGCTGTCATGATGGGTCTTACCGATCCCGCTCTGGCCGGCGATCCGAGCCCCGCAGATGAGGCGACCGATGTGCCTGCCGACTCCGTTCTCAATTGGAAGGCAGGCGAGACCGCTACCTCGCGCGATGTCTATTTCGGCACGTCGCAGGCGGACGTCACCGACGCCACGCGGGCCAATCCCAAGGGCGTCCTCGTGAGCCAGGGACAGACCGCCACGACGTTCGACCCCGCCGGCCTGGCGTTCGGCCAGACCTATTACTGGCGAGTGGACGAGGTTGACGCCGCCGGAACGATCCTGACGGGAAGCGTCTGGTCCTTCACCGCCGAGCCGGCCGCCTATCCGATCCAGGGTGTCATGGCCAAGGCGTCCAGCCAGAGCCGGGCCGACACCGGTCCCGAGAACACGGTCAATGGCTCCGGCCTTGCCAACGATCAGCACTCGGTCAATCTCAACCAGATGTGGATGAGCTCGGACAAGCCGCTGCCCAACTGGATTCAGTATGAGTTCGACAAGGTCTACAAAATCGCGGAACTGTGGGTCTGGAACTCCAACCAGGTCGTGGAGCCCTTCGTCGGCTTCGGCGCCAAGAGCGTCAAGATCGAGTACTCCACCGACGGCGTCACCTGGAGCCAACTCGATAACGTCCCTCAGTTCAACCAGGCGACCGGCACGCCCACCTACGCAGCCAATACGATCGTCGATTTCGCCGGCGCGACCGCCAAGTTCGTGAAACTGACGATCAACACGTCCTGGGGCGGCATCGTCAAGCAAAGCAGCCTCAGCGAAGTGCGGTTCTTCTACAAACCCGTCCAGGCCAGAGAGCCTGTGCCCGCCGACGGTGCCGAGGATGTCCTCCTGACCGCCTCGCTGGATTGGCGGCCCGGACGCGAAGCCACCTCGCACAAGGTCTTCTTCGGCACCGATGAGGCCGCGGTCGCAGCAGGCACCGCTGCCGCCAGCACCGTGAGCAAGCATGGCTACACCCCGTCTTCCATGACCTTCGGCACCCAGTACTTCTGGAGAGTCGATGAGGTCGGCGCCGCTACGTACGAAGGCAATGTCTGGAGTTTCACCTCCCAGGAATTCGCGCCCATCGACGATTTCGAGGGCTACACCGACAGCGAAGGCAGCCGGATCTATGAGTTCTGGTTCGACGGCATCGCCGACGCCGCGTTGGGTGGTTCCACCGTGGGCTATATGGAGGCCCCGTTCGCCGAGAGGACCGTCGTCCACGCCGGCAAACAGGCCATGCCTTTCGCTTACGACAACACCAAGACCCCGTTCTTCAGCGAGGCTGTCAAGGAGTTCGGCACGAACCAGAACTGGACCGGTTCGGGCGCCACGGAGCTGTCCGTCTGGACCCGCGGTCGTGCAGCCCTGGCCAGCACGCCCGTCACCGAAGCCGGCGGCAAGATGACGCTCACCGGTGCCGGCGTGGATATCTGGGGCAACTCCGATGATTTCACCTACGCCTACAAGACCCTCACCGGCGACGGCAGCCTGGTCGCCCGCGTGACCAGCAACGGCACCGGCACCAACACCTGGGCCAAGGGCGGCGTGATGATCCGCGACAGCGTCAACGGCGGTTCGATGCACGCCATGATGGTCATCACCGGCGGCGGCGGCAACGGCGCCAGCTTCCAGTACCGCTCGGCCACCAACGGCGCTTCCGGCAACAATGACAGTACCGCGGTTGTGGCTCCTCCGTACTGGGTCAGGATCGAGCGGGCCGGCGGCACCTTCAGCGGCTACGTCTCCGCGGACGGCAAGACCTGGAGCGTCGTGGGCCAGACGGTCGTCGAGATGACCGATCCGGTTCTGATCGGTCTGTGCGTCACTTCGCACGTGGCGGGCGTGGATCGTACCTTCCAGTTCGAGAGCATCGCCGCAACCGGAAATGTAACCGGCGCCTGGCAGGGCGCGATCATCAACGCGCCCGTGTTCAACGACGCGGCTCCGATGTACCTGACGGTGACCGACAGCGCCGGCAAGTCGGCGACCGCCACCAGCGACACCGCGGTCACCGCGGCCGACTGGACTCGGTGGACCATCCCGATGAGCAGCTTCAGCGGCGTGAACTTCACCCGAGTCAAGAAGCTCACGATCGGCATCGGCGCCAAGGGTGCCGCCAGCGGCGGCTCGGGCATCGTGTTCATCGACGACATCGGCTTCGGCCGCTCTGTCCCCGCTCAGCCGTAGGGCGATAGCGGAAGCCGCAAGAGACGACGGCTGCAAAGCTGTCGGATCGATGCAGTGAATTCAAAGGGCCCATGCCTTCCCAGGCATGGGCCCTCTGCTTTGGATCGTGGAAGCGATAAGACAGCCGCGGACCGGGAGTCCGTCCCAACCGCAGGCTGCTACGCGCACCAGGGCCGGGGTCGGTTGATCTGGCCCGAGAGGATCTCGCGAGCGATGATCACGTCCTCACGGACCTGGAAGTCGAACATGCCCACGCAGAGGAAATCCGCGCCGCCCTCGAAGGCGAACCGGAACCCGGCCCTGGGCTGCACCGCCCCGGCCGCCAGAACCTTGAACGCGATCCAGGGCTCCTTGAGCCCCTTCATGTATTCGATGGTCTCCTGCGGGCTGCGGCAGTACATGTTGTCGTGGAACTGGCCGTGCTCGTTGCTGTTGGGACCGACCACGTCGAACGCCTTGCGGTTCTCCTTGGGCGTGGCGGACCAGTAGTTGTCGGGGTGGATCGTCTTGACCCAGAAGTCCGGCTTGAACCCCGCCTTGACGCAGGCCTTGACCGTCTCGAGGTCGTGGGCGCCGAGCCCGCTGGGCACATTGAATTCCCGCATATAGGCCAGGGCCTCGCCGATCGCGGCGACCTTGCCGTCGCGTACGGCCTGGTCGGCGAGCCCCCCCTGCACATATACCGCGTGGGCGCCGCTGTCGATCGAACGTTTGATGCCTTCCTTGATGTCCTTGCCCCAGGCGCAATCGGAGAGCCACTGGATCTTGCCGCCCCGCTCGTTCCAATAGCGATTGATCACCTTGTCGGAAACGGGATTGGTCAGAACCGCATTGACCCCCATCTCCTCGGCCAGCTCGAACGTCTGGAAGATTCTCTCGTCCGTGTGGTAGGCCTTGACCAGCGAGGAAACGTAGATCAGGTCCCGACTGTGGGCCCAGCCGCCGATCAGGTTGCCGCCGCAGAAGATCCGACTGATCTGGAGGTCCTTGATCTGCCCACAGGGCATCTTCGCGTTGCCCACGGACGTCCCGGGCTCATTGGCCCTGCCGCCGCCGGACATCTGGGCCCGCAGGTTCTGCTCCTCGAAGCTGTGCAGCCCGAGAGCCACGCCGGCCCCCGTCGCCACGGACCGTTTGATGAACCCACGCCGATCGACTTGATTCTCAGCCATGATGCCTACCTCTCTTCAAGACACACAACCCAGTTGAAGAACCTTCGGTCACTCCATCCATCGTCGCAATTTGGAACGCAAAAATCAAGAGACCAGTTCGGTCGCCGCCAGGCAAATCACGCCCGCCAGGGCCGCTGCCTCGGCAGATCACCGGTCAGGATGTTCTTGGCGATGATCACGTCCTCGCGGACCTGGAAGTCGAACATGCCCACGCAGGCGAAGTCGGCACCGTTGCCGAACGCGTGCTGGAACCCGTCGCGAGGGTGGATCGCGCCGGCCGCGAGGACCTTGTACGCGATCCAGGGCTTCTCGACCCTCTGCATGAACTCCTTCGTCTTGTCGGGATCGATATCCCAATAGTTGTCGACGCTGTAGTTGTCGATCGGGTCCTTGTGCTGATCGGCCTTCCGCGTGGACCAGTAGTTCGTGCCGTGATGGGTCTTCATGTAGAAGTCCACCGGCAGCTTGGCCTCTTCGCAGGCGACGATCGTGCCGAGGTTGTGGCCGCCGACGCCGGTGATGACGCCGTGATCCTTGACGATGTCTAGGAACTTGCCGATCAGATCGACCTTGCCCGCGCGGGACCAGGCGTCGCCGACGTTGCCGATCAGATAGGCGCCGGTCGCCCCGCCGTCGATGGCCTTCTTGACGTCGGTCTCCAGGTCGTTGTCGCTGGGCACGCACTGAGCCAGCCACTGGATCTTGCCGCCCCGCTGGTCCCAGTACTTCCGCAGCACAGACATCGAGCTGGTGCCCGCGTTGATGGTGTTGATCCCGTTCTCCTCGCACAGTTCGAGCGTCTCGAAGATCTTCTGGTCGGTGAAGTACTGCTTGAGCAGCGAGGAGACGTAGACCAGGTCCCGGCTGTGGGCCCAGCCGCCGATCAGGTTGCCGCCGCAGATGAGCCGGCTGACGGTCACGTCGCCGATCTTGCCCGCCGGCAGCCCCTGCACGCCTGTCTCCCGAGCGGGTTTCGCGCCGCCCGCCGCTGCCAGGAGAGCCTGCTCCTCCAGACTCAGCGCCGCCAAGGCCGCCGCGGAGCCCATCAGGGAGTTCTTCAAGAAATCACGTCGATCCAGGTTTCCTGACATGCGTCTTCCCTATCCCAAGATACCTCGAAACTGGCGACAACCACCCCGAAACACGCCCATCTTACCGCTTTCGAGCCCCTTTTGCCAAAAGAATCCGCCCCGGCTCGTAGCGACGGCGGGAGGCAGGGCGAAGGGTCGAGTTGGAAGTTCGAAGTGTCGAGTTCGACGCGTGAAGCCGGAGAGGTCCTCGCTCGGCTCCCTTCTCGCTCGACGCTTGAATGTCCAAACGAAGCCAATTGGGTTCGTTTTTCGCCCTGCTCCAGCCGCTCGCACGCACATAACCCATTTGTTGACAGCGAGTTAACACCGAGTCCGCCACCAACAAATTGGCTTCGTTTCGCACGCCCCCTCTGTGTCAGAATAGATGAGACAATTCCTTGCCGAGAATTAGAGTAGAGGGCAAGGAGATTGGGATTATGCTGGATGGTATGGATACGAAGCAGAACAGGAGGTTGTTGGCCACGGAGAGAGGGGAGCCGCAGCG
>DATIKY010000215.1:0-6469 GCA_035476995.1 Sedimentisphaerales bacterium | reverse complement strand
CGATTCTCTTGCCGAATCTGAACCTCACCTGTGGTGAGATTTACGAATCGGCTCCTCGGTTACGAATCCACGCCTCTTTCCCGATGAAAACTGCACATTCGCAAGACTTGACGGAGTGCCTTATGCAACTGGAGGGTCTATCCATCAGATCGTCGATGCTCGTTCTCGGAGGATAGAGAGGTTCTATGCTGACATCGGATGCCGTCGCGGTCGCGGGACTATCGATCATCCGGAGCGTTCAGACCCACACGGGCTCGGTCTTTTCGTTCACGGATCTGCCCTTCAACCCGTTGAAGCTGGCCCTGCTGATCGCCTGGGTCTACCTGTGCCTGTACTTCGTCCAGCGGGCGAACTTCAGTCCGCTGGTGCCTGTGGGCTACAGGACGATCGCCAACGTCGTCACCCTGTTCACGGGCCCCTTCCTCCTGCTGACGCTGTTTCTGATCGACACCGTCCGAAAGACCCGCCGGACCCAGGAGAAGTTCTTCGATGTTCTCAAGCGGCAAATCCAGCAGGCCGCGGCCACCGTTCGCTCGATCCGATTCCGGACCGACGAAGACGACGACGCGATCCATCTGATGGACAGCGCAGGCCGGAGCCTCGATGAGATCTGCGGACACAGCGACATCAAGCGAATCGACGCCCAGATCCTGGGCCTGACCGAGACCACGATCCGCGACGCTCTCGATCGACGGGCCAGCGACATCCTGATCGACCCCAGGGACGAGTCCACCTACAGCCTCCGCCTGCGGATCGACGGGACGCTTCGAACGGTCAAGGAACTGGACGCGGATAAATGCCGCGCCCTGATCAACAGCATCAAGGCCGTCTCCGGCATGGACATCTCCGAGCGGAGAAGACCCCAGGACGGCGGCTTCACAGCCCGACGAGGGGACACGGTCGCCTCCTTCCGTGTCGCCAGCGCCGGTGCCATGCAGGGTGAGAAGCTCTCCATCCGCGTGCTGAACCCCAACGCCGGCGCGTTCACGTTGGCCGAAATGGGCCTGCCCGAAAAGCAGGTGACCATCCTGCAAAGCCAGATCGCCAAGCCCTCCGGCATGATCCTGGTCAGCGGCCCCACCGGAAGCGGCAAGACCACGACCCTGTATGCCCTGCTCAACGAGATCGACCGATTCACGCGTAACGTGATCACCGTCGAGGACCCGATCGAAGCGGTGCTGCCGGAGGCCAGCCAGATCGAGGTCAATCCCAAGGCCGACATCACGTTCGCCTCGACGCTTCGCAGCGTCCTGAGACAGGACCCGGACGTCATCTGCGTGGGCGAAATCCGCGACGAGGAAACCGCCGAGATCGCCCTGCGGGCCGCCCAGACCGGGCACCTCGTCCTGGCCACGATCCACTGCGAGAGCAACGCCACCGCGATCATCCGCCTGCTGGACTTGGGCGTCTCCCCCCTGCTGCTCTCGGCGGGCCTGAACCTGCTGGTCTCGCAAAGGCTCGTACGATGCCTGTGCGAGGAGTGCAAAGCGCCGGCCAAGCTCAGCGACAGCCGGATCGTCAGCCTTCGCAGCAAGGGAATCGAGGCCGGGGAGATCTTCCAGGCCGTCGGCTGCAAACGTTGCGACAACACCGGCTACTTCGGACGCACGGCGATCCTCGACTTGATGGGGATCGACAGCGCGATGCGGAACGAGATCGCCAAGAACGAGTCGCTCGTCGGTCGGCTCAGGGCCCAAGACACCCAGAAGGGCCTGGCCGACCTCCGCAAGGCGGGCCTGCGGAAAGTCGTCGCCGGCGTCACAAGCCTGGATGAAATCAAGAGAATCGTGGGGTGAACCGATGGTGTTCTGGATTGCCGTTCTGACCGGGGCCTTGTTCGTCTGGCTGGCGGTGCGCAGAGGTTTTTACGAGACCTGGGCCCTGCTCTTCAACGTCCTGGTCTCGATCTACATCTCGGTCTTCCTGGCGCCGACGGTGGCGCGATTCGTCCCCATGCCCGGCGGGGCCGCCTGGTGCATGGCCTTGAGCATGCTGGTCCTGGCCGGCGGCACGTTCGCGATCCTGCACGGCCTGACCTGGGTCTTCCTCACCGGCCAGTTCAGCATCCGCTTCCCGAGCCTCTTCGACGTGGTCTGCTCGGGCGTCCTGGGCTTTATGGCCGGGTTCCTGATCCTGAGTTTCGCGGCCCTGGCCCTCTCGACCACGCCCCTGGCGCAGCACAAGATCGTCACGACCCTGGGCTTGGGCCGCGACGGCCAGAAAGCCAACGTCGTTGGCCTCGCCCGCAGCCTGGACTTCATCCACGCGGCGGCAAGATTCGCCGACAGCGGCACGAGCCACGCGGCCATAACGAAGCTCCTGGACACCAGCGATGAGCTGGCCGCAAACGACGAACCCCAGCCCGAACCGAACGAACCCAATCCGGTCCCGCCGCAGTCGCAAGAAGACAAGGGCTCCAAACCCCCGACCGGCCTGCACAGACGAAGCATCCCCGATCCCCTCTGACAAAAAACTTGGAGTTTTTTCCGATTTTCCTCTTGCACCTACTGTGATTATAGTAGATACTACTATAGTTACAGTACTATTACCTTTTGAGGAGACAGTCGTTATGGCCAGGATCAAGCCGTCGGATCTGGAGATGCAGGTGCTTTCGGTTCTGTGGGAACGGGGCGCTTCGACCGCCCGGGAGGTCCTGGAGGCGATGCCGGACGGCAAGAAGCGGGCCTATACGTCCATCCTCTCGGTGATGCAGGTGATGGAGCGAAAGGGCCTGCTCACGCACACCAGCAAGGGCGCGGCCCACGTCTATCAGCCGGCGGTGGAAAGGCGGGACATTCTCCAGCCTTACATGCGACGCCTGCTCACGGAGGTCTTCGGCGGTCGGCCCGCGGCTTTCGTGCAGGCCCTCCTGAGCGAGACGTCGGTCAGCGATGCCGACCTGGCCGAGATGCGAAAGCTCCTCGCCCAGGCCAAGACGCAAGAGAACGATCCGGAGAGGAAAGGGGATTGAGATGGAGCCGTTCATCGCCCTGCTGGAAAGCGAACGCTGCACGAATCTGCTGCTGGCCCTGGCTCATACGCTTTGGCAGGGAGCCCTGGCGGCGGGTGTCCTGTACCTCTACCTCAGGCGAACCCCGGCCGAAGCAGTCGGCAAACGATACGCCGCCGGGATCGCCGCACTCGGCGTAATCGTGCTCGGGGCCCTGTTGACGTGGTCCATCCTCGGCTATGAGCCGGCAGCGGCACAGGATGGCGTCGCTCCAACACAGGTCGTAGCCGATGCCCCCCAAGCACCCGAACCGACCGCGTCGAAGATCGGAACCCCCGCCCGTGAGATCCGAACGATTCCCCATCCCCTGCGGTCCCGCCAGATCTGGATCATGGGAGCCTGGCTGATGGGCGTGGGCGTGATGTTCCTGCGAATGGTCGCCGTTGTCGTCGGGGGAACCCGGCTGCGAGGACAATGCCGGCCGCTGGAGAACGTCGAAACGCTCGCTCTCGTCGAGCAACTGCGGGCCGGCATGGGCATCGGCCGCAAGGTCCGCGTGCTCGTCGGCGAACGGATCTCGACCCCCGGCGTGATCGGCTGCTTCTGGCCGGCCCTGCTGCTGCCGGCGTCGATGCTCAGCGGCATTCCGGCCGACGACCTGCGGGCCATCCTCGTACACGAATTGGCCCACATCCGTCGTTACGACTACTTGATCAACTTCCTCCAGATGGTGGTCGAAGCGCTGCTATTCTTCAATCCGGCGGTCTGGTGGATCAGCAGGCAAATCCGCATCGAGCGGGAGGCCTGCTGCGACGCGGCCGGCGTGCAGTGGATCGGGCAACGCGACAAGTACGCGGAGGCGCTTGTCGCGTGGGCCCATCGCCTCGGCACGCCGGCCCCAGCCGTCGGCTTCGGCCGCGACACCGACCGCGGCACACTCCTGGACCGCGTCCGACGTATCCTGATCGCGGGCCACCAGCCGCGACCCCGCGTGCCCTGGCACATCGCGACGGCGATGCTCGTCCTGTCGCTGGCCTGCCTCATCCTGATCGGGCAGGCAACGGGCCTGGCGGTGAATCTGGCCGGTCACATCCTCAGCCCGCAGGAACGAATCGACGCGATTGCAGACATCTCGAAAGAGTACGGCCGCGACAACCGCCAGTACGGCCAGCAGGACAGTATCCAAGTATCGGGTGTAGTTCGTACATACGATGGCGGCCCCCTGCCGGAGCGTGTGAATCTGGGGTTCTCCAGCGGGCACCACCACTACTTCACGAGCATGATCGCAAGTATGTCGAAGGGTGGCGTCTTCGATCAGAAGGTCCAGTATGGACGCATCCATGTCATGGCCTCGGCGAAGGGTTATGCGCCGGCTCTGGCCGGGCCTTTCCATCCCGAGCCCAGCGGACGTGTCGATGGGATCGAATTGGTGCTTGGCAAAGGATTCTCGGCACGAATTCAAGTGGTCGATGAGACGGGTCGCCCCATTCGAGATGCTCGCCTGACCGGCGGTTACACGTATCCCGATAGCCCTTCATTCAGCAATACGATCGAACTCATCACCGATACCGACGGTATCGCGACGCTCGAGCACGCCGCGGCCGAGAAGATCACGCTGCAAATCCGCGCGGATGACTTCGAACCGCACCAGGCACAGGAACTTGTGCTCGACTCGAATGAGATCCGAGCCGTGGTTCTCAGAAGGGCGCAGCCAGTCACCGGCGTCGTCCTGGACGAAGCCACCGGACGACCTATCGAGGGCGCGGAGATTCGCATTCTGGTGGCGGTGCAGGGAAACCAGTCTCGCCACGAAAACCACATCAACAGCCCTGCACATGCGGTGACGAATGCTCAAGGACTGTTCGCGTTGAGGCAGCTTCGAGGAGAGGACAAGCATCTGCTCTTCATTCGAGCAGCCGGATATGGATACCGGTACATCCCCGATGTCGAGGCGACAAGCCGCGAACTCGCGGTGACCTTGGGGCCCAGAGAGACCATTCGCGGGCGTGTCACAGGGGACTTGTCCCTGCTGGCCACGGACTTGGAGTCGGGCAAACCGATCATCGGCGTTGAGAATTCTTACCGCTATCCCGACACCTCAGGCTATTCCGACGCAAGCGGCAAGAGCCCTGTGACGATCCGCGACGGCGTCGGCACCTTCGAGATCGACGACTTCTGGGGGCAGACCGTCACGCTCTCGGCCGGCACGGAGGAGATCCGTCTGGATGTCGAGCGAGACCCGCTCGACGACGTAGTGATCGATCTGAAAGCAGACGCGCAGCGTCAGGTCGTACTGCGTTTCCAGGTGCCGCAGGGTGCGCCGCCCATGGAAGGCTCCGTTCGAGCGGACTTCATCACTGAGCGTGCATGGCAACAGAGGCAAAGCATGACGCCGAGTTGGCTCGACATCACGGACAATCAGGCATCCTGCAAAATCCCCGTGCCGGGCCAGTTCAGGTACCAGATCGATTTCCACCAAGGGAAGCGTCCCGTGGGCTACTGGTTCAACGGGATTCTGCCGATCCAGGTGGAACCGGGCGAAACCCCCTTGGTGATCGATGTCCCAGTCCATCCGGCCGGCGCGATCTATGGCAGGGTATTCCGACCCGACGGCAGTCTCGCGGAGGACGCCGGCGCCTCCCTGATAACCGTCGAGAAGCCCAACATCGAAGGCAGGCAGCCCGGTTTCCTTTCCGATCTCTCCGGTACGTTGAACAATGCCGTGAATCGGGGAACATTCAATGCGACTCCATTGCCTCTGGGAGGCCGATACGCCATCGGTACCCACGAAGGCTACGCATTTGCAGTGAGCGAGACCTTCTCGCTGAATGAGAAGAACCCGATCGTCAACGTGGATCTGATGCTGCCGCGCGGCGTCGATGTTGCGGGCCGGCTGCTCAACGCAAATGGCGTCCCTGCGCGCAACGAGGTGGCTCTGGAAGTCTCTATCAAGACCGGGCAGCATTCCTGGGGCTTCTCCGGCGTCCAGACTCAGCCGGATGAGACCGGCCGCTTCATCTTCAAGAACGTCAATCCGAGCTCTGAGGGAAGGTGTTTTGTCCGGGTCATGGCCAGCGCCGGATACCGACCCGTGCGACAGGAGATTGAGGATCTGCGTTCACCTGTCGTCATTCAACTGGAAAAGGGTCTGAAAATCACGGGCACGGTCATCGACGATGCGACCGGTCGGCCCGTGCCTGACGCAGAGGTTTACGCACTCTCCGTTGATGGGCCGCAAGGTGAATACCGCCGGGATTCCGAGTTCCTCAATGCCGAAGGTAGAACTGACACACAAGGCCGATTCACCTTCAGCAACATGGCAGCCGACTACTACAGGCTCAACATCCGAAGCGTAAATCTCGCCAATCCGCGTCAGCCCGGAATGGCACTTCCATAAGCTGTAAGCCAAGGACCGATAAGAGTATAGAAGAACAGACCTCCAAGTCGAAAAGATGGTTGTTACGACAATCGATTCGCAAGGAGGTCTGTCATGGACGAGTATACCCAAGGACGGCTGAG
>DATIKY010000214.1:0-4962 GCA_035476995.1 Sedimentisphaerales bacterium | reverse complement strand
CTCCTGCGAATGTCCAACCACTGTTCCATGCTGCAATACACTCCTTGTCCTTTCTGCTGAGACCCGCGTGATCAACACGGCCTCCAACGCCGTCAATGACCACCCATTCTCACAGAAAGCTTCTGGGAGTGCCGCACTTTTACTCCGCCCCGCCACCCGCCGCACTTTTGCTCCGCCCTTCACATGGGGTTTGAGGAGCCGGCTGCAGCACTGGAGAAACCGGCCAAGAAACTGATGCCCCACCGCCTCGATCATCTCGATGCTGATCAGCTTGTCGTAGACGCCGTCCAGGTCGCGGTAGTCCTGAAAGAGGATCCGGACGCGGTCGGCAAGCCCCAGTTCTTGGACACGCCGCGTGGCCCATTCGGACTGCTGTTGCGAGATCGTCGTGCCCGTGACGCGGCAGCCGTATCGGCTGGCCGCGTGGATCGCAAAACCGCCCCACCCACAGCCGATTTCGATGACGTGGTCAGCCGGACTCAGATGGAGCTTGCGGCAAAGCCTGTCGTACTTCTCGATCGAGGCCTCGGCCAGCGTGCGGGAAGGGCTCTCGAAGATCCCACAGGAATAGGTCATGGTCTCGTCGAGAAAGAGTGCGTAGAAGTCGTTCCCCAGATCGTAGTGGGCGTGGATGTTGGCCCGGCTTCCCTCGCGGGTATTGCGCCGCAGCCAGTGGAATCGTCGCAGCGCTGCCGTGGACAAGCGGGCGAGGCCGCCCTCTATCCCGAACATCACCGACGCATTACGCACGAGAATCCGAACCAGACCCGGCAGATCGTCGCACGACCAGTCCCCGATCATGAAGGCTTCCGCGGCCCCAATGCTTCCTCCGAGGGCCAACGCGCTGTAGAATCGCGGGTGTCGCACCGTGACCGTGACCCGCGGTCCCTCATCATCCCCGTGACCTCCGTAGGATTGCGTCCAGGCATCTTCGAGGATGCTGATCCTGCCCCACCCCAGATTTTCCAGTCGGCCCAGGACGATTCCGCGCAGCCATCGGTCAATGGCTCGGGGTCGGCTCGATGACCGGGGACGTTCTGCAACCGGAGCGATCTTCTCAGTCATGAGTAGCCTCCTCTGGGGCCTTCTGTTTCCTGGGGTGCACATAGAAGGGCGCGCCCTTGCGCCACAGTCTCAGCGCCTGCCAGTGAATCCTGGCCACGACCTGAACCGTCATGAGGGGATACCGGGCCAGCACCCGCGCCAGGGCGACGCCCGTGATCGGTCTTCGCCGCAAGCTCAGGGTGGCATCAAACACCTTGTGACCCTCGACGTGGTCTTCCATGTGGACCTGGAGACGCTCCCCCGGCTGTAGGAACCGCCAATCGTAGCGAACAGCCATGCCGATAAAGGGCGAAACATGAAACGTCTTGGGAAAGCGATAGCGTTTCCAGGGTGGATGGTGCTCATTCATCGTCTCCGTCAGGACGTAGCAGTACCGCTCATGCCAGGGCGTATTCGTGACCTCTGCGACAACCGTCTCCACCTTCTCGCCGCTGGGGTCATAGCAGTAGAAGAGGCTGACCGGGTTGAAGCAGTGCCCAAAATACCGCAGGTGCGTCAACAGGCGGATCGGACCTGTCGGGCGCACCCCGGTTCGCTCCAGAACCAGCCGGCGCACCGCTTCGTCGAGAGACACCGCCGGATCACCCAGGTGGTCTTTCCGGCGCAGGCACGCCAGATTGAAACGGTCCGTCGACCACAACAGGCGGCCACGAAAGACCTCTGGCAGCTCCGCCAAGTCGAGGTAGATCATGAAGAGCCGGTAGCTGAATTCATTGCTGACCGGCGTGAACCGGCGATGTCGAACAGCGCCTTCATAGATCGCACTATGCATCGCTCAGGCCCTTGCCAAAGTACCCGCAGACGGCCAGAGCGCTCTTGACGCCATCCTCGTGAAAGCCGTTGGCCCAGTATGCGCCACAGTAGTGAGTTCGATCGACACCCGAGATTTCGGCATGGCGCCGCTGCGCGGCCAGAGCCTGCGGACTATAGACGGGATGCGCGTATACCATTCGCCTCAACAGCTTTTCCGAATCGATCCTCTCTGTCGGGTTCAGCGTCACGCAGAACTCACATTCTGCGTCCAGTCCTTGCAGGATGTTCATGTCGTAGGTCATGGATACGCCGTCGCGCATCTGACGCGGAATCCGGTAGTTCCAGCTCGCCCAGACCTTGCGACGTCGGGGCAACACGCTTCGGTCCGTGTGTAGGACCACCTGGTTCTCCTGGTAGGGAATCGCTCCCAGGATTTCCCGTTCCTTCTCCGTCGGATCGGCAAGCAGGCCCAGGGCCTGGTCGCTGTGGGTCGCGACGATTACGTGGTCGAATCGCTCGGGTCGGCCCTCCGCAACTTCGACCTCGACGCCATCGGGCAGCCTGCGAATCGACCGCACGGGACAGTTCAGACGAATCCGATCTCGAAAAGGAGTCGTCAGGACCTTGGCATACTCCCGCGATCCTCCCTGGATGACAAGCCACTGAGGCTGATCGCGGACGTTCAGAAAGCCATGATTGGCGAAGAACCGGGCGAACATGCACGCCGGCATCTCTTCGAAGCGGCGCGGGTCGGCCGACCAGATCGCAGCTCCCATCGGGATAATGAAGTACTCTCTGAACATGGGCGAATAGCCCTTTGCCCGAAGATGCTCCCCGAGCGTGACCGTAACCGGCAACTCCGCTGTCTGCGACAAATGCCGCCGAAAAGCGAAGATCTCGCGGACCATGCGCCAGAAGCCGGGGCGAAGGAGATTCCGTCGCTGGGCAAAGAGACGATCCAGCGAACTGGGACTGTACTCCAGCTCCGTGCGCTCGCAATGGACGCTGAAACTCATGTTACTCTTCTGCCAGGGCACGCCCAGTTTCTGGAGAAGGCGGACGAAGTTGGGGTAGGTCCGTTCATTGAAGACGATGAAGCCCGTGTCAACCGCGTAGGTCTTTCCGCCGGCAGGCACGTCCACCGTATGGGTATGCCCCCCGATGTAGTCGTTGGCCTCGAACACCGTGATCTGGTGGTCTCTGTGCAAGAGGGAGGCGGCCGTCATGCCCGAGATGCCCGCTCCAATGACTGCGATACGCATGCGAAGTCCTTCTGATGATCTCTTACGTCGGTGCAGGGGCCGGCGTCCCATCGTTGAGCTGATCGCCGTCGCGTTTTCGGGTCGGCAGAGGCGTCAAATCATGGACAATTCCCAGCCACGAAAGAACGACGAGCACATAGTAGGTCAGGTCAATCTCCCACCAGTAGAAACCCTGGCGGGCGGAGATCGGGTAGTGATGGTGGTTGTTGTGCCAGCCCTCCCCGAACGTGACCAGGGCCAGAACCCAGTTGTTGCGGCTCTGATCCGGCGTGTTGTAACGACGCCGGCCCACCAGATGATCCAGCGAGTTGATCGTCGCGGTGGCATGGAAGAGGACGACCGTCGAGATGCAGAAGCCCCAAATTGCCATCTGCACCCCGGAAGTCCCGGCCGACGGAACGTACATCCGCAACGCCTCACCTGCCGCCAGGAGCAACGCCAGCAACACCAGAGGAGGAACAGTGCTGTAGCGGTTCAGCCACACGAGTTCCGGGAACTTCATCCAATCCTTTGCCATCGCCTTGTTCGTGGCGAAGTACTTGGGCGTCAGAATCCAGAGCACATGGCTCCAAAGGAACCCTTTCTGAGTTGGAGAATGGATATCTTCCGGCTGGTCGGCGTACCGGTGATGGTGCCGGTGGTGACCAACCCACCAGATCGGTCCACGTTGGGCGCTCGTCGTGGCAATCACCGCGCCGACGAATTGCCAGAACCGGGACATCTTGTAGGCTCGGTGCGAGAGATAGCGGTGGTACACCCCGGTGATCCCCAGCATCCGCACCCCATACAGACCGACGGCGGCGCCGACCGCTACGGGGCTCCACCCGACCCAGATTACCAGGAAACAGCTCAGATGCAGCAAGAAGAAAGGGATCACCCGAAACCAGTCCACCTGCTCTGGATCTCGGCCTGAGAGTTGCTCGATCCCCGCTTCGTCATCGAACCAACGGAGAAAGGACATCAGAAAGTGTTGCTTGGATAGACTTTGTCGCACACCCATGCTCTGACTCTTCGGCAATCAATCCAAACCATCTGCGAGTCTCTGCACGCGAGAGACCCCCATGCCAACATCCCGGCGGTCTGCAAACGTGAACACTGGAAAACTGTCAATCACCCCTACTGTAGCATCATCATCGCAGGTGCAGCTCGGTCACGTGCTGGAACCGTTCCACCACATAATAGCTTTCCACCCGAATGTCCAACACGGCGCACATCGGTGACCAGAGGAAATCCTCAAGCTGCGGATGCTTCTCCAGGTAGATCCGAATCAACCGGCTGTTCCTGGCCTTGCGTACTTCGTGCACGGTGCCGACGGCGGTGGCCGCCATGGCCCGCCGGAAGTCGCTTGCCCGATTCGATCGGTTGTCGATCAGGATGGCGACTCTCGTGTTGGTTGCAAGGTTGGCGTACTTCCTCGTGGCGCGAGGAGTTACGAAAACAAGGTGCGACAAGTCGTCCGTGGCGCCAAATGCCACGAGACTGGCATAGGGCTGTTGACCGCCGCAGGTGGACAATACGCCCAGTCGCTCGCTACCCAAAAACGTCGCGAGTCTCTTCTCCATCTCGGCTCTTCGGGCTCTTTCCAGGGATGGTTCCGAGGCGTCAACCGGCATTCAAGGCCCCCTTCGCACTGGGAACGGTGTCTTCGGGCTTGACTTTGTAGGAGATCTGGGCGATCCTGCCCTTTTCGTCGATCAGGAGCGAGGATCGGATGATGCCTTCGTAGGTTTTGCCGTACATGGATTTCTGGCTCATCCGGTTTTTGCGTACTTTTGAGTTGAGAAGAGTGGACATGCCGGCTTATCCAAAGGTTTTGCAAGGACTTAGGATAGGAGTCAAGCATGTCCACCAGCTTATTGTACCATGGGTTTGGGATTCGGGG
>DATIKY010000213.1:0-11477 GCA_035476995.1 Sedimentisphaerales bacterium | reverse complement strand
CCGCCTCAGTCGGCCGCAAGGCCTTCTGACACTCACGATCAGTGCCAACACTTGGATCAAAACGCGCCTGTTACAGATCCTCAATCAAATCCCAGCCAACGTCTGACCCGTCCATGTTTATGCAACGTTAGGGTGAACTCGTCACAAGGGCGGACCCGTCGAAACCGGCAACCGTCCCGACGGACGCCCCCGAGGGGATCTCCTGCGTAAAGCGAGGACTGGCCGGCCGATTGGCCCGGCTGATCGCCTGGCGGCCATCCTGCTCACGTTGCCCCGCATGTTCGGACGCGTTCGGCGACCGCGAACCCCGCCAGAATCCGGTCCCTGCAGCGGCGCATCTCGCTCCGCAGATCGTGTAGAATGACCGCCTCCGCGCGGGAACCGCCGGCCTCCGATCGCCGTTTTCTTCGCCCGCGGCCAAGAATCGTGGCAGGAAATCTCAACTTTCGACCGCCCAATCTCCGATAAAACCCCTTATATGACCACAAGGACACACATATCCATCGCAATGACGTGCCTGACGCTGGTGATCGCCGGCTGTCCAGGTCCCCAGCGAAGAACCCCGGGAGTCGTGATCGGCGAGGACACGGTAACCATCGAGCAACTGGCCCTTCGATTGGGCCTGCGGATCGAGCAGCGGGACGAGACCTTCGTCGTCATGAAGAACGCTGCCAACACGGTGATCGTTTTCACGCACACGGACGGTCGATTCTTCGTCAACGGCAAGCCCCAGGGCTCCGTCGGCAGCGTCACGAAGGATCATGGCGTCATTCGCGTGTCGTCAACGCTGGCCGAGCAGATCCGCCCGCACCTCCGCACGGGTCTCCCCCAACCGCCGACAACTCCCACCCGCAAGAGCGCCGTGATCATCGACGCCGGCCACGGCGCGCACGATCCTGGCGCCATCAGTCCCGCCGGCATCAAGGAGAAGGACATCAACCTGCGGGTGGCCGCGAAGGTCGCCAACCTGCTGGAGCAGCGGAATCTGCCGGTCGTCATGACTCGCTGGCAGGACATCTTCATCGAACTCGAGGAGCGAGCCGAGATCGGCAACCGGCGGCAGGCCGCTCTGTTCGTGAGCATCCATTCGGACTCGGCGCCCAGCAGCAGCGCTCAGGGCTTCACGATCTACGTCGCGGCGGGCGCTTCCGCGGAGTCGTACCGCGCTGCCCACGCGATCAACCAGGCCATGGAAAAGACCGGCATGAACAACCGCGGCGTCCGCGAGGAAGATTTCCGCGTCCTTATGAAGAGCAAAGGGCCCGCCGTCCTGATCGAACTGGGCTATCTCTCGAACCCCCAGGACGCCGCCCGCCTGGCGGATGACCGCTTCCGAGACCGCCTGGCGAAGGCCATCGCCGACGGCATCCAGGCCTATCTGAAATAGAAGGAAAGACTGAGATGGAGATCTATCCTCTGAAATCAGCGCCCGTGTTCAAGTCCCGAATCTGGGGCGGGCGGACGCTGCAGGAGGTGTTCTCCAAAGACCTCCCGCCGGGGGAGAAAATCGGCGAGAGCTGGGAGATCGCCGACCTGCCCGAGGGCAAGTCCACCATCGCCAACGGTTCACTCCAGGGACAGACGCTCGGTTCGGTTGTCCGCCGACATGGGGAGGCGATCGTCGGCAAAGAGTCCTGTGAACCGTTTCCCCTGCTGATCAAATTCCTTGACGCTCAGCAGGTGCTCAGCGTTCAGGTGCACCCGGACGCCGAGACCTGCAGGCGGATGGGCAGAGGCGACATGAAGACCGAATGTTGGTACGTGATCCAAGCCCGGCCCGGAGCGGTCATCTACAAGGGGTTCAAAAGGCCGGTCACCAGGGCCCAGTTTGCCGCCGCGATCCACAACGGAACCGCAGCAAATCTGCTGGCGGAAGTGCCCGTGTCGGCGGGCCAGTGCCACTTCATCCCTGCCGGGACAGCCCATGCAATCGGGGCAGGCCTGCTCATCGCGGAGATCCAGACGCCTTCGGACACGACGTATCGCGCCTTCGACTGGAACCGCGTGGACGACTCCGGCAAGCCCAGGCAACTCCACATCGAAGAGGCCCTGGAGAGCATCCATTTCGACGTGACGCCCGAGAGGCTGTCTGTCACACAAGTCGGCCGGCTCGTCGATTGCGACTACTTCAAGGTGGACAAGGGCCACCGCGTCGAGGGCGGAGAGGTGTTCTTCTCCCGCGGCGTCATGCGAGTGCTGATTGTCCTGAGCGGCTTCGGCACGATCCTGTCCCGTCAGGCCGAGCCGGTGGACTTCTCCGCAGGCGACAGCCTGATGATTCCGGCAGCATTCGAGGGAGCGATGCGATTCGACCGCGAAACCGAATACCTGGTGGTGACGGTTTAAGGAAGTCTGAAGTGAGAGGCGAACCATGCGTCAGCCTCACAGCCTTTGACTTCAAACATCAAACAGCCTGCTTCACACGTCGATCTTCGTTCCTTTGAGCTCCGAATCGCGGACCCAGACCTCGTCGTCATAGCGGAGCATCGTGAGACCGTCGTCGAATCCTTGCGGATCGATCCGGGGCCGTCTGTCCGCCAATTCCTGGAGGATCCACTTGGGGAAGTTGGCGCCCGCCTGGATCGACAGAGGAGCCCCCCCGCCAAAGCGAGGATTGATCTCATTGAATCGGAGCCGACCGTCTTCCGTCACGAATAATTGGACCGTGATGACGCCGGGACCAGCTCCCAGTAATTCGATCACGCGCCCGGCCTGAGCCATGATGCGAGGGTCTTTGACAACCCGTCCCTTGCTGACTTCGCCCGAGCGGACCTCGATCCGCAGGCGGGGGACAACGCACCGCACCCGCATGTCGAAGTCCACATAGACATCGCACGTGTACTCCTGGCCTTCGATGAACTCCTGGCACATGGGATTCGGAATTCGCCTAGCGAAAAACCGAAGCTCGCTGCGGTCGCGCGCGACGGCGTTGTCGAGCCCGGCGTACCCGTCCCAACGTTTCACAAAACACGGCCAGGCGAGTTCCCCCCTCCGATCGGCGGCCAAGGCGGCCCGGACGCTCATCGTTTTGGGGCTGTCGAAGCCGTTTCGGGTCAGAAATTCGAACGTCCGGCGTTTGTCCTGGCAGGTGTCGATCACCTCGGGATCCGACACCAGCACCCGGCAGCTCAGTTCGGCAAATCGCGCCTTGTTCTCGGCCAAGAGCCGCAAATCCAGGTCCACGGTCGGCACCAACAGGTTCACCCCAAATCTGCGAACGATCACCAGAAGCTGATGGAGGTACTCGGGCTCGGTCGTCCGCGACACCAGCAACGCCTCGTCGCACAACTGAAACGCCGGACTGTGCTTGTCGATGTCGGCGCCGCAGAAGGATGTCCGCAGACGAAGTTCCCTCGCTGCTTTCTGGAAGCTGCGAAGCAGCGAGACGCGTCTGCCGATGCAGGTGAACAGCACAACCCTTTCGCGGCGAACCGCCGCTCGAACCGCTGGAGCTTCACGGACACGCGATTTCCCCATACTCTCACCTCGAACGCCCGGCCTCGCCGACAGGCGAAACTCTCTTTGTAGGGATGGCCCGCCGCGAGGTCAAGTCGAATCATCCCGTCCTCGGACTCCTCGATCCCATTTGACATTCTGCCGGGATGCCACTACACTGAGGCCCGGTCGTATAGAATCGGCCGACGGCGACCGTCGGTTTAGAAATCAAGGGCTGCGAGAAATGTGTGGGGGAGCCTTGATCGCCCCGCCAGGGTTCGTGGCAGCCCAACCTGGGAGTAACGCGTGCTGAAGTTTGAAGACAACCCTCCGTTGGTCTGGCCTCAGGCGGAATCGCTTCGCCAATTTGAGGGCCAATGGTGGGTCGCCCATACCAAGAGCAGGAATGAGAAGGCCCTGGCCCATGACCTGATGGTCAGGAACGTCAGCTACTTCCTGCCCATGACCTGGAAGGTGCGTCGCCAGAGCCACCGAACCATCAAATCGCTGCTGCCCCTGTTCACCGGGTATTTGTTCTTCTGCGGAAACGAGAACGGGCGGATCGAGTTGCTCAAGACCAACCGCGTGGCGAGCCTGATCGAAGTGAAGGATCAGGCCAGCCTGGTCGATGAATTGGTGGGATTCGAGCGGGCCTTGCGAGCCGGGGCCCCCCTGATCCCGCACAAGTACATCGCCAAGGGCCAGTGGTGCCGTGTGATCGCCGGGCCTCTGCTGGGCCTGGAAGGAATCGTCGTCCAGACCCGAAGCAATACGCGCCTCGTGCTCCAGATCGACCTGCTGGGCCAGTCTGCGAGCGTCGAGATCGACATGGACATGATCGAGCCTGTCGAGAAGCAGCCTCAATCCAAGGCCTGACCGGGGTCCTTCGGAGACTCCGGTGACCACGCCCGACACGAAGGACGGAGCCGCCGTCGGGCTTGGTCCAGACGGACGCGTGTGAAAGTCCTATAGCTGTTTTGCGAGGACAGACGACATGATTATTCGGACGCAGGCGTATCCGAGAGCCGGACTGGTGGGGAATCCCTCCGACGGGTATTTCGGCAAGACCATCTCGTTCGCGTTCAGCAATTTCCGCGCGGAAGTGATCCTGTACGAAACGCCCGAGTTGGAGATCCTGCCCAGCGAGAAAGACCGTTCCTGCTTCACCAGCATTCAGACTCTGGTCAACGACGTTCAACTGCACGGCTACTACGGCGGCATCCGCCTGCTGAAAGCCACGGTCAAGCGGTTCTTCGACTACTGCCAGGAACATCAGATCGACCTGCACGACAAGAACTTCTCGATTCGCTACAGTTCCGACATCCCCCACGGGGTCGGCCTGGCCGGCTCCAGCGCGATCATCACCGCGTGTCTGCGGGCCCTGATGGCCTTTTACGGCGTCAGCTTCCCCCGGTACGTCCAGGCCAATCTGGTCCTGGCGGCCGAGGCACAGGAACTGCACATCCCGGCGGGCCTCCAGGACCGCGTCATCCAGGCGTATGAAGGCCTCGTTTACATGGACTTCGCTAAGGAAATCATGCAGAAGCAGGGCTACGGCAACTACGAGCCCATGGACCCCAAGCGGTTGCCCAAGCTGTACATCGCCTATCGCGACGACCTGAGCGAACCGACCGAGAAGTTTCATAACAATATCCGCCACCGCTTCGAACAGGGCGAGCCCAAGGTCGTCAACGCGATGAAATTCTGGGCGAACCTGGCCGAGAAAGTGAAGAAGTGCCTTCTCGACGGGAACCTCGACGAGATCCCCGCCATGCTGAACGCCAACTTCGACAAGCGGTGCGAGATCTACAAGATCGCGGAAGAGAACCTCCGCATGGTCCAGGCGGCTCGATCCGTCGGCGCCAGCGCCAAGTTCACCGGCTCCGGCGGCGCCATCGTCGGCACCTATACCGACGAGAAGATGTTCGCCAACCTGCGAAAAACCCTTCAAAAGCTGAACATCCGCGTCCTCAAACCCACGATTGTCCCTGGAGTAGGAACCGCCAAGACATGATCCGTAAGGCCGTCATTCCCGCCGCAGGATTCGGGACCCGCTTCCTGCCTGCCACCAAGTCGCAGCCCAAGGAGATGCTGCCGATCGTCGATACGCCGGTCATTCAGTACGTCGTCGAGGAGGCCGTCCAGGCAGGCATCACGGACCTGCTGATGATCATCGGCAAAGGCAAGCGGTCCATCGAAGAACACTTCGATCGCAGCTTCCAGCTTGAACAGCAACTCGAATCGCAGGGAAAAAACGCGGAGCTGGCGGCCATGCGACGCATTTCGGAACTGGCCGACATCCATTTCGTCTGGCAGAAGGAGATGCGAGGTTTGGGCGACGCGGTCTACTGCGCCCGCCACCACGTCAACAACGAGCCGTTCGTCATCCTGTTGGGGGACACGGTCATGGACGCCCCAAAACCCGCAGCCCTCCAGTTGGTCGAACTCTACGAGCGGCTCCAGGCTCCGGTCATTCTGTTGGAAGAAGTCGAGCCCAAGAAGGTGAGCCTCTACGGAATCATCGACGGCGAGGAGGTCGAGCCCGGCGTCTATCGCATCAAGGACCTCGTCGAGAAACCCAAGCCCCAGAAAGCCCCCTCGCGTCTGGCGATCGCGAGCCGATACTTGCTGACGCCGAACATCATAGACTACATCGGAAAGGTCCCGCCCGGCAGGAACGGCGAAATCGATCTGACCGAGCCGCTTCGCTCACTGGTGAAGACCCGCCCCGTTTACGGCCTCAAACTCCAGGGCCGGCGTTGCGACATCGGCAACAAAGACGGATTCGTTCGGACCAACATAGAGTTCGCTCTCAAGCGGGAGGACATGGCCGATGATCTGCGGAAATACATCAAACAGTTGGCCCAGAACATATAGGGAAAGAGCATGAAAGCACTGGTGACCGGAGCGGCAGGGTTCATCGGATCGCATCTGACCGAGCGACTTCTCAAAGACGCCTGGACCGTCGTGGGAATAGACAGCTTCGACGCCTTCTATGATCCCGCCATCAAGCGACGGAATATCGCCGGCAGTCTGTCTCATCCTGCCTTTCGGCTCCTCGAAGCGGACATTCGCGACAGAGCTGCGATGGAACGGGCGGTCGAGCCTGGGACCGACGTGATCATCCATCTGGCCGCACGGGCAGGCGTCAGGCCGTCCATCGCGGAGCCCGCTCTCTACGCCGACGTCAACATCAACGGCACCGTCACGCTCCTGGAGGCCGCCCGAGAACGAGGCATCCCCAAGTTCGTCTTCGCTTCGAGCTCGAGCGTCTACGGCAACAACCGAAAAGTCCCCTTCTCGGAAGACGACAACGTGGACTTCCCCATCTCGCCCTACGCCGCAACGAAGAAGGCCGGCGAACTGATCTGTCACACGTATCACCATCTCCATGGCCTGGCGATCAACTGCCTGCGGTTCTTCACCGTCTATGGCCCCCGCCAGCGGCCGGACCTGGCCATCCACAAGTTCGCCCGGCTCATCGAGGACGGTAAGCCCATTCCCGTCTACGGCGACGGAACCATGATGCGGGACTTCACCTACATCGACGACATCCTCAACGGCGTCGTCGCCGCCATGGAACGATGCGCCGGCTACGAGATCTACAACCTTGGCGAATCGCAGCCGATCGCCCTGAGCGATCTCATTGCGGAACTCGAACAGGCCCTGGGCAAGAAGGCGGTGCGTCAGCGGCTTCCCCTCCAGCCGGGCGACGTCGATCGCACCTACGCAGACGTATCCAAGGCCGAATCTCGCCTCGGCTACAAACCGTCCACCGACATCCGGGCCGGCTTGGCCCGTTTCGTCGCCTGGTTCCGCCAGGAACAGAGAATCCGGTAGTCTACCTGGGATCAACCCGAGACGAAATCCAAAGAACGCCTCGCTCACGACGATGCCCTACGTGTAAGATGCCTTTTTTGTTCGTCGCCCCCGTATTTTCCTTATAGCCGTAAGTCCCTTATTGAAAAGAGTTTAAATCTGCAGGACTACCGCAAGGGAATTGCACAAAGAGGGTCGATGTGGTATACTGAGGTTATGGAAATGACCCAGAACATCATGGTTTCCTGGACCTGCGGGCAGGAGGATGACTATGAACCTCCTCCCGACGATGATCCTTTACTTGTCGGTCGGCTGCGGCGAGTGGTACCTGGCGTTGCGGCGTACCTTAGCGTGCGCTCGCGGCGAGAAGACTCTTCTCGTCTGTATTGTCTTTATCGAAAATCTCTTGGGGTTGTGGGTACTGTCGAATTTTATCCGGACTAACGACTGGCTCCTGGCGTTCAGCTATTCCGCCGGTGCCGCGGCCGGAGCCCTGATCATCGCCATGAAGGGCGACAAGACCCCCACCAAGAATCCCCCCCAGTCCACGACCTGACGGTTGCGAGACTGCGGTTGACCGACGCCTGTTCAATGAGGATCCGCGCACGCGGGCCGAGGAACAACGCGTCGTCTGAATCGGACCGACCGCCGGGGCGGCTATGCACCGGTTGCTCGGGCGGAAGCTCATCCAACGCCCGACCGCAATGATGTAGTGCGTTTCCACAACCTGTTCCGATCCTGAGAGCCCCGCCAGGCTATCCGAGCCGGCGAACGTGCCCTGGGGGAGACCCACCCCCAGAACGTCTCCGTCCCGTAATTCGAACGGCCCTCGGTATTGCACGCCCACGCTCCAGAAGCAGTTAGCTCGGCACCATTGCGGGCAAGCTTGACAGGGAAAAACCGCGAATCGAACCATGCGGACTCGGTCCGCCCCGACGGTTCTCTGCCATCCGCGGCGCCGACATCCCGCGATTCGTCCCGCCGACCGGAGTTTGTCCCACATCGACACGTTCCGGTCCCTCCACGATTCGCCATGGCTGAACTTTCAACCTCGATCAGACCCGATCGGGGATCTTCTCCACGACATGTTCAAATCAGATCCGACTGCCCACCTGGAACACGACCAGAGTAATGATGTATGCCAGGGCCGTCAGACCGAAGAACTGGAGGGCCGCCCATCGCCACGAGTTCGTTTCCTGCTTGGTCATCGCGACCGTCGCGATGCACGGCGTGGAGATCAGAGAGAACAACATGATGCAGAACCCCACGAGCGGCGCATAGCGAGCCTGGAGCTTCTGCCGCAGCACGTCGGCGTTGTCGCCGGAGCCCGTCGCATACACGATGCTCAATTGCGAGACGAAGACTTCCTTGGCGGCCGTGGCGCCGATCAACGCGGTGCCAATCCGCCAGTCGAATCCCAGCGGTCGGATGGCGGGCTCGACGAACCGCCCCACGCGCCCGATCACCGAGTGCTCCAACGCGACTTGCTGGGCCTGCTCTTCGTCCAGGCCCACCAGTCGTTCGGGAGCGGGCTTGGGGAAGCTCGCCAGAACCCACAGGACGACGGAGATTCCCAGGATGACGGTGCCGGCCTTCTTGAGGAACATCCAACCCCGCTGCCACATGTGAATCACCACGGATCGGGGCGTCGGCATACGGTACGGCGGCAACTCCATCACGAACGGCATGGTCTCGCCCTGGAAGATCGTCAGGCGAAGCACCTTGGCGCAGATCACTGCCAAAAGGATGCCGATGAGGTAGACCAGCCACATCACGGGGCCGCGCCAAGCGGGAGCAAAGAAGGCCGGGATGATCAGCGAATAGATCGTCAATCGCGCCCCGCAGCTCATCAGCGGGATGACCATGATCGTGGTCAGGCGGTTCCGCTGGTTCTCGAGGATTCGCGTGGCCATGATGGCTGGAACGGAGCAACCGAAGCCAATCAGCATCGGAATGAAGCTTTTGCCGTGCAGACCGATCCTGTGCATGATCCGGTCCATCACGAACGCGGCCCGGGCCATGTAGCCGGTGTCCTCCAGCATCGCGATGGCCAGGAACAGCAGCATGATGTTGGGCAAGAAGATCACAACGCCCCCGACGCCGGCGAAGACTCCGTCGATGAGCAGGGACCGCAGCCAGCTCTCGCTGCCGGCAGGCCACAACCCCGAAACCGCGGCCCCCAACCAGCCGAACAACCCCTCCAAAACCTGCATCGGGAACTCGCCCAGGGTGAACGTCAGCCAGAAGACCGCGTACATCAGCAGCAGAAAGATCGGCAGTCCGAGAATTCGGTTGGTCACGATCGCGTCGATCACGTCGCTGGCGTCGTGCCGCCGCTCGACCGTGTTCTTGATCGTCTCCTGGCAGGCGCCGGAGATGAACCCATATCGCCGATCGGCCAGAACGATCTCCGGTTCATCGCGGAAGATGCCCCGCAAATGAACGACGCTCCTGGCGGTCGCGTCCAGGAGCTCTTTGTGGTGAACCTTGCCGACAATCTCATCGTCCTGCTCGATCAGCTTGAGGGCCACCCAGCGGGAGCCATACTTCTGTGCGAGATCTCCTTCCTGCGTCCGAACGATCGCTTCGACGCGCGCCAGTTGTTCCTCGATTTCGCCGCCGTAGTGCAAGCCATGAACGCGAGGCTTTCTGCCCTCGCGAGCAGTCTCGACGACGGCGTCGAGCAGCGCCTCCCGGCCTTGGCCCTTGTTTCCCACCGTCGGAACGATCCTCGCCTCCAGCAGACGCGACAACTGTTCGAGGTCGAACACCAGTCCCCGCCGTTTGGCCAAATCGCTCATGTTGAAGGCGAACACCAGCGGCACGCCCATCTCGATCAGTTGCGTGCCGAGGTACAGATTCCGTTCGATGTTCGACGCATCGACGACATCGACTACGACGTCGGGCCGGTCGTCCAGGACGAACCGGCGAGTAATGATCTCCTCCTCGGAGTAGGCGGTCAGGCTGTACGTGCCGGGCAGGTCGACGAACAGGATATCCTGCCCTTTATGCGTGCAGACGCCCTCCTTCTTTTCGACCGTGACGCCGGGGTAGTTGCCCACGTGCTGATGGGAACCGGTGATCAGATTGAACAGACTGCTCTTTCCGCTGTTGGGGTTGCCCACGAGGGCCACGATAATTGGTTTCATGTTCGAGAGTATCCTGAACCCGCCATTCGCATAGTTAGGGGCAACGAACTCTGGAGAGAAAAAAACCGTCTCTGCGTTGAGGGCCCTATTGAACGAACACCTTCTGCGCCACTCCCCGGCCCAGAACCATCTTGATATCCTTGATGATGATGACGAACGGACCGGGGTGGCCGTTGCTGACCACCCGGATCTCGGCGTCGGGGACAAACCCCATGGACGCCAGCCGGCTGTTCAGGCCCCGTCCGGCCCGCACTCGCACCAAACGAACCTTCTCGCCCGTGGTTACAGTCGACAGGGCCCGCATCTGACGCGTCTCCACCACTGTTTCACCCATCACAACACCGATCCTTTTGTCTTTGTCGCCGACCGTCTGCCATGGAAAAGCCGAAACTCGCCCGCCAAATCACATCCATCCTGACCGCGAGCGGCGACATAGTCGACAAAACTGAGCAATCGACCGATAATCTCGGACCCCAACGCATGTTCCGCCTGGCAGGCAGCCCGCTGAGCCACTTCTTTCTCCACACCCAACACGTCGACGAAGAACGACGTGAGGATGTCGTGCTTCCTCGCCACCTCCCGGGCGACGGCCCGCCCCTGGGAGGTCAGGGTGACAGAGCCGTACCGCTCGTAGTTCGCAAGTCCTTTACTGCGAAGAAGTTGCAATGCGCCTGTGACCGAAGACCTCGCCACGCCAAGCGTGGTGGCGATATCCTTGCTTCGAGTCTGGCCTTCGTCGTCGGCCAGGTTGAAGATCGCCTCCAGGTAATCCTCGAGTGAGGCGCTGAGTTTCTGCGTTGTGCCCGTAGCCATCATGGATCTCACTGCAACTCAATACTGGCCCTACTATAGTTAGCCCCACCTAACTTTGTCAAGCCCTTTATGAGAATTCTCTGGCTCATCCGGTTTTCGACCGAACCGCCCGCAGGGCGACTAGTGCTCCATTACCCATCCATTGATGGATAGAGACGTTTCAGCTTTGTCCTGGCGTCTGCCGTGGTGAACTGCCAGTTCACTTTCACCTCGGCCCCGTCACGGCTCTTCTCCCATGCGGCGGTTTCCTCACGCAGTTTC
>DATIKY010000212.1:0-5268 GCA_035476995.1 Sedimentisphaerales bacterium | reverse complement strand
GCGTCAACAACCGCCCCGACCGCGTCGAGCCGCGGGCGGTGAAGAGACGACCCAAGAAACAGGTGTACCTGACCGAGCCTCGATCTGTCGCCAAAGCACGCCTGCTCAATACGACATAGCTCTTATGGAAGTGCCATTCCCTTCTCACCCCGCTTTGCGTTCATAGGCGAGGTAGAGCAGGTCGAGCTCGGACTGCTTGGCCGCGCAGGTCTGCTAGAGGTCGGCGAGGCGGTCGGGGTTCTTGTAGATCTCGGCGCTGCCGAACTGCTGCTTCATGGCGTCGATCTCCTGCTCGACCTGCATGATCATCTTCTCGATCTGATCGACCGTCAACCTGTTGAACCGCTTGAACTCGTCGGGAGTTTTGTTGGCGAGGCGGCCATCCGAGATCTGAGATGGCTTCTTCCTGGCCTCGGCGGCCTGGGCTTCCTTCAGTTCCCGAGCCTCGATTCGCGGTCCCTTCACTTCACCGGGTACGGCGGCAGCGGAGGAATCTCCTTTTCCTTGGTCTTGAGCTCGTCCAGGATCACCTCGATCGCCTTGTCGAGCTGCTGATCGACGCCGGCGTACTCCTGGGCGGGATCGTTGTCCACGACGATGTCCGGCTCGACTCCTTCGCCTTCGATGATCCACCGTTTGCCTTCGACGTCGTAGCGGGAGAACTCGGGCTTGTTCAGCGAGCCGCCGTCCAGCAGGGGCAGGCTGCCTCGGATGCCGATCACGCCGCCCCAGGTCCGTTTGCCGATCACCTTGCCCAGCCTGTAGTGCTTGAATTGGTACGTGAACAGGTCGCCGTCGGAGGCGGAGAACTCGTCCGCCAGGCAGACCATCGGGCCGTAGATCATCGCCTCCGGATCGGGGGCCGGCGCCGTGTTCCGTGCGAACTCGACCATCGCGATCTCTCGTCGGAGCCGCTCGATGAGCATGGGCGAGACGTTGCCGCCGCCGTTGCCGCGGACGTCGATGATCAGGGCCTTTTTGCGGATCTGCGGATAGAAGTGTTTGACGAACTCGTTCAGGCCGGCCGGGCCCATGTCCGGCACGTGGATATAGCCCACCTTGCCGTCGGTGGCCTTCGTGACTTTCTCGAGGTTGCCCTGGACCCACCGATAATAGTACAGGTTCTCTTCGTTGTCGGTGGGCACGACGATCGTCTCATGGCTGCCTTCCAGCTCGGGCTTCGAGTTGACCTTCAGCGTGACTTGCCTGCCGGCCTTGTTGACGAGCAGTTCGTAGAGGTTCTTCACGTCCGCGGTCGAGCGGCCGTCGACGGCCAGAAGGAAGTCGCCTTCGTTGACGTCCACGCCGATCTCCGTCAGAGGCGACCGTGTGGCCTTCGCCCAGTTCTCGCCCCGCAGGATCCTGGCGATCTTGTAGTAGCCGGTCTGCGCGTCGCGGGTCAGTTCGGCGCCGAGCAGGCCCATTGAAATCCGCTTGGGCTGGGGGGATTCGCCGCCGCCGACGTAGGCGTGCCCTGCGTTCAGTTCGCTGATCATCTCGCCGATGACGTAGGTCAGGTCGGCGCGGTGGTTCACGAAGGCCACCAGCGGCTCGTAGCGGGTCCGCATGGCCGGCCAGTCCACGCCGTGCATGTTCGGGACGTGGAAGAAATCCCGCATCTGCCGCCAGCATTCGTTGAAGACCTGCTTCCATTCGGCTCGTTTGTCGAGCTGAACTTCCATCTCGGACAGATCCAGCGTGTCCTTCATCTCGAACTTGCCTTTGGGCAGATCGAGGATCGCGTACTTGCCGCCGGCCGAGACGAGCATCTTCTTGCGGTCGGCCGAGATCTCGTAGCCGAGGGCCTGGCCCAGCTCGGTTTCCTTCTGCTCCTTGAGGTTGTACAGGCACAGTTGTCCGTGACGCAGGTAGTAGACCAGATCGTCCACCGAGTCAAGGCGCCGATAGGACGACACCGCGATCGGCAGCGCCGCAATGCGGTCCTGGATGCCGTCGAGATCGACCTGGATCGGTTCGGGCTCGGACTTCTTCTGGTCCTTGGGCTTCTCGACGTCGTTGGCCTTCGACGGTTCCGGCTGGTTGGGTTCGGCGTCCTCCTTCTTGTCCTTTTCGCCTTTGATCTCGACCTCGTCGCTCTTGGGCTTGAAGGGCGATTCCGTGGATTTCGCCAGCGTGATCAGGTAGACGCGGGACATCTCCTGATAGGCGTGGTTCCATTCGGTGCTGCTGTAGATCGGGTTGAAGTCGCGCTGCGAGACGAAGAAGACGAACTTCCCGTCCGAGCTGAAGATCGGGCTCGACGAGCTGTACCAGCCGTCGGTCAGCTCGTGCGAGGTCTGGTCCTGGAGCGAGTAGAGATAGATCTTGCTCATGCCGGCCAGTTCGGCCTTGGCATAGACGATCCACCGGCTGTCGGGCGACCAGGAGTAGTCGTTGAACTCCCATTTTTCGCCCTTGGCGACTTCGGTGATCTTGCCGGTCTCGACGTTGACGAATCGCAGACGCAGACCCTTGTCGGCCCAGAGGATTTTCTTGCTGTCGGGCGACCAGGCGAGGTCGTACAGATAGACCGCGTTGTCTTGGGTCACCTGGCGGGCGGCGCCCCGTCCGTCCTGCGGGACGACCCAGATCTGGTCCTCGCCGGAGGCGTCGGAGACGTACGCGACCCATTTTCCGTCGGGGGACCACTTGGAGTTCCGTTCGTGCACGCCGGCAGTGGCGGTCAGGTTCCGGACGGCGCCGTGTCTGGCGGGGACGGTGAACACGTCGCCTCGCGCGCCGAAGAGGGCCCGTTTCCCGTCGGGCGAGATCTCGTAGTTGCTCACCTTGTCCGCGACGTTGACCAGGCCGCCCCGGCCGCCCCGGAGGTCGTCCTCAATGGAGACGCTTACCTTGACCGCCTCGTCGGTCTCGATGTCGTAGCGATAAAGGTAGCCGCCGTTCTCGAAGACGATCGCCTTGGGGCCCGGCGACGGGAACTTCACGTCGAACTCGGTGAACCGCGTCAGTTGCCGCGTTTCCTTGGACCTGGTGTCGTAGACGAACAGGTTCATCCGCTTGTTCTCGTCGCGGTCCGAGAGGAAGAAGATCTTGTCGCCGCTCCACATCGGGATGATGTCCTGCGCGGTGTTGTTCGTGATGTTCTCGGTGGTCTTGGCCTCGAAATCGTAGATCCAGATGTCGTCGGCCATGCCGCCGCGATAGCGCTTCCACGTGCGGAACTCGCGGAAGACGCGGTTGTAGGCGAGCTTCCTGCCGTCGGGGGAGTAGGAGCAGAACCCGCCTCGCGGCAGGGGCAGTTCCTCGGGCATCTCGCCCGACAGTTCGACCGAGTACAGCCGACCCAGGAAGGAGTTGAACGAACGCATCCGCGAGCGGAAGACGATCCGCCGGCCGTCCGGGGTCCAGGTCATCACGATGTTGTTGGGACCCATGCGGTCGCCCACGTCGTCCCGGCCGAGCGTGGCGGTGTAGGTGATCCGCTGGGGCACGCCGCCGGTGGCGGGCATGAGGTAGACTTCGGTGTTGCCGTCGTACTGGCCGGTGAAGGCCAGCGTCTTGCCGTCCGGCGAGAACCGGGCGAACATCTCGATCCCGTCGTCGTTGGTCAGCTTGCGGGCGGTGCCGCCGGAGGAGGCGACGGTGTACAGATCGCCCGCGTACGTGAAGACGATCTGATCCTCGTGGATCGCGGGAAAACGCAGCAGCCGAGCTTCGGTCGCCGCAAGGGCAGGGGAGACGCCGACAAGGAGGGCCGCACAGAGCGAAAGCACGAGTTTCATCCTGATTCCTCGCTATTGCAGAACAATCTCATTCGATCCTTCAAACGTTCCTTCGCGGGAAGGAACCGGCATCGTACCAGAACCCAGGCTCGCGGTCAACGCTTCCTCGAACCCGCGAATCACTTCTCCTGGGGCGGTTCCTCGGGGAAATTGACGCATGCGAACGCCCCATGCAGCCGCCGGGCGGCCGCATCGTACGCCCGCGCCGCCTCGACCTCGCGTGTGAAGTAGCCCAGAAACTCCGCCTGGCCGCCCGCCTGGATCTCCGAGCCCCACATCTGAAGCCCCTTGCACCACCACACGCCTTTGTACCGCGACCGCGAGTTGCGATAGTGCCGACGGTTGAGGTTGTTCTCGGCCGCGGTGCAGTTCCGCAGATTGCTCCGCCGATTGTCCAGACCGTTGTGGTTGATGTGGTCGCAGACCATCCCTCCCGGCGTGCCCAGAATCTCGCGGTGCATCCAGATCTTTCGCCCGCGTTCGCCGTGATAGTGCGACCGCACCGCGTAAAACGTCCGCCCGGTCCGCACGTAATGCCAGCGGAACTGCGTCAGCCAGCCATAATCCTCCGGATCGACCTTGGCGAAGTGCCCGCGCGTCAGCGGGATCTTGCAGTAATCGCCCGCCGCGTCGGTATAGACCGGAATCCGCCCTCTCAGCCGCCGGTCGATCACAGGTTCGCCGCCCTCGATCCGACAAAACCGCCACCGCCCGCACGTCCCGAAGCTCTCGTTCTCGCTCATCGGCACGACCCCACATGCGATCGCAAAAGCGATCCCCAATCCCCGCGTCACGGCGAAGAAAACGCTCGCGAAGGGCCGTCCGAGGACAATGACGTCCCTCTATACTACGCTCGATGTTGCACGAATCTGTCGAAAAATCCGCATCCGCCAGGTGCCCGAAATCGCCGTAAGAACAGGCCGCAGCAGGAATAGAAAAAATTGTGCCCGAACCCCGTTTTCCCTTTTCCAATGTTGCACGAATTTTGCGATTCCTATCGCGAAAGAGGGGATTCGCCACGGAGACCCAGAGCCCACGGAGGCAAGAAGGAGAGGCCGACCATGAATTCATCAACCGCAGAGGATGCCGAGGACGCAAAGGCAAGCCGGTTCTTCAACCCCTGACGCTTCACGGTGTCCACGCAACGGAGAACCATCCGCAGAGGAACGCTGATTCCGAACCGACCGCCGAGGGCCGAAGGCCGAAAACGAGGCACGGGTCACGGGGCACCGGTCACCGACAACGCGTCCCGCCCCGAGCGATGAGAGGCGGTTCTCAACCCATCTGTCTTCTGACGGTCATAATCCACCCAGAATCCCGCTAAAACGTAATCGAGGGCCTGACCCCGGGGATAACCTGACCCCGGGGATAACTCGTGGCTCCTTAGTACTACAACGCTACAGAAGCTCAAGAAAACCTAAGCGGCTGTCCGATGAGGCAATAGAAACGGAACTTCTATTGGGAGGTCATCGGAATGGACGCCAGTACGATTATGCAGATCAAACCGGAATTGACCCGTTTTCTG
>DATIKY010000211.1:0-17601 GCA_035476995.1 Sedimentisphaerales bacterium | reverse complement strand
TCAGCCGTCCTTGGGTATACTCGTCCATGACAGACCTCCTTGCGAATCGATTGTCGTAACAACCATCTTTTCGACTTGGAGGTCTGTTCTTCTGTACTCTTATCGGTCCTTGGCTTACAGCTTATGGAAGTGCCATTCGGTTCAGACCGCTGATGGCTCCCCAATGGCGGCCGCTCCCGCCGAGGGATCCCCTTCGAGAGCCGCGATAACGACCCAGTTCGAATCGGTCTCGTTCATGCGCGGATTGAAGAACGGCGCCTCATGGCTTCTGCAGAGCGGGAACACGCGCGTGACCAGTCGAGGAAATGAGGAGCGGGTTTCGAGGCCGACCACAGACCGAAGACACCATCCGGCTGGAAGCCATCGGCACCAGCCGGTTGCAGTGCCAGGCGATCACCGGGGCCAGCAGTTCCATGACGACCACGCGTCGCACGCCGGGAGATTCCAGTGCCGCAGCGCCGCTTCGATCGACGCGATCTCGGTCTTCACCCGTTCCACCTCATCGATTTCATCCGCCTGCTGCCTGGCGCCCGACAGGCGTTGGTGTCGGTTCCGCAATCGATCCTTCAATACCTGGATGTGCTTTCGGGTCTTCTTGTCCATCTTTACCTTCAGGCTACTTTGTCTTCATACTCGACCGTCGATGCCTCCTCGGCCGCCGCAAGAGAGCCGGACCGGTCTGCAAACGGCGCATCGCTGAGTCTCACATGGCGATTGCGTTCCTGGAAGTACCGCAGTTGCCAGTCGTCGATGCACAGCAGCATGCGTCGGCCCTGTCTGTCCGTCGCTACGCAGGCGCCACTGGGCAGCGTCAGATCCCCAATTGCCCCGTTGGCGTCCAGCCAGCGGGCGATCGTCCACGGGGCGTCCTTCACATGCGAGGACGCGCCGTACTCGCTCTCCAGGCGATATCTCACGATCTCGAACTGCAGCGGACCAACCGCACCCAAGAGCGGGGCTCTGGGGCCTGTCCGGTCCAGCAGATCATAGGACTGTACGACACCCTCCTGAAGCAACTGACTCAGTCCGGCGTGGAACCGCTTGAAATTGGACGCCACCGGGTTCTCCAGGTAGGCGAAACACTCCGGGGCGAAGCGGGGGATCTCATCATAGACGATGACCGGGTCCTCCGTCAGCGTGTCGCCGATGGCGAAGTGGGCGTTGCCGACGATCCCGACCACATCGCCGGGATAGGCTTCGTCGATGATTTCCCTCTCGCGGCCGAACAGCTTGGCGGCGTTCGCCAAGCGGACCGTCTTGCCGGTTCGGACGTGGGTCACGGTCATGTCCCGCTCGAACTTGCCCGAGACCACACGGACGAAGGCGATCCGGTCGCGATGACGCGGGTCCATGTTCGCCTGGATCTTGAACACGAAGCCCGAGAAGGCCGGATGCGTGGGCGGGATCAATCCTGCCCGGCTCCTTCGCGGCCCCGGACCGGCCGAATACTCCGGAAATCCGTCCAGCAGAAGCTGCACGCCGAAATTGTTGATCGCGCTGCCGAAGTAGACCGGCGTGGTCCGACCGGCCGGCACGGCGCCCGGATCGAATCCCGCGCCGTCGCCTTCCAGCATCTCGATTTCCTCGCAGACAGTGCGATGGACCGCCTCATCGTCCAGGCGTTTGCGGACGATCGGGTCCGAGAGACCGGCGGTGGACACGGGGGCCCGATAGGCCCCGCCCGGAGTGCGCTCGTACAGATGCGCCATCTGCGTGCGACGGTCCCAAACGCCCTTGAAACCGGACCCGGTTCCCAGCGGCCAATTCATGGGGTAGGCCGCGATGCCCAGGACGCTCTCCAGATCGTCCAGCAGCGTCAGCGGATCGAGAGTGGGCCGGTCCATCTTGTTGATGAACGTGAAGATCGGCACCCCACGGCGCCGGCAGACCTCGAACAGCTTTCGCGTCTGGCTCTCGGTGCCTTTGCCCGCGTCGATGACCATGACCGCCGCGTCCACCGCGGTCAGGACGCGGTAGGTATCCTCGGAGAAATCCTTGTGTCCGGGCGTGTCGAGCAGATTGATGCGAAAGCCCTGGTAATCGAACTGGAGCACCGTCGAGCTGATCGAGATGCCGCGCTTCTTCTCCAGTTCCATCCAGTCCGACGTGGTGGCGCGGAGGTTCTTCCGCGCCGTGACCGAGCCGGCCAACTGCAGCGCCCCGCCGTAGAGAAGGAACTTCTCGGTCAGCGTGGTCTTGCCCGCATCCGGATGCGAGACGTCAACTATGAATCAACAAAAGCCGCGAGGCCTGGCTACGGGGCGTGCGATAAGTGCTTCAATGCCTGATTGAGGCCGGGCTTGACGCGGTGCGTCCGAGCGACCGCGCAGGGCACATGAAGCGCCTCGCCAGCCCCTGCGCCGCCAGCCGTTCGATATTCGGCATGGGCGCGCCGTTCTCGTCATAAAGGCGCAGCCAGCGTGCCGAATTGTCTTCCGTCACGAGCCAGACGATATTGGGACGGTCTTTCCGGCCTGCGGCCACGGCGTGGCGCAGCGGTCCGGCGACCAGCGCCCCGAGGCCCATAGCGCCGGCGGCGATGAAGCGCCTTCGGTTCATGTCATCTCCTCAATCTGTCTGCCCCTGGGCCGGCCCACGATTTTCCGGGAACGTTCCTCCTGAACGGAGGTCCTCCTGTATGGCGGCTATTTGAATCCGACCTGGGGAGCATTGTAGTAGCCCATGGAGGCATCGGCGACGGCCATCCGGTACAGATGATTCTGCATCAGGCAGACTTTCCGGGAGTCCGCGACCATGTTCGTGGAGTAGATCCGCAACTCCCCCGGCAAACTGGTGACGATCTCTTCCCGCCAGTCCCCGATGATGTCCGCCACGATCAGGACCTTTCCTTCGATGGCCAGCTTTTCCTCTCCGTTGTATTCAATGACTTTGCCCTGATGGCAGATTTCCTTCCGTTCATCCCCATCCCACCAGACGGCCCGGGGAGACAGGCCCCAGAGGTTCTTGTCCGAGAGCCTCTGGCCCTGGGCGGTGTACAGGAAGAACTTGTCGCCCCCTTTGGCTTCCCCGGCATAGCATTCCATGCCCGGATGCTCGTCGGTCAGGTCCCCGATCATCCCCTGGCTGTGGACGTGATGGGTGCTGCCTTCGTAGCCCCAGATGATCTTGCCGGTCTTCGCTTCCACCAGGCAGACGCCATTCTTCGCCGAACGCGATTCGATGCCGTAGAAGATCTCGTATCCCGGTCGGGCCGGGTCGATATCGGCGATGTATCCCGCGTCATTGTGTCCCAATCCGGTCCGCCAGAGGGGGACGCCGTTGTCATCGAGGGCGAAGGTCCCAATGACCAGCTCGTCCTTGCCGTCCAGATCGATGTCGCCGGTCATGATGCCATGCTGGCCCTGGCCCCGATAGTTCTTGTACTCTCCCACACTGGCCCACGTCCAGATAGGGTGGAGGTTCTTGTCCAGGGCCACGGTCTTGATCAACGTGTAGGTGCCGCGCTGCATGACCAGCGACGGGTTGATTCCATCGAGATAGGCCACCGTGAGGAAGTTCCGGCACCAATAATTGTAGGATTCGAATCCCTCTCTGGAAATCCAGTCCCGTTTTTCGAGCAACGCCCCGGTCTGTCCGTCCAGCTTCACGAGGTATTCCGGCCCCTCGAGCACGTGCCCGTCCAGCTCGCGGGGGTCGCCTTCCCCGGCCTTGGCATAGACTTCCGCTTTGCCGTCTTGATCCACGTCGAACACCATGTAGGGCGAGTACCAGGTTCCCGTTTCAATGGCCCAGCCCATGTCGTAACGCCACAGGAACTTGCCCTGCGAGGAATAGGCGTCGAGCTTGTAGGGTTCGGGACTGCGTTTCCAGTAGCCGGGCCGATGGTACGGGTCCACGTTGAAATCGGGATGCTGCAACACGAAGTCGAAGGCGCCGTCCCCATCCAGGTCCCCGATGCCGACGCGCTTCAGAGTCACCTGGTCCCTGAGCTTGATGGAAATCCAGGGCTGATTCCCGGCCAGGGTGAAGACATAGGCCTGTCCCAGCGTCTCCTGTTCCGCGTCCCGACTGACGGTCGTAACCTTGTATCGGTAGCCATGGCCGCCCGACACCGAGGTATCGAGGAAGTTGGTAGACCCGGCAATCGGCTTTGCGTTCACCTTCTGGAAATCGCCCAGGCCGACATCCTGCCTATACACGTTGAACGCGACGTCTTCGGGGTCGCTCTTCAACAGCCGCCACCCTACATAGGTTTTGTCTTCGCTCACCGCCAAGGCCACGACGCCACGGTCGATCTTCTCACGGACCTGGGCGGCGGCAAGGATGGGCCCTAGCGCCACCATAATCAAGACGGTCAACTCCATTCTTCCGTTCCGACGTGACGTTGGTCGAACCTGGTTGCGATACGCGGCAGTAAACATGTCTACCTCACTCTAAACAGCGGTTGGCAAGCCATTGGACGTGCGGCCACGACTGACGGATCATAGCCCTGATCCGATGGCGATGCAAGGAAGAGAACATCGTCCCTTCAGGCGCGTCGGGCGCAGTGACCGGCCACACGGAGGAACCCCGAGGCGTGGACAACCTCGCGAAACCGGGATTGACCCTCGAATCTCCCTGGGGGGTCCAGAAGTGGGGCGGTCACTCTTCCAGAGAGCCCACTTGCCCCTCGATGAGTCTCCTTTCTGTAAGGCTGATGGCGCGGCGATTCCATGCGCCGATGGCCCAGTTCCGGAACTGCTGCCTCTGCTGCGGCGTCGAATTGGGCGGCAGGCGGAAGCTGCCTTCTCGCATCTGACGGAACGTCTCGCCCGAGATGTGTCCGCTGCGATAGGCGTCGTTGATCAGGTCCGTGCGTCGGGTCAAATCGCTGACGCCGTCCAGCGTCCTGGCCAGTTCCGCGGTCTTGATGCTGCGAAACGCCTTGCCGGGACCTTTTTCGATCGCCTCGAAGTAGTGGGCCATGTTTTCGACGACTCTCTGTGGCGTCAGCTTGGCGCCGCCGGACAGATTGCCCAACTGTTCGAGCATGTGCTCCGCCTGTTTGGGCGAGATGACGCCCCTGTCCACCTGCTTGAAGATGTCGATCGCCTTGTCGAGTTGAGGCGGCACGTTCGCGCCATAGAGGGCCGCTCGCCTGGCGACGATATTGTCCCATTGCTTGGTGGCCTGACGCATCCCCTCCGCGGTGTCCCGGGAGTACCGGACGGTGTCGCGTCCGGCCTGGGCCGCCTGGTGGAACCAGTGCTCGCTCTTGGTGATCATGGTGTCGCGAATGTCCTCCACCCTCGCCACCGGGGGGGTGATGTCGTTGTTGAGCCAGTCGCTGATCTGCACGTCCGGGCCGGTGTTGTAGGCCTCGCGATGCCACCTGGAGGTGACCATCTGGTCCGTGTCGTCGGCAAACTGGTTGATGGCCCTGGCCCGCTGGGCGGCATCGCCCGGCGGGAGGTTGCCGCCGTGACAGCGTCTGTAGAGTTCTTCTTTGTAGATGGGTCCCGAGATGTCGTGATTCACGTCCAGGGTGACGGTGCGTCCGTCCTTGGTTCTGCCGGTGATCTGGTAGGTGACGTCGCGATCCCGGCCGAACTTCTTGAAGTCCGGATCGACCGTGGATGCGCCCCTTGTGTTCGTGGGGCTCCAGACCTTGACCTCAACGGTGTCCAGGTCAAGGTCGGAACCGCGGGCACTGCGTGTTGGGTCCGCGTACTCCTTCAGGCGCTTTTGGACCTCGGCGTCTTTGATGCGCGCCATGGTCGGCGCATCGGTGTCCCTGTAGATTCTCTTGATGGTCTCGTTGGCCTTCTTGCGGACCTCGTCGGACACTTCCGAGGTGTTCATGAGCGATTGGGCGGTCTTGTCCCGCTGCAATCGCAGAATGACCTCCTCTATGTCGGCGTCGCCGGCCTGACGGCCCTTTCTCACCAGATCGTCGAGATCGTTGAGGGTCTGTCGAGAGGCGTCTTTGGCTCTTTCGAGCTGTCGCAGGTCCTCCATCCCGGCTGCGGTCTGTCGGTAACCGGTCCTGGCGGCATCGACCACATCGTCGGCGTTGCGCCCGAAAATATGGCGTTCCTTCGTGAGGAACCTGATGGCGTCGTCGGTGAACTGGTCGAACTTGTCGATGTCGGTGCCGATGCGACGGAGCAGGGCGTTCTTCATGTCGCCGCCCATTTCCCCGGCGGCGGCCAGGAATTGGGCGACCGCCTCCTGGGCGCGGGGCGACCGCTTCAAGGCCTCTTCCAGGGCCGCCGGCCCGGCCGCACAGGCGGTGCGGAAGAACCGTTCCCAGCCGGAGAGCTGCTCGCCGGAGAGAGATTCGCCGGTGACGGCCGCGATCAGATCGAGGGCTTCACCGGTGTAGGGCAGGGCTTCGAGGACGTCCTGCGTGATCTTCTGATTGGCTTGGATCTCGATGATGATGGCTTCCGCCTGCAACTGGGAGGCCTGGTCGTATTGGCTCAGGGCCTCGGCCCGCATGCGCATGCTCTCGATGACCGTGGCGGGATCTTCCGTGGCCAGCAGGCGGAGCCAATAGACCTCGGTGAGTTCCTTCATCTTCTCGCGCCAGGCCTCCAACTGCCTCGGATCGGTCGGCGGATCGTCGGCAGCCAGACCGAGGGATTGCAGGAAGCTGGGCATCTTTCCATCCACCGGTTCCAGACGATCGCAACGCTGCAACAGCAAGTCCTTGTACTTCAGGAGAAGCTCGTCGATGGTCTGCCCCTTGATGGTCCGCCCGAAGTTCCGTCGCCAGTACTCGGCCAGGAGCCTGCCCTCGAGAGCCCGAAATTCGGCGCTGTTGGGACCTTTCTTCAGGATCTCCTGGAATTCCTCTTTGGTCAGCCAGTCGGGCAGCTTGAAGGTGATGCCGATCTTCGGCCGGTTGGGACAGTACCAATCGTTCCGCTGGCGGTCGACGACGAATCCCGTCGGCACCCGGCGCCGGTCGCCGGGCGACGGCGACCCGGCGGACGGCGCGGAGGGACGCGGCACCGGCGCAGCGACTCCCGGAGGCGGAACGACGTCGTTTTCCTCGGGGAGGTCCGCCGGACCCGCTCGGTCCGAGGCATCGGACGAGGACGCGGGCAACCGGTTCGGTCGCGAATCCGACATCGCAACGAAGGTCGACTCGATCCCCTCGGGGGTGAAAGGACTCTGCCAGGGACCGCGGCCCGTCGGGACCCGCGAGAACATCCGGGCGTCCGGGTCTGCTGAGATCTCCAAATCCCTTTCTCGATCCGGCGTGGACTGGGCATACCGCGCGCTGCCTGCCTCGGGAGATTCCTGCCCATCGGGGCGGGCGAGCGATTCTTCTCGATCGCGTTGCGTTTCCTGTTCGGGCTGTGCCGTGCAGTGCACGGTCACCGACTGAGTCTGGCGGACCCCCGATGCGTCGATGACCACCGCCTCGATCTGGCAGCGTCCGAAGGGCAGGTCCACGCGTCCCGCCCACAGGTCGCCTGTGGGCTTCAGCGCAAGCCACGGTCCGCGGTTGATACGCACGCAACTCTGAACCACTTCGGATGCCGACACGAGCACGCGGGTTTCCGCAACGTCCACCGTGGCGCCTTCGGTCGGACTGATGATCTTGCACGCGGGTCGCGCAGCCTCGACCTTCACAACGCGGGTCTCCTCCACGTGAAGACCGCCGGAATCGGTGACGCGGAATCGCAGGGAGTGCGTGCCCGGCTGCAGTCTCGCGATCCCTTCGAATCCGTTCGAAGTGCGGTACAGGGGACGGACCATGCCGCCGTCGATGGAGACGGTCACTGCGATGATGCCCGCTTCGTCTGTCGCGGTGGCCAACAGGCTCACGGCCCCGTTGGAAGTCGTCAAGTTGCGCTCGGGTTTGACCACCGTCAATGTGGGCGGGACCTCGTCGCCGGGAACGACGACGCCGAGGATCGCGGTGTTGTTCTTGCGGTTGGATTCCCCGATCAGATTGTCCGGATCGACCATCACGCGAAGGCTGTGGTTGCCCGGCGCCGCGGGCCAGATGAACTCGAAGGGCGAATCGGTCATCAAGCCCGGCGCGGTCATGCTCTGGCGAATCAGTTCCTTGCCCTGGGTTCCGGGAACGGCCAGGAAGAGCGCGATTTCGAGCCGGTCGCCCGCGCCGGCGCCCAGATTTCGCACGGTTCCGGTAATGCGGATCGGCATGCCCGGCGTGAGCTTGTCTTTGGGCGTCAGGTCCAGATCTTCCGAAGAGATGCTGTAGTCGGGACCGTCGGTGGAGAACCCCTTGTCGCTGTCGAGAAGGCGACGGACCGCGTCCTGGTGCGATGTGCCGATCGCATGGGTTTTTGCCGCCAACAGACGGGTCTTGAGCTGGAAGTCGCTGGAGATGGCGTAGTGCGCGAAGTTGCGGAAGTGGGAGTTGATCTCGAGCGTATTGTCGGCTCCGCCCCAGTTCAGCGCCGCGGGCGCCAGCGGAAAACGATAATTGCCTTCGGGGATGGTCTGTTTCAGTTGGCCGACAACGTTGCCGTTGACGACTACGTCCAGATCGTGCGGCTCGTAGGCCGAGCGGTGCTGCGGGATGGTGAAGTTCATCTCCAGCCAGGCGTCGAGCAGGTTCGTGGCCTGCCAGCGGCCTTGGTTCAAGACGGAAGAATGGTCGATTTCGCCGTCGAGCCCCACGTCGGCCTGGGCGAAATCCACCTCTCCGTCGCCATCGGTGTCCTGGCCGAACCAGCGCGTCCGATTCAGCACATCCGTCACGGTCCAGCGGTCCGGCTTTCCATCGTGGTTGGTGTCCTGCGGATCGGTCCGAGCGGTCCAGTCCACCGTGGCGGGACTGAGGTACTGTCCCACCAGGCGGCGGGCGGCACGCACCGCGGTTTCCACGCTATCGGGTTCGCGGGTGACAGGGTCGAGACCGGCGGTCATGTCGAGGTGGAAGACCTGTTCGCCGGGCTTGAGTTTGCCTTCGTAACGACTGGAAGCGGTCTTGCCGATGGACGTCGCCTGGATCTCGTCCTCGCAGCCGGTGAAGCCCTCGCCGATCTTCGGGTACACGTCGAACCGAAGGCGCTGTCCCGCCTGAATCAGGCCGTGCTTGACTTCGGGAGAAATGCGAACGTTGTCGTTGGCGGCGCCGACATTCACGTCGGTGAGGGTGTCGCCCTGGTTGACCAGTTCGTACGTCCGGCTCAGTCCCTCCTGTCCCTGGGGCGTCCGATCGACCCATTGCAGATCCACCTTCGGCAGCTTGACCAGGACTTCGACCTGGGCCTGGTCGGAATACCCGTCTTCCGACTCGATGTAGATGGGCAGCTCGTGGCGTTCCTGGACCACATCCTGGGCGCTGAAGCCGAGCGTGAAGGCGCGTTGCTCGTCCGGTCCCAATTCCACCGGTCGGTTCTTCTCGCCGTCTCCGATGAAAGCCACCAACAGGTTGCTGTCTCGCGGCTGGTCGCATCGGAGTCGCACGACCCGTTTCTCGGTGGCATGATTGCGCACCGCGACGGGGATCTTCTGGTCGTAGTCGCGCTGGATGGTCCCGCCGTAACGGGACTGCGTGAAGGCCAGGCCCTTGACTCGCGTGACTTCGCGGACGGGACCGGGCTCCGACCCGCCCAGCGGCTGGTATTCGTAGATCTTCCCCGCTTCGAGATCGGCGATCCGCACGCGGCGCGCGCGGGCATTCTGGCCCACGACTTCCTTCCAGTCGGTGTCCGTCTTGTCGTCCTGCTTGGGGCGGTAACGGACCCTGGCGGGCCCGAACGCGCCGCCGTCCCAGGAGATGGTGACCTCATTGCCTGTGACCACCGAACCATCGGTCGGCAGCAGGTTGAAGTAATCGGAGACCTGGAGCTTGCGGGTGGACGCCTCCCGTCTGCCGGCGGCATCGGTGGCGGTGGCAACGAGGGTGCGGGCGCCGCCGGCCACCGTCTGCCAGGGGACCTCGAATTCGTAGGGCAGCGTATAGTCGGAGCCGACGTACCGGCCGTTGATTTGCAGGTCCACCTGTCGGATCGGCTTTCCCTCGTAGCTGATCGCGGTCACGTGGACGGGAGCCATTCGATCGATCCATTCTCCCTCGCTCGGGGTGACGATCAGGACCCGCATGCCCTCCCGAACCGGTTGACCCGTGGCCTGGACCCAGAACTCCCCACGGGCCCAGATCGAATTGTCCGTGCCCCAGGAGGCCGTTCGGTACAGACCTTGCGTCGGAAACTCAAGCGTTTGCGACTGGCCCGACGTCACCGTCGCGTCGGGACGGCCGTCCCCGTTGAGGTCCAGCGACACCGCCGGCAGGGAAGGCACGCCGGGGACGGCCGCGAGGGCGAAAGTGACCTTCGTGGGCTCGAAGGCGTTCACCGTCCAGCTCACGGCAGGGGACCGAAGGGACGCTGCTTTGGGGCCAACCATGACCCAGTTGGGCTGGGCGTTACGCTTGTTGTTGCCCCATGCGGTGACGACGAGATCCAACTCCATGGGCCCGTCGGCCACGAAATCATGTCTCGTCGTGGTCGAGGCATACGCCAGGCGTTGGAAGAAGGGGGCTGCGGTCCTTGAGTTCGTGGCGGTGGTCGAGGTCTCGATCGGGCCGCCGATGAAGTAAACGTATTCGCCCTTGGATGGAATGCTCACGCGGAAGCGTTCCACATCTCCAATCAGCTCGATGCCGCAAGGTCGGGCTTCTCCGATCTTCAGCGGGATCGCAGGGCTCTTCGTGGGATCGGCGGTTTCGCCCGGTACGGCCCTGTGCAGCGTCGGTTTGAGAGCATAATCCCATGCGCTCTCCACGTTATTGCCCCAGGCGGCCACCTGGAGACCGTACACGCCCGGCACAACATCCCAGTTCACCTGGTTCTGCGTGTTGAGGTAGGCGTTCACAGTTTCGAGGGTCTTGCCTGCGGCATCGTGGAGCCTGACCGTAAGCTGCGGCCTGGCCTCGAACCAGACGTTGAGAATGCCGGGCTGGTCGATCACCAACTGGTACCAGTCCTGGTCGCCCGTCGGGCAGATGTTGTCCCGAACCATGGTTCCCAGGTCGATCGGCGTCGCGGTCTTGGGGCTGTCGTTGTCCTGGAGCCGTTCGAATTCCCCGGCGGGATCGAACCAGGTCCGCAATACATACGGAAATGGAGACCATCCGTTGTTTCCCCACTTGGTCACTTCGAGATACGCGGTGGTGGCTGCGGAAAAGGGATGGCCGGCGAGGTTCGAGTTGCCCGCGTAGGAGTTGACGGTTCTGAGCATCTCGCCGCGACTGTTCAGGACTCGGGTCGTCAGTTCGATGGACCCCTGCTGCAATATGCGCAAGGTCCCTTTGGAGGGGATGGAAAGGGTGTAGAGGTCGCGGTCGCCGGTCGGATTGACGGTGGCGTAGTTGTGTCCGTGGAGCGACAACTCGCGGACGGCGGACAGACGCCCGCCCGGCCGCTGGACGGGGTCATCCACGCCGTCGTCGGCCATGAACAGAACGCGAAAATCGTACGGATCGAGCGAGCAACCGTTGTTGCCCCACTTGGTCACGACGACGCGATAGTCGCCCGACGGCAATGGCCATTCTCCTGCGCCGCCGACGCCGGAATAGCAGTTCAGAACGGGGTATTCCTTTCCCTCGTCGTCCACGACCGTCACCGTGCGTTCGATGCGCGGCGCGTTGGCGGACTCCACCCGCAGCGTTCCCGCCCGGTCCAGACGCAGCGCGAAATGGTCCGCGTCGCCGACAGGGAAGATGATCCCTCGCATGTGCTGTCCGATTTGAATGGGTTTGGCTTCGGGAGCGGTGTTGTTGGACTCCAGGGGGTCGGCCGCGGCTTCGGTGGTGAAGGCCATGATGATCTCCGCGTCGGAGGCGGCGTTCATCCCCCATGCGGTCACCTGAACCCAATAGCGACCGGCCGGCAGATCCCAGTCGCTGGTGGCCGGCTGGCCGCCATATTTTCCCAGAGTGGCGACGGACTTGCCCGCTGACTCGAAGGCGGTCGCGAACAGCGAGAGCGGGATGTTGTTGAAGGACAGGTGGACTCGCGAGGCCTCGCGCAGGTCCAAGGCGAACCAGTCCTGATCGTCGCGCCGGTCGATCTTGAGCGAGACGGTCTGCCCCGCGAGCAGCCACTGGGCGTCCGCCTTGGATTCATTGGACTGTCGCTCCGGAATGATCTTCATCGCGGCGGTCGTCACGCGTACGGGATTCGTCTCGGTCAGGCGGATGGATTGGAGCGTCATGGCATGCCCTTGCGCCTGTACGCGGACGACCGCCTCGTTGCGGCAGGTGGCGGCAAGGGTCTTGTCCTTGACGGTCGGATTGACCGTTCCGACGCGGAGGTCGGAGAACACAACGGTCCCTGTGCCCGTGGTCTTCCCGGCTGCGATTCGGGCCAACGGGTACACCTCCCAGAGCTCCACGTCGGCGCCGGACATCGGCCGGCCCTGGTCGTCGGTCACGACAACCGTGCAGGAGACGTTCCGGCTCACAGCCTGAAGTTTGAACTCCATGGGCTGGGCTGTGACCTCGTGCTCGATATCCTGCGACAGCAGCGCGTACCCCGGCGTCTCGACAGTCAGATGGTAGACGCCTTCGGGAACCGCAATCGCGGCGACATTCCCGGCGCTGTCTACCGAGAACACCATCGGCCCTTGCAGGGCGGGGGCGACCCCGCGCGGGACCAGGCGGATTCTCGCGCCCCCGACAGGCTCCTCGCTGGTTTCCTCGATGAACCGCAGTCTCAGAGGCGACAACACCTCAGGCACGAGCGACACGACCTGCTCAGCCCGCTCGCCATTTTGCAGTTCGATCGTCTCGCGGAATTCCTGGTGTCCAGGCTGGCGGCACCACAGATCGTACGTGCCGGCGGGCATCCCGTCGAAGACGACTTTGCCTGCGGGATCGGAGACCGCCATTCGTCCCCCGACATGGACCAGGACGCCGGGGACAGGCTTGGCATCGCCGGCCGAACGCACCTGAACCGTCAGAGGCCCAGGAATCACTTGGGCCGGGAGAGTTGAGGAAAACGCCGTGGACGACAGCAGGACTAATACGGTTCGAGCCAGTGGAGAGCGAGTGAGTGAATCCATACCTGCAACCCATCGAATTCTGGGACGCACTGGGAATCGACCGCCTGGCGATTCGGGTACGACCGCCGTGAGCCGACTCCGTTCGGGCACTCTGTATCCACACAGGCTAACGGAGCGGGAGACCTCTGCCAAGCGAAATCGTCCCCGGCCGCTCGCAGCGGATTGTCACCAAGAGACTTGTGTTTGCCCGCGGGATGTGATAGGTATGGGCTTCTCAGAAGCCGCTATCACAGGAGATTCGCTATGGCAGGTTCAGAACTCATCGTGTCCAACGACCCTTCCGGCCTTCTGTCTTCGCGAGAAGTCGGCATGGTCGAATCCACAGGTTGTTCCCGACGTCGGTTCCTCGCGCACAGCGCGATGGCCGGGGCGGCACTGCCCCTGTACTCGACGCTGGCGGTCAACGCGGCGCCGAAGAAGGTCCGCATCGGCGTCGTCGGCGGCGGGTTCGGCACGGATTTCCAGTGGCACGAACACCCCGACTGCGTCGTCGAGGCGGTCAGCGACCTGAGGCCCGAACGCCGGGACCGGCTGATGAAGGTCTACAAATGCGCCAAGTCGTACAATTCGCTCGAAGAGCTGGTGCTGGATCGCAACATCGACGCGGTGGCGGTCTTCACTGAGGGGCCCAATCACGTCAAGCACGTCGCGGAAGTGATGAAGCACGGCAAGCACGCGATCTCCGCAGTCCCCGCTTCGCTGGGCGGCGGCGTCGAGGAGGCCGAGCAGTTGCTCGACGCGGTCAAGACGTCCGGCCTGACCTACATGATGGCCGAGACCAGCTACTACCAGCAGCCCACGATCTCCGTCCGACAGTTCCACCAGCAGGGCAAGTTCGGCCATATCTTCTACTGCGAGGCCGAGTATCAGCACGCCGGTCTGGAGGTGCTGTATTTCGAGAACGGCAAGCGCACCTGGCGTCACGGCCTGGCCCCCATGCACTATCCGACCCATTGCACCGCCTTCCTCACCGGCGTCACCGGCGAGCGGCTGACCGAAGTCGCCTGTCACGGCTGGGGCGACGACGATCCGATCTGCAAGGACAACGTCTACAAGAACCCGTTCTGGAACGAATCGGCCATGTTCAAGACCGACCGCGGCCACGCCTTCCGCTGCAACGTGTGGTGGAAGGGGGCCCATCGAGGCACCGAGCGGGCCCAGTGGATCGGCGACAAGATGAGCTTCTACTGCGATGAGCCGAACGGGTTGCCGCCGGTGATCGTCCGCTCGGCCGAGGGACGCAAGGAGAAGGACGACGCAGGGTTCGTCCGCGATCTGCCCGAGATGGAGAGGTACGAGCAGACGCAATGGTGGAAGACCGACATGCTGCCCGAGCCCCTGCGCCACAACAGCGGGCATCACGGCTCGCACACCTTCCTGACGCACGAATTCATCGACGCGCTGACGCACGGTCGCCGGCCGACGGTCGATATCTACGAGGCTTTGGCATACACGGTGCCCGGGATCGTCGCGCACGAATCCGCCATGCGAGGCGGCGCACTGCTCAAGATCCCCCAGTTCAACCGGCCGGCGTGAGGAGTCTCCGTATGAGAATGGGACTTTTGTCTTCCGTTGTCTGTGCGGTGTTGGCTTCTGTCGCGGCGGGCGGCTCGGAGGATCGAGTGGCCCAGCTTGCCAAGGAGGTGGGCGGCAAAGGGTGGATCGCGTTCGCAGCCCGAGCGGAGCACGGGACGTGGGATCTGTTCCTCATGCAGCCCGACGGTTCCGAGCGTCGGAAGATCACGAACACCCCGGATTTCGAAGAGGGCGGTCCGCGGTTCTCGCCCGACGGCAAGCGGCTGCTGTATCGTCGATTCGCCAAGGGAACCGTCATCAATCACGATCTCTGGGGTTTTCAGGGGAATCTGATGATTTCCGATCCGGATGGCTCGAATCCCGTCCAGGTCGGCGGCGACCGCGAGTTCCCCTGGGCGTCCTGGTCGCCCGACGGCAAGCAGATCGCCTGCCTGACGCAGAAGGGCATTCAAATCGTTGATCTCGAAACGAAGAAGATCATACGCGAACTGCCTCGCAAGGGGATCTACCAGCAGCTCTTCTGGTCGCCCGACGGGCAGTGGTTCTGCGGCGTGGCCAACGCGCGCATCATGTGGACCGTCGTCCGGATGAACGCCCAGACGGGCGATCTGAACATCGTGCAGGAGTTCCAGAGCTGCACGCCCGACTGGTTCCCCGACTCCCGGCACATCATCTATCCATCGCGGCCCGCGGGCCAGAACGGTTACGGCTTCACGCAGCTCTGGATGAGCGACGGCGACGGCAAAGAAGCCCGAATGATCTACGGCCAGGACGGCTATCACATCTACGGCGGGGCCCTCTCGCCCGACGGCAGGTACGTGCTGTTCACGCGATGCGTCGAGGATGGCGGCGGCTCGGAGAAATCCGGGGCTCCGATCTGCGTGATGCGGATGGAGAACGCCCCCGCGATCGCCGGGCCGAGCGAGGCTCTTCGAAAAGTGCATCCGGGTGCGAAGGAGGCTATGGTGCTGCAGCTTGTGGAGGGCTGGGAGCCCTGTTGGACGTATGCAGAGATAGGAGTTGGCAAGTGAAAGCAGTTTCGATCATGGTGGTGTTGTCGCTGGCGTGGCTGGGGGCCTCCTGCGCCCCGAAGTCGCAGCCGGCGGCGGTGGACCCGAATGTCACGACGCGCGGCAGCATCGAGGTCACGGGCGAGTTGGCGGAGATCCGGGGCGACCTGATCGACGATCCGATGTACGATTACGCTCACGTGATGAAGTACAAGGTCCTGCAGGTTCATCGCGGCACGGTGGACAAGGACGTGATCTACGTCGGGCACTACAATCCCGCCGAGCCCCGCAGCGGCGTCGCCGACGCCCGCGTCCAGGAGATCGGCGGCAACGTCAAGCAGTTCCGCGTGGGCGACGTTCACCGCATGGCGGTGGAAGTTCCGATCGACGACCACTACATGGGCGGCATCATCAACAAGTACTTCGGGGAGGTGGACGACCCGGTCTACTGGGCGATCTGGACCGACAGGGGCGAGAAGTGACCGATGGCGTTCACATCCCATGTCTTTCTGTTCTACTTCCTTCCGGCGGTTCTGCTGCTCTATCACGCGATTCCGCAGCGCTGGCCTAAGATCCGCAACGCGATTCTGCTCGCTGGCGGGTACGTGTTCTATGCCTGGGCAAGTCCCTGGTTCGCGGGGCTGCTGCTGGCGGTGACCGTGGTCAACTATGGATTGTCCCTTGCGGTCGCGGCGGCCGACGCGAAACGGACACGCATTCTGTGGACGGCTCTTGCCGTCGCGGCGGATCTGGGGGCGCTGGCGTTCTTCAAGTACGCGGGATTCGTCGAGGAGACCCTTAACAGCATCCTTTCGCTCGTCGGCCGCGATGCTCTGCCTGTGCTCCAGGTTGCCTTGCCGGTCGGCATCTCGTTCTACACGTTCAAAGTGATCGGCCACCTCGTGGATGTCTGTCGCAGGCAGTCGCCGCCCGTCCGGTCGCTGCTGGATTTCGCCTGCTATGTCTCGTTCTTTCCCCAGCTTCTGTCGGGCCCGATCCAGCGATTCGGAACGATTGATTCGAAGTCGGATCTGGCGCCGACGTTCGCCGAGCAGCTTGCGGCCCGTTCGCAGACGCTCGATCAGTTCTCGCGAGGCGCGGCCCTGTTCATGCTGGGATTCGCAAAGAAGGTCCTCCTGGCCAACGCGGTGGGACAAATCGCGGACGCGGTGTTTGCCGCCGCATCGCCGGGGACGATCGACGCCTGGTACGGGGCCCTGGCCTACTCGTTTCAGTTGTACTTCGACTTCTCCGCCTATTCGGAGATGGCCGTCGGCATCGGCCTGATGTTCGGGTTCGAATGTCCACGCAACTTCGCCGCTCCATACCGGGCCGAGAGCTTCAGCGACTTCTGGCGGCGGTGGCACATCTCGCTGTCGAGCTGGCTGCGCGACTATCTGTACATCCCGCTGGGCGGCAGCCGGGCCGGGACCAGACGGACATACCTGAATCTGCTGACGGTCTTTCTGTTGTGCGGTCTGTGGCACGGCGCCGGTTGGACGTTCATCGTCTGGGGGGCATGGCACGGATTCTGGCTGATCGCCGAGCGATTTCAGAAGAACATGGGGGCCGGTGCGCCCACGGGACTGTTGGGACGGTGCAACACCTTCTTCCTCGTCCTGATCGGCTGGGTGATCTTCCGAGCGGCCGACCTCTCCGATGCCTGGCGGCTGTTGTCGATCATGTTCTGGCCTCAGCGTGCCCAGGGCGGTTCGTCCCTCTTGAGTGCGGTGATCTACACGCGAGGCGGTCTGTTCTTCATGGCCCTGTGTACGGTTCTGGTATTCCAGCCCGTGCAGGGCTTCGATTGGGTCCGGCGGCTCAGTTGGCTCAAGGTTCTGACGCTGATCGTCCTGTTTGCCCTGTCGCTGATGACGATGTTCGTCCAGTCGTTCCGATCGTTCCTGTACTTTCAGTTCTAGTGCTCCATTACCCATCCATTGATGGATAGAGACGTTTCAGCTTTGTCCTGGCGTCTGCCGTGGTGAACTGCCAGTTCACTTTCACCTCGGCCCCGTCACGGCTCTTCTCCCATGCGGCGGTTTCCTCACGCAGTTTC
>DATIKY010000210.1:0-24845 GCA_035476995.1 Sedimentisphaerales bacterium | reverse complement strand
ACGACGTGTCTTTCTCTGGTAGCTTTTGCCCATCATGCGGTCCTTTCTACGAGTAACAGTTTCGGTTGTGTGACACCTATCTGTTACCCGGACCGCATGACCTCTTTCAACTACTTCTCAACGCCAACCGGGACATCCTCGTCCATGTCGAACCGGCCCCCTACGCCAAGCTGATCGGACCCCATTTGTAGTGGGTAGTTGAGTCAAATGGATAGCCCTATTGACCGAATTGACGCTGCTGACCCTATTGTCAATCGGGTCAATAGGGTCAATTCGGTCATGAGCCTCGCCTTGCTTGCGGAACTACTTGACAAGCCGAGCGATATCGCGGAACTGCGGGCGTCTGGCGGTCTTGAGCAGTTCGAACAGGGCCATTTTCCGTGCTGTTGATGTTGGCCCCCTCAGGCCGTCTGGATCAATCCGCCCAAGGAGGCTCCAAAGCAAGCGATCCAGTAGAGCTTAATTTACAAAAGGAACTGTCTCATTCGGCTTGACAACTTCTGTTGGGATTGCCTGTTGCCATCCGCTCGGTTATAATCGTACGCATTGGCTGGTGGTCCACAAACGGCCTTGCTGACGTGAACCCTCTGCTTGACGGGAAGTGCCAGGTATGGTTTGGTGTCCTCAACATTGTCGCCACATCGAGTCTGCAGAACTCAGGTTCCAATATGAGAGTGTTCGTCGTCTCTTCTGGCTGACATGCGTTTTCTTCGGGTCCTGTCCGGCACCGGCAGGTCCGCTTGCCGGTCCCTCCGTCGTACAGGCGACACCACCCGAATCCCCAGAATCACGTTTGGGATATCCGGTGATTGTGACTCAGCTTTCCAGAGAGCGAATCCGGCCGGAGAAACCGAGATTGGGGGAACTCGTGCCTCCTGTGGATGGCGGCGCAGGGACTCGGCTCCTGATGATCCAGGAGGATGGAGCCACGAGGATCCTGAGCGAAGGCTTCTACAGCGCACTCGATCCGGTCGTCTCTTTCGACGGAACTCGTCTGTTGTTTGCCGGTAAGAGGGCTCCGGCGGATTCCTGGGACATCTACGAGATGACCCTTGCCGATTCCTCGATTCGACGTATCACACGGAATCTGGGCGACTGCCGCAGTCCGGGCTATCAAGGCTCGCTCTACACGCTCAAACCGGTGGGAGTGCCTTCCGAGCCGGAATACCATCTGACCTTCGTTGCGGGGACCGGCACGAGGAACGAGTCCGGCGTTTCCGCCGCGACCAGTCTGTTCTCCTGCAAGTTCGACGGAACCGCCGTGCGTCAGTTGACGTTCAATCTCTCCAGCGATCTGGAACCGTGCATCCTGCCGGACGGGCGACTGGTCTTTGCCGGCTGGCACCGGTCGCGCCTGGATCACGGATCGGACGGGATCATCGGACTCTTCGGCATCAATATCGACGGCTCCGACTACGCCGGCTTCACGACCGGGCAGGGCAAACGGATCCAGCGGATGCCGTGCGTCACGCCGGGGGGGCTGGTCGTGTTCGTGGAGGCCGATGTGGCTCTCTGGGACGGCGCCGGCAGCCTGGCTTCCGTGACGCTGCGGCGGCCGCGGCATTCGTACCGAGCCCTGACGGCCGCCGATCAGGGGCTTTTCCATTCGCCGTCTCCCTTGCCCGACGGACGTCTGCTGGTCTCCCGTCGCTCCGACGATGGCGACCAGACCCATGGAGTCTACGTCTTCGATCCCGAGCAGGGACGGATCGAGTCGTTCTTCGACGATCCGAAGTGGCACGACATTCAGGCCAAGGCGGTCTATGCCCGACCCGAGCCCGACGGACGGGCCACCGCGGTCCCGGAAGAGGCGGGGGCGTCGGCGCGGACCGCCAGATTCTACTGCCTGAACGTATACACGACGGACTTGGACCCGTCATGGCTTCCGCCCGGTTCGTTGAAGCAGCTTCGCGTCCTGGAGGGCGTTGGGCCGCCGGGTGGCTCGCAGAATCCGCCGGCCGGGATTGCGATCTTGGCGCAGCGACGGATTCTGGGAGAGGTCCCCATCCGAGCCGACGGCTCGTTCAACATCGAAATCCCCGCCAACACCCCCATCGAATTCCAGATCCTTGACTCGGATGGCATGGCCCTGCGCAGTTGCGGGTGGGTCTGGGCCAAGGACTACGCGAGGCAGGGGTGCATCGGCTGCCACGAAGACCCCGAGTTGACGCCGGAGAATCTCATGGTCGAGGCGCTCCAGCGCCCGTCGGTGTTGTTGACCCCCGCGCCGGCCGAGCGAAGGACCGTGGATTTCCGCCGGGATGTTATGCCCATCGTCGCGGCCAAGTGCGCCGACTGCCACACCGGGATCGGAACCCCACTGCGACTGACCAAGGAACTGTCGCCGGCGACGGGCACCGACGGTCCGGCCCGCTTCAATCCTACGTACGAGAGCCTCCTGACGTCTGGCAAGTACGTCCATCCCGGCCAGGCGCGGACCAGTTCCCTGATCTGGCGTCTCTACGGGCGAAACACGGCCAGGCCCTGGGATGAGGCGACGCAGGTGAAGCCGCCCTCACGCATGCCGCCGAAGGGAACGCCGGCCCTGACGGAGCAGGAGAAACGCACGTTTGTGGAGTGGATCGATCTGGGAGCGCTCTGGGACGGCCTTCCTCCCGTCGCAGCGTCCGTCTCGGAAGACGGCAGGGAAGGAGCGTCGAAGTGAGTGTATCCCGGCTGATCTCGATATCCATTCTGTTGCCGCTCCTGGCTGCCGCAGCGGTCGGTCAGGACCTGCCAGCGTTTTCCGACGTCACGGAGAAAGCCGGGATTCGCGCCAAGCACAGCTTCGGCGATTTCGATTTGAGCAACATCGTGGAAGGCACCGGGTCCGGCGCCATGTTCTTCGACTACGACGGAGACGGCTGGCTGGACATCTATCTCCCCAACGGCTGCTGGCACAAGGACGTCAGCGACAATCGGGGCCGCAGTCTCCGGGGCAAGCTCCGCAATACCCTCTATCGCAACAACGGCGACGGGACCTTCACCGACGTGACGGAGCGGGCCGGGGTGGGCGATCAGGGCTTCAGCTACGGCTGCTCGGCCGCCGACTTCGACGGCGACGGCGACCTCGATCTCTACGTCTGCAACTTCGGTCCCAATGTGCTCTATCGCAACAACGGCGACGGGACCTTCACCGACATCTCCGAGGCGTCGGGGCTGGCTGACCCGCGGTGGAGTCTGGCGGCACCCTGGTTCGATTACGACGGCGACGGCGACCTCGACGTCTACGTCGCGAACTACCTCGAATACGACAGCGGCAGATTCCGCTCGTTCTACGCCGCGGCCGGCTATCCCGGACCGCTGAGCTACAGCGGTCAGCCCGACGCGCTGTATCGCAACAACGGCGACGGGACGTTCACCGACGTGACGAAGGAGGCCGGACTCTTCCAGCCCAACGGCCGGGCGATGAGCGTTACTGTGGCCGATCTGAACAATGACGGCTTCCCCGACCTCTACGTCTGCAACGACGCCATGGAGAACTACTATTTCCGCAATCGCGGCGACGGGACGTTCGCGAACGAGGGGCTCGAAATGGGCCTGGCCTTCGGCGAGGGCGGACAAGGCGTCTCCTCCATGGGCCCGGCGGTGGGCGACGTGGACCGCGACGGCTGGCTGGACATCTTCGTGCCCGACATGGGGTATGGCTGCCTGCTGATGAACCGCAGGGAGTTCTTCGAGGACCGCACGGCCGCGACGAACCTGGCGGTGGTCTGCGGGCAGTACACCGGATGGGGCGGCATCCTGTTCGACTACGACAGCGACGGGTATCTCGACGTCTTCGTCGCCAACGGGGACGCCCACCATGAATACTCCCAAGAGGACGTGCTCCTCCGCAACGACGGGACGGGCAAGTTCGTCGATGTGGCGACCAGGTCCGGCCCGTACTTTCGCCAGAAATACGTTGGACGCGGGGCCACGTTCGGCGACTATGACAACGACGGCGATCTCGATCTGCTTGTGGTCAACCTCAACGACATGCCCCGCCTGCTCCGCAACGACGGGGGCAACAGAAATCGCTGGCTGATGGTCGATGTCCGCCTGCCGGGCGGCAAGAGCCATGCGGTCGGGGCCCGGGTGACGGTGACGACGGGCTCGCTCGTCCAGATCCAGGACGCCATCCCGGTGCGAGGATACCTCTCCCAGGTCGATCCGCGCTGCCATTTCGGTCTGGGACAAGCCGCCCGGGCCGACAAGATTGAGATCCGCTGGCCCGACAGAAGCACGACGGTGTTGAGGAACATAGCGGCCAATCAAGTCGTGAAAGTCGTCCAACCTGCTTCGCAGGAAGCACGAAACTCGAAATCCGACCCCGCCGAAGCGGGAACGTCAATCCGAAACAAGCACCAATGAACGAAATCCAAAATTCAAAACAGCTCCGCCGGTCTAGCGCCAGCGTTTCGGCCATTGAGAGTTCGTGCTTCGGATTTGTTTCGAATTTCGTGCTTCGAATTTCGAATTTCCTCCCTGTGGTGCTCTTCTCTCTCGCCGGGCCTGTTCTCGGGGCGTATGAGGCGGTGCGCAGGCAACCCGTCTATGTGGGGGTGCGTGCCTGCGCCGCCTGCCACGACGGGGCCGGCATGGGCTATCAGTGCAGCCTCTGGCAGCAGTCCAAGCACGCGCGGGCCTATGCAGTTCTGGCCCGGCCGGAGGCCAAGGCCATTGCGGAACTGAGCGGGATTCCCCAGGAACCGCAGAGCAGCCCGATGTGTCTGGGATGTCATGCGACGGGTGCGCATGCGGAGGATTGGGAGAAGGACGAAACGTTCCGCGTTGAGGATGGGATCCAATGCGAGCATTGCCATGGTCCCGGCAGCGAGTACATGACGGAGTCGGTCATGCGCGACCGGGAGCGAGCCATGGCCGCCGGCCTGATTATGCCCGCCGCGCGGGACTGTATGATTTGCCACGAGGTCAAGGGATCGCATGTGGCCTTGCACGATCGAACCGAGTTCGATGTCCTTGACGGGCTCAAGAAGATCGCCCATCCGACGCCGGCCAAGTCGAGACTCCCGCAGCCCCGGAGGTTGCCGCAGGGGGAATCGCAGAGCGATCTGGCGGCCCACGTCGGGGTCTTCGCCTGCGCGGAATGCCACAAGGGACCGGACAAGGGCTACCAGTTCAGCAAGTGGCGGATGAGCGCCCACCAGCGGGCCTTCGCGGTCCTGACGACGGAGAAGGCCTACCAGATCGCGAAAGAGCAGGGTATCCAGGAGCCTCCGTCGAGGAGCGAATCCTGCCTGAGATGCCACGCGACGGCTCACCACGATCCGGCCGGAGGGCAGGAGGACACGTATTCCATCTATGAGGGGGTCGGGTGCGAAGCCTGTCACGGGCCCGGCAGCCGGCACGCCGAGCAGGCCCGCAGGGCCAATCCGCAGACGGCCGGTCTGAAGGAGGTCACGAAGCAGACGTGCCTGGGCTGCCACGAAAATGCACATGGCAAGCCGTTCGACTATGAACAATCGCTCGCCAGGATTGCCCATCCGACCAAGATCGCCCAGACGGCGGAGAAGCCCCGCTACAAAACGCCGCTGAATCTGGCGCTCTCGCCGGACGGCAGCGAGCTGTACGTTGCCTGCGAGGCTTCGCATACCGTGATCGTGGTGGACCTCGCGCACCGGCAGAAGGTGGCCGAGATCGCGGTGGGCGGGCATCCGACCGATGTGGCCTTCACGCCCGACGGCCGGCGGGCCTATGTGAGCAATCGCCTCGACGACACCGTATCGATCGTCGACGTGGCTGCGCGTAAGCAGATCGGGACGATCCCGGTCGGCGACGAACCCCATGGCGTATTGACCGACCGGGCGGGCAAGGTCCTTTACGTGCTCAACACCTCGTCGGACAGCATCTCGGTGATCGATCTGGCGACGCACCAGGAAATCAAACGGCTGGCCGCCAGCCGGGGCCCCTGGTCGCTGTCGCTGTCCCCCGACGGCTCGCAGGTCTATGTCACAAACACTCTGTCCCGTTTCGTTCCGTTCCGCTCTCCCTCGGTGTCGGAAGTGACCATCCTCGACACGCGACGCAATGTGATCGAAGATCGGCGCAGCATCCCGGGAGCCAACCTCCTGCAGGGCGTGGCCTGGCACCCGAGCGGCGAGTTTGCCCTGATTACGCTCAATCGCACGAAGAACCTCGTTCCGATGACCCGCCTGCTCCAGGGGTGGACCATCACCAACGGGCTGGGCATCCTGTGGAAGGATGGTCGCGTCGATCAGGTTCTGCTGGATAGTCCGGGCATGGCGTTCCCCGACCCAACAGATGTGGCGGTCACACCGGACGGGCGCTGGGCCCTTGTAACCAGTTCCGGGTTGAATTGCCTGGGCGTCGTGGACGTGCAAAAGATGATCGCCATGCTGGAGGCCGCCTCGGCCCACAACCGCGAGCATGTGTTCCCCAACCATCTGGGCAAGTCGACCGAATTCGTGGTCCGGCACATCCCGTTGGAACACAGCCCGCGCGGCCTTCTCATTACGCCGGACGGCAAGACCGCCTTCATCGCCAATGCGCTCGATGATTCTTTGACGGTGATCGATCCGGATCGCTGGGAACCGGTCGCCCGCATCGATTTGGGTGGCCCCAAAGAGATCACGACGGTGCGACTTGGCGAGCGGATCTTCCACAGCGCCGACAACACGTTCCAGCGGCAGTTCTCGTGCCATACGTGCCATCCCGACGGGCACATCGACGGTCTGACCTACGACATCGAGCCCGACGGCATCGGGTTCAACCCGGTCGACAACCGCACGCTGCGCGGCATCCTCGACACGGCCCCCTTCAAGTGGGAGGGGACCAATCCCAGCCTGCAGAGGCAGTGCGGGCCGCGTCTGGCGGTGTTCTTCACGCGGATCCAGCCGTTTACGCCGGAGCAGCTCACGGCCCTGGACACCTATATCTGCACGATCCCGCGGCCGCCGAATCGCTACCGCCCCCTGGGCGCGCCACTGACCGACGCCCAGCGACGGGGCAAGGCGATGTTCGAGCGGACCCTGACCAACGACGGTCGCGTGATTCCCAGGGAGAATCGCTGCATCACGTGCCATTGCCCGCCGTTGTACACGGATCGGCAGCGTCACGACGTGGGTACGAAACTCCAGTACGACCACGAATCGAGGTTCGACGTGCCTCATCTGAACAATATTTATGACTCGACCCCCTATCTGCACAACGGGATCGCACCGACGCTGGAGGAGATCTGGACGGTGTACAATCCGGAAGATCGGCACGGGGTCACCAACGACATGACCAAGGATCAGCTCAACGATTTGATTGAATATCTGAAGACGTTATGAGAAGTGGGAAGTTTGAAGTGTCAAGTTTGAAGTCAGAGAGAGCGGGTCTTCTCACTTCACACTTCAAACTTCCCACTTCAAACTCCGAAGAGGTGCCTATGGCCCATATGATGTGTCTGCTGATGTGCCTGCTGCCGGCGTCGTCGGACGCGGCGGCGGCTCCCGACCGTCTGCCCTATGTCTATACCGGCTGGCGGCATTTCACTGTCGAGAACGGCCTACCGAACGACCATATCTTCGCGGTCAAGGCCGACGGGCCCAAGGTGTGGGTGGGCACGGAGAACGGCCTGGCGCGGATCGACAAGGCGGCCGCTAAGGTGGAGAAGGTCTGGCTGGAAAAGGACGGTCTGCCCTGGCGGGTGGTGACCGCCCTGGAGGTCTGCCCGAAAACGGGGGATTTGTGGATCGGCCTGTTCGGGGGCGGCCTGGCGCGCCTCAGCGGCGGGCGGTTCGACCACTGGCACCAGCTCAACAGCGGCCTGGTCAACGACGTCGTGTACGGCGTCGCCATCGAGAACAACCACGTGTGGGCCGCCACCACCGCGGGGGCCAGCCGCTACAACACCGTCACGGGCGAGTGGACCACCTACACCGAGAAGAACTCCCCCATGGAGGAGATCTGGAACTACGGAGTCGCCTATGACGGCAAAGAGAAGGTCTATCTCGCCGTCTGGGGCAGCGGCTGCCTTGAGTTCGATACGAGGAAGGAGAACTGGAAGGTCTACCTCGACCCGGACGGCGAGATGGAAATCGACCTCTACCGCGATGACGGCATCATCCACGTCATCGTGACGGGCGTCAGTCCCGTCGAGGACGTTCTGTGGCTGTCGACTTATTTCGGCACCTGCCGCTACGACGGCCGGCACTGGCGCGGCTTCTACGCCCACGAGACCGGCCTGCCCAGCGACTTCACCAACAACGTCAAAGCCCGCAGCGTCAACGAATGCTATTTCGCCACGGACAAGGGGCTCGGCGTCGTGGCGCATTTCCCCCACGAGAGCGTGGTCACCTACACCCGCGATCCCAATACGCTCCGCGGCAAGGCCCAGATCTTCCAGGCGGGCAAGCTCCTGACGACGGTGGATATGGAGACGGGCACGCCGCACAACTTCACGATCGCCCTCGACGTCGACGGCAATGACATCTGGGTGGGCACGGGAAAGGGGCTCGGCTGGGGAATCGGCAACGGCTACTATCCCGGCATCCGGGAGAACCCGGCCTGGCTGGCTCGTAAAGAGCAATGAAGCACACAGCGAGACAAGACGCGGTCGGGCAGGTGAGGAGAATGGATATGAAGAAACTCGTGATTGCACTGTGTGCCGCATCGGCGGTGGCGCTGGTCTCCTGTGCCGGGCCGGACCGGACGGCGCCGCAGGTCGCAGATGTGCAGCCGGCCATTTTCGAGGTGCCGCCCGAGACCGCCGAGGTGCTCGCCCGGGTCGACGCGGCCAACGCCTACCAGGTGCCCGATTTTGGACTGCGCGTGGATGAGAAATACGCGAACACCACGCAGGACCTGGAGCCCTTCCGGCACGTGGAGCCGCACAAGAGGCATTTCCTCGTCCAGATGGAGTACACCGGCGCCGGACGGACAATCCCCGAGCCTCAGGACGTCAACACGGTCAAGATCGGCTTCATCGGCCCGATCACGTCCACCGTCTCGGTCGCCACCGGCGGCAAGAGCCACGGCGAGGCTCTCGGAATCAAGATGCTCCAGGGCAGCCAACTGGCCATCGAGCAGGCCAATGCGCGGGGTGGATACGTCAGGAGGGGCATCCCGTTCGAACTGATCGTCAGCAACGACAACGGCCTGTGGGGTTCGTCCGGCAATGAGATCATCAAGCTGGCCTACAAGGACCAAGTCTGGGCCATCCTGGGCACGATCGACGGCGCCAACAGCCATATCGCAATCCGCGTGGGCCTCAAGGCTGAGATCCCCATGATGAACAGCGGCGACACGGACCCGACCTTCATCGAGACCAACATCCCCTGGGTCCTGCGCTGCATCGGCGACGACCGCCAGCAGAGCTACCTGCTGGCCGACTACCTGTACCGCAAGCTGGACCTGAAGCGTGTGGGGATCATCCGCGCGAGCAACCGCTACGCACGGTTCGGCGTTCGTGAGATCAACGACAGCAGCCGACGGCTGGGGCGCCCCATCGTTCTGGAGATGGCCTACAGCCTCGGGATCGACGATTTCTCGCTGCAACTGGAGCGGCTACGCGATGCCCATGTCGAGGCCATCGTGCACTGGGGCGACGCGAGGGAGGGGGCCCTGATCCTCAACCAGATGCGCCGCATGGGCATGGAGCACCCCTACTTCGCCTGCGATCGCTGCATCTCCGACGAGTTCGTCGAACTGGCGGGCGCCAACGCCGAGGGCGTGATCTGCACCTCCGCCTGGGACCCGACGCGCACCGATCCGCCGTACATGGCGTTTCGGGCTGCGTTCCGCCATCGCTTCGGCGAGGAGGCGGAGACCTTCGCCGCCCACGCCTACGACGGGATGAACCTGCTGATCTGGGCGATTCAGGCCGCGGGCCTGAACCGGGCCAGGATGCGCGACGTGCTGGCGCATCGCACCACGCCCTGGAAAGGCGTGACCGGCGACATCGTCTTCAGCGCCGCCCTGGACGATGTGGGCGACGTGTACCTGGCCCGGCGTCAGGACGGGCGATGGAACTACTACTCGCGCGAGGAATGGGGCATCCCGAGGCAGGACGCTCCGCCGCGAGACCGGGCGGCCATCCCGTCCGTGAGCCTGAACGCCGGTCAACAGGATCTCAGGTAGTCGCCCGATGCCGAATATGCGCCATCCCATCTCCGCCGTGCTGGCTGTCTGCCTGATCGCGGCAGGTGCGAGGCTGCTCGTGGCGAACGATAGTCCGAGCCCGACGGCGGCGGCGCGGGAGGCATCGAGCCTTGATGCGGTCCTCATCGGGTATTTCGGCCCCTCCGACCCGCTGCACCCCGGCGCCGGAGATATGTGGCGTGCCGCGTCGATGGCAGTCGAGCAGGCCAACAAGGCCGGCGGGTACGAGGGAATCCCGTTTCAATTGGTCCCTGCGTGGTCGGAGAGCCCGTGGGCCGCAGGTGTCACGGACGTCGTGCGGCTGGCGTTTGTGCACAAGGTCTGGGCGCTGGTGGGCGGGGTGGACGGCCCTTCGACGCACCTGGCGGAGCAGGTCATAGCCAAAGCCCGGCTGGCTCTGGTGAACCCTGTGGCGACCGACAAGACGGTGAACCTGGCCCCCATCCCCTGGGTATTCTCCTGCGCGCCGCCAGACGATGCGCAGGCCAGAGTGCTGGCTCGGGTCATTGCGGCCGGCGCACGGCCCCGGCCCTTCGTGATCGTCTCGGCCACGGATCACGATTCCCATCTTTTCACCGTCGAACTGCTCAAGGCGCTGGGAACCTGCAAATCGTCGCCGGCCTACCATTTCCAGTTCGACCCTCAGGAGCGGACACATCGGGAGGTGATGGAACAGGCGGAACGTTCGGATCCCAATGCGGTTGTCCTCATCGCACAGGCCGACGCCGGCGCGCAATGCCTTCGCCATCTGCGGGACAGAGGCTGCAAGGCCCCAGTCTTCGGCGGCCCCTGGATGGGGTCTCGGGCGTTCCTGGAGCAGGCGGGCCGCGCGGCGGAAGGCGTGATCTTCCCGAACCTCCTGGCCTCATCGCCGACCTGGCCGTCGTTTGAACAGGAATACGCCAGACGTTTTGAGAGAGCGCCCGACTACCTGGCGGCCCACGCCTACGATGCGACCACAATCACCATAACGGCCATACGCCGGGGCGGTCTGGATCGCGCCGGGATCATTGCCGCTCTCAAGGAGACAACCCCTTGGCAGGGCGTCGGCGGCGAGATCCGTTGGAACTCGTTCGGGACCAACTCCCGGCCGGTTTCCCTCGGCACCGTGCGGGACGGACGCATCCTGCCGTTCGACCAGCCGGAGCAGACGGAGCGTCGCTGACGACCCATGCCGGCTCAATGGATGATGCGAGTGTTGAATTGCCGCTGGTACTCCTGGTGCTTCTCATCCTGCGGGTAGGCCTCGTCGGGACCGTACGGGTAGCCGCTCATGCCGTGGAAGGGCAGGGGCTCGACGGTTTCCGGAAAGGCCGTGTACAGGTCCATGTCCTTGCAGTAGCTGTCGGTCTTGAGAAGGAAGGACCGCTCGTACCCGAGGGCCGGAGGCTCCAGGCGGTCGGCCGCAAAACGGATCGTCACCTCCTCGCCCGGTCCCATGATCACGTAGCAGTCGTCGGGCTCATGCAGCAGCGTCGTCACGTCGCCATAGCGCGTGTAGGCCCCTCGCATGGTTTTCCAGGGCACGGCGCGGTCCACCTGGCTGTAGTCGTACAGGTCCGGCTGCCTGCCGTCCGGCGAGTACTCCCGCGGATAGCCGAGAAACCGCAGCTCCGCACTCTCGACGGAGATCGTCTGGATCTTCAGGGGGACCTGCGTGAGAACGGGCGCGACGAAGATCTGGTCCCAGTACAGTTCCATGTTGGTCACGACGCGAAGACGCCGGTCGGTGGGAAGCAGCTTGCCGGTTACATCAAGCGTCATCATGTGCCGGATTCCCGCGGGGTATCCGACCTCGTGGAACAGCTCCACCCACTGTCTCTCTCGCTGGACGTAGAGGCTTGGGGCTCGCAGGCGAACCCCCGCCTGGTGGGCGGCGAAGTTTGTCGAGGAGTAGGCGTAGTGCACCCAGCCATGCAGAAATAGAACAAGCCGGGCCTCGGCATCCAATTCCGACAGACGCGGCCCGAAGTCCAGGTCGATGAAGTGCTCCTGGGTGTAGCCCACAAAACGCGGGTCGATCTGTGTGGGACCGGCGTAGACGCGGTCCACCGTCCGGACGGCGTCCGTGACATCGGCGCCCCGATGATCGAGGGCCTGGACAGGGTGGATGGCGTCCTCGATGCAGAAGATCTCGAAGTTGGACGGCGGGGCATTCACCGCCATCATCTCGTTGGGATAGATCCGCGTGCCCTCGGGATGATCGACCGCCAGGAGTGAGGCTTCATCCAGGTAGACGACCTCCTCGATGGGTTCGACCACGTGCAGGACGTACTGACCATCTCTGGGCTGCAGATTGGGGACCGGGACGTACTCGGTCGAATCGGGCTTGGGATACACACCCGGCGCTGCGAGATATCCGAGCCCGCCCATGCCGCCGAAGTCCGAAACGAACTCGACATGGCTGCCGTTCCATGCGAACAGGTGCGGACAGGAGGAGACCTTTCGCTGGATCTCGACGATCTTCACGACCTGATCGGCCGGCAGTTCCAGCTCCGCCTGCAAAACGGCGTCCGGCCAGGTGATGCGAAGCCAGTCCACCGTGGCGTGCGGACCCAGACCCGCATGGACGCGCAGCGGGCCGGAGGCGACGGGTCCGGAGGGAGTGCCGACCACGTGCTGCTGGGAAATCAGGCCGGTCCGGACGTCGACGCGGGCCCCAATGGCCGAGTTGTTCGAGCGGGACTTGCCGTCCTGCTCCCGCGTGCCCTGAAGGTCGATCGCAATCCAGTGCCCGCCTTTCGTGACGTTCTCAATCAGGAAGGGCTTCTCGCCTGCCGGCGCCAGGAAGATGTCGCATCGGCCGTCACCGGTGAAGTCCGCCGCGATGCAACTGGCGTACCCTTCGAAGCTCACCGCCGCCAGCAGATTCCCGGGATCGATGTCCGCCACGTCCGTGAAGCGGTCCCGCGGCCGCTCGTTGATGAGCAGAGCGGGACCGCGTTTCCCGTCGGAGCGCATACGATCGGCCACGACAATGTCGAGATCGCCGTCGTTGTCGATGTCGACGAATTGCCCGCCGGAGGCCCCCATGCGTCCGACGCGTTGCGTGAAATCCGCATGGCGCACGAAGCGGCAATCGCCCGTATTCACATACAGGTGGATCGCGTCCCGGGTGAAGATCAGCAGGTCCCGATCGCCGTCCCCATCCGGATCGCCCGACGTTGCGCTCAACACGTCCTTCACGTCGGACAGTCCCGTCCGCTGGGCCGGGAGCAGATGGTGCTGCCAGACGCGATCGTTGATCCACGCGACCGGAGGGCCATCCTGGGGAAAGACGATCAGATCGAGATCGCGATCCCCGTCAAAGTCGTCGCACACGACGGCGGCGACTGCCATACCCGCGAATGCCAGGCCCAGCTTCTCGCTGAGATCGGCGAACGAGCCGTCCCGATTATTATTGTAGAGTGCTCCGGCCATGGCCTTGGTCGGTTCGCCCGCGGGGACGGAACCCTCGGCCAGATGATACGCGAGCACGTCGAGATCGCCGTCGCTGTCGATGTCAAGCAGCCGCGAGACATGCGTGGCGGCCTCTGGCAGGGAGATGCCGCTCAAGTCAACCGATGTGAATCGCCCGGTGCCGTCGTTGACGAAATACAGATCGCGGGCCGAGCGGCCGAGCCAAAGGTCGAGATCGCCGTCGTTGTCCACGTCCCCCAGCGAAGGGCAGATGCCCTGCGTGGCGAGCACCTCGCCTCTTGTGAACGCACCGGTCCCGTCGTTGATCCAGACAGTCGTGACGCCGTCGCCCCCGAGGCCGGTCAGGCACAGGTCGATATCTCCGTCGCCGTCGAGGTCGCCGGCCGCGACCCCCGGCACGTTCACGGCGACGCCCGCGTCGGTCCATGCAGTCGAACGATCCGGCAGTCGCTTCAGTTCCGGGGACAGAAGGACTCGCCAACCCGTGGGCTCGGGCGGATGCAAGGGCAGGCTGTCGGCCCCGAGGGCCATATAGTATTTCCCCGCAGTCCCGTAGGTGTTCGCGACAGCGAACGTGCCCCCCGTCAGTTCCGCGTCCCTGAGTTCCCGGAAGCGGGCGAAGAGGGCCTGGGCCTCGTCCCTCTGACCGCCGCGCTGATACAGCATGGCCAGGCGATAGACCGCGGAGATGAAGCCCGGATCCAGATCGATCGCCTGTCGGAGCAACTCCACCGCAGGCTCCCTCTGATCGAGGGCGATCAAGGTCTCCGCGTACTTATGGGCTGCGTACGGGTCTTTCGGATCGCCCCGATGGACGGCCCGGAAGCACTCCATCGCCCGGACGTTGTCGCCGCGGTGCTGATGGATGAGTCCCAGGCAGAATTGCGAGGCAAGGTGCGCCGGGTTCTCCTGCAGGATCGATTGGAAGATCTCCTCCGACCGGGTCAGACTCTCCGCGGCCCCAGCCTCTTCCTGCCTGTTCAGCAGAGCCAGTCCCAGGTTGAATCGTGCGGCGGTCCAGGACGGCGCGGCCTTCACCACGCGCTCGAATACCTGCGCCGCCTCGGCATATCGGTACTGCTCCAGGAGGGCCGCGCCCCGATTGAACTGCGCGAGGGTCTCGAATGCAGGCGAGATTTCGGCAGCGGTCGTGTCTGGGGGCCGTGCCGGCGTGCACGCGGTCGAAGCGAGAAATGCCGCCAGGCACACGGTCGCCAACCTCCGGCCACACTCGTGAGCCATCCGACGCAATGATCTTGCCATGGGATCCTTCCAGTCAGAAGAGTATGACGAAATCGTCGTGCCCATCCTTCTCAGCGGTTCAGCGGAGCCGGCGCCGATTGTCCCTCCACCAGCACGATCCGGCGGTCCACCGGGATCTCGCGATACACGTCGGTCTTGCCGCCGATCCAGGAGACCTCGATCCGGTCCACTTTGTCGCGGGCTCCCAGCCCAAAGCACAGGCGGTTGCCATAGTGGCTTTGATAGCCCCGGCCGCTGTGCACTTCGTCCAGGAGCACGAGGTCGCCCGCGTACACACGGACCTGGGCTCCGACGCCGTCCCGATTGGTTCGCGTGCCTCTCAGATGCACCTGCAACCAATGCCCCTGTTTCGGGGTATCATTCCTCAGGACCGTGGGTTTCTCCCGCGAGTTGAGGATCACGATGTCCACGTCGCCGTCGTTGTCCAGATCGTCGAAGGCGGTGCCGCGACTGCTCAAGACGACCTTGAGCCCGTCGCCGCTGCGATCGGAAACATCGATGAAGCGGCCCCGGCCGTCGTTGACATAGAGCTTGTTGGGCTGGTTGTAGCTCGTTCGTTGATCGTAGGCTTCGACGTTGGGCTGCAGGTGACCGCAGGCGACGAACAGGTCCCGGTCGCCGTCATTGTCGAAATCCACCAGACCGGCACCCCAGGTTACATACGATATCGTCCCGCGGCCGGCCCCCGTCTGAGTGGTCACATCCTGGAACTGGCCTTGGCCGAGGTTGCGGTAGAGCGTGGCCAACTGGCCCTGGTACGAGGTGATGTAGAGATCGAGCCGGCCGTCATTGTCATAGTCGCCCAACTCGGCTCCCATGCTTCCCTGCGCTTCGCCGTTGTCGTCGAAGGCCACGCCTGCGATGAGGCCGATCTCCTCAAAGCGGCCCCGCCCGTCGTTGAGGAACAGGAAGTTGCCGCCCATATCGTTCGCGACGATGATGTCGGTGTCCCCGTCGTGGTCGATATCGCCGCAGATGGTCCCCATGCCGGCCCCGAGGTGGGCGGCGATGCCGGACTCTTTGCTCACGTCGGTGAAGGTGCCGTCGCCGTTGTTGCGGTAGAGCGTGTCCGACGTATTGCGGTAGATGCTGGCCGCGGGGCCCAGATAGGCTCGATGGCCTCCCCGCGTGGTGCCCTGATTGCCATCGGCGAGGCACTCGACGTAGTTGGAGACGTAGAGATCCAGGTGGCCGTCGCCGTCGATGTCCAGGAAACTCGCGCCCGCTCCCATCTTCGATCCGTTGGCCACGCCCGCCCGGGCGGTCACGTCGGTGAATGTGCCGTCGCCGTTGTTGCGGTAGAGCACGTTGGGGCCGTGATTGTTGAGGTAAATGTCCAGGTAGCCGTCGTTGTCGTAATCGGCCACCGCCACGCCGAGCCCGAATCCGGTATCGCCCACGCCCGCCTGCGATGTCACGTCGGTGAACCGCCAATTGCCGTCGTTGCGATAGAGGGCATTGCGGGGCGGCGGCTGGATCGCCGTTCCGTCGTGGTAGGCGCCGTTTACGAAGTAGATGTCGATGTCGCCGTCGTTGTCGTAGTCGAACAGCGCCAGACCCGCGGTGACCGTTTCTATGATATGGTACCTGCCCGAGAAGCCGTTGTCGTGCCGGAACGTGATGCCGGTCTCGGCGGTGACGTCGGTGAACAGCAGCGACGAGGCGTCGAGCCGTGCCGGCACGCCGAAGAGAAGGAACAGGGCGACGAGGGGCCGGGCTATCCACCTATCTTCTGGAGCGGACATAGGCATGAAAATCCTTGTATTGTACGTTGTTCGGTTCCAGGGCCAGCGCGTGCTCGCTGGCCTTCAGGGCCCCCTCCAGATCGCCCGTGGCCGCGCAGGCCCGGCCCAGGACGAAAAGGTGAGCCGCGCTCGGATCGAGGACGGCCGCCCGCTGCGCCAGCAGCTTGGCGGCGGGCAGGTTCGTGCGGGTGTGCAGGTAGAAGCGGGCCAACTCCGCGTGGACCAGGGCATTCTCCTGAAAGCGGCCCACGGCCTCCTTCAGCAGTCCTTCCGCCCGGTCGGGCTGCCTCATCGTGTTGTGGAGCGCCGCGAGGTTGATATGGAACAGCGGATTGTTCGGATCGAGTTCGCGGGCCTTTTCGAAGCCGGCCAGCGCCAGCGCAAGCCGGTTGTGCTGGTAGTGGTGACCCGCCAGCCGCTCCCAACTGCGGGGATCGTTCGGGTCCAGGCGGATCGCGCGTTCCAGGAGCCGGCGGCCGAGCATGTCCTGCTTCTCCGAGCCGTAGAGGCGGTACGCCTGGCGGTAGAAACCGGCTGCCCGCAGGCGTGCAAAGGGCGCCTCGTTGAGCGCAATTCGTTCGCCGTCGGCCTCCTGTGCGGTCTTGAGGTCCCGGAACTTCTGTATGCACGCACTCGCCTGGTCGGGCTGCTTGAGACGGGTATACACCCTCCCCAGGCTATAGTATGCGTTGATGTAGTCCGGCTGGAGTTCCAGCGTCTTCTCGTAGCATGCCCGGGCATGCTCGAAGGCGTCCTGCTTGAGGTGGATCTGGCCGAGAAGAAAGTAGTTCCGGGCCGCCCGCGGAGTCAGGGTGCACTCGGTTTCGAGCAGTTGCACCGTGCCTTCAAAATGTCCCTGCAACACAAGGGCGTTGGCCAGATGCCACCGCAGGTTCGGTGCATGCGGGTCGGCCTCGATGCCTTGGCGCCAATAGGCGATCGCCTGGTCGAGCCGGTCCTGTCCCTGGGCCATGAGGCCCAGTTCCTCGTGGATCTGAGGCCGGTACGGATCGATCCGCAGGGCCTGCCTCCAGCGCTCCTCTGCCTGCGGGACGTTCCCATGGCCCTGGTGGACGCAGGCCAGCAGACACAGCGACTCGACGCAATCCGGATAGTCCGAAACGACGGCCTCCGCCAGCGCCAGTTCCTCGGCCTTGATATCCAGCACATCGTCCGTGGGCCGATCCGGGAGGGAGGCAAGGAAAGACTCAATATGCAGTTGGGTCGGTGGTGTCAAGGGCTGCGAGGGGATCGGTTGCGGGTCGCTCCCGAACGGGGCCGGTCTCAATCCCACCATCAGGACCACTGCGACCACCGCGATCCCCATTGCTCCCAGGATCCATGGATATATCCTGAACGAACGTCGCCTGGACGACCCTTTGGGTCTGGTCTGCCCTGCTTGCTTCGGCGTAGCCTTCATGGTTTCCCGTCCCAGGATCACGATCTGTTTCCGCTCCTTCACGGTCAACGGCCATCCAACCGCGCGCAGTCCGGGGCGGAACATATTGGACCATGGCTCTATTCTACGACCAAAGCCCCCCGAGGTCGAGACCTCGTCAAGCTCGGAAGATGCACAATCCTGGTGAAAAACAGAAAGCCTACTGGCAACAGGGGATTATCCACATGAGAAGCTCAAAGGCCGCTGCGGAAGCCGGTGACATCAGGCCTCCAGAATATCTCCGTTGCTGTGCATTCCCGCAACAGCCGGTGCGCTGTACCCCATGTCAAGCACCAGAAGAACGCGGTTTCTGCGATTTATCGGTCGGGGCATAGTATGGGCTGCCCACGTCCCAGCCGAGAGCCTTGAAGAACGGGTCCACGTACTCTCGCCTGAGTTGCGTCCCGCTATAGCGACCGTGAAGGTAGTCCTCGCGGTTCCGCTCGAACGTCTCAATCAATCGGGTGATTTCCGCCGGCAATCCCACGGCCGACATGGAGTATACCGACAGAACAAGGCACAGCGGTTCAGGCGCACTGCCGGAGTGCGTCTGATCCCAGGGGTAGCGGGGCTTACTTGACGAGCCTCGCGATGTCGCGGAATTGGGGGTGCCTGGCGGTCTTGAGCAGTTCAAACAGGGCCATTTCGACGCTGCTGATGTTGGCCCCCTCGGCGGACAGGCGGTCCAGGGCGGTTTCCCTGTTCTGCTCGGTCCGCGACGACACCCCGTCGGCGACGATCGTCACGTCGACGCCCCCTTCCATCAGGTCCATCGCGGTCTGGTAGATGCAGATGTGCGCCTCGATGCCGCAGAGCAGGATCTGCTCTCTGCCCAGGGCGTTGAGTTCCGCGGTGAACCGCTCGTCGCCGCAACAACTGAAACAGGCCTTGTCGATGGGCTCCTCGCCCGCCAGAAGCTCGGCGATCTCCGGCACGGTGGGCCCCAGCGCATCGGGGACCTGCTGGCACCACAGGATGGGGATTTCGAGAGTATTGGCCGCCTGGATGAGGATGCGGATGTTCTTGAAGAGGGATTCCCTGTCGAACATCAGTTGAGCGAGCTTGCCCTGCACGTCAACGACAACCAAGCAGGCATTCTGGATTTCGAGCATTCCGTTGTCTCTGAGAAAGTGTCAAGTTTGAAGCATCAAGTTTCAAGAGCAAGTGTAGACGAAAAAGTTTGAAGTGTGAAGCTCAAAACCGTCCCTCGAAATTTCACCCTTCAAACTGGAAACGTCAAAACAAAGCGCCTCCGTGCGCTACACCCAGTCACTTGGTGGTGCGAAGGAGGACGATTGTCAAACTGGCCTGCGCGGTTCCTTCTGCAGGAGTGTGGATGGCTTGGGTCGGTTTCTCGGGTCCGGTCAGCTTGGGCATGGGAACTGCGTGCATCGCCCAGAGACTGCCCATGTCGTCGGAGAGTGTCGAGGGCAGCTCGCTGCCGGGCATGGTCCTGGCCATGTGGTTCATCGCGGCGTACACCTGGGCCGTCTCGATCGAGGCCTCGGTGCTGTTGCGGGCGACCACCGTCGCCACCTGGTCCGCGGTGGCCGCTTCGACCACGACCGGGGCCGCTCCCTGGAGCCGATCCACGTGCAGCGACGCGGAGTCCATCTGATTCCACAGGCTGCCCAGCGACGCCACGAGCCGGCAGATGTCCGCACGGGCGCCGACCACGCGATAGACGCTCCGATTGCCCATGACTTCCGGCTGAGCGAGATTTTCCAGGCCGCAGACGCCAATGGCCCGCTTGACGAACGCGTCCGTCGAGACGAACATCGCGGTCTGGAATTCCAGCCGGCCACAGAAGCCCTTGTCCTCGACCACCATCGGCGGCATTCGCCCGCCGGTGTCGGTCGAAATGGTTTCGGGAGGGGCCACAGCCACGGTGATCGTCGGATCGGGGCCCGAGACCGGCGCCACGACCTGATAGACGATCGCGCCCAGGAACGCCAGCAGCGCGATCATCGCCGCGGCGGCGACGAGTTTGCGGAACACCAGATGGATGACCCCTGTCGCGCGTCGAGCCGCGACCGGCTGCTCCTGCAGAAGCGTCTTTCGCTCCAGCGACTGGCGGATCTGTTCGAGCATGTCGCCGGGCGCCTCGGCCGGCGGCAGCGAGCAGAACAAGGTTCTGCAGTTCTGAAGCTGCCGCAGTCGTTTGGCGACCGACGGATCGTGAGCCGCCATCCGCTGCACCTCCGTCCGCTGACGGGGGGACAGCTCCCCATCTATGAAACTGCTGAGCAGCTCATCGAGGTTCGTGTTCGGCTTCATTTCAGCATAGCCTCCAGAATATCCCTCAGACTGCTCCGGGCCCGGCTGAGCCGGCTCCGGACCGTTCCGAGCTCGATGTTCAGAACGTCGGCAATCTGCGCGTAATCCATGCCTTCAATATCCCGGAGCACGACCACGGCCCGCTGGGGCTCTTCAAGCTGCAAGAGGCACTTCTTGGCCAGCTCGCAGAGTTCCCGGCTCTGGGCCACGGCGGCCGGATCGACCGCACGCTCGTCGCTGAGGCACTCCCTCAGGGTCTGCGTGGCCGTTCCGTCCGGCTCCGTTTCTTCAGCATCCAGGGATCGAGTGGCTGTGCGGCTGCTTCGCTGGCAGTGGTTCAACGTAAGGTTCACCGCGATGCGGAACAGCCACGTGTAAAAGCTGCTCTTGCCCTGAAACTTGTCGATGCTCTCTATCACTTTGACAAACGTTTCCTGGGCAAGTTCCGCCGCATCGTCGGCATTTCCGCACATTTTCAGAATGACGTTGTAGATGCGGTTCTGGTAACGGAGGATCAGCCGCTCCATGGCCGTCGCGTCGCCCATTTGCGACTGCTGCACGAGCACGGAATCGTCAATATTGATATTCGCCGCCCTCAAGTACACCGTTACCTCAATAGAGCCTATCCACGAACACACCGCCCCTGCAAGGAACCCCGACGCCTATGCCGCTCGGGGGATCCCACCGGAGACTACCAGTACAGGGACGTTTCATCATCGCAGATTCGTCTTTCCTGGTCAACGGAATTCAGACAAAGGTTCAGCACGCCATCGGGCGTACTTGGCCCTTTTATCGGAACTCCGTCCTGGAAAGCTGCGAAAATGCCGGGGCCCGCACCCTATGGATGCAGGCCCCGGAAAGACATGCTGATTCTTCGCGATCCACGATCCGCGGCGATCCTATTGGATTCCCACCAGGAAGCCGATCTCGAACGACGACAGAGCCCTGTCGAAAAGGCGGACCTCATCGAGGGCTCCGTTGAACGGGTTGCCGCCGGCCCCTTCACAGGCGCCGAAGGCCATGCCCGCCTCGGTATCGGGGCCGAAAGAGAACCCCGCGGTGACGGTGCCCACTTTCTTGCCGTTGTAGTAGAACTGCGGCGTCGTCTTGTTGAACATCAAAACGATATGCGTCCACTCGCCGATCGTCAGCGCAGGAGCACTGGCGCCGGTGATGTTGTAGCGTGCGAACGAAACGGCGCCTGTGGTCTGGTTGGCCTCGATTTGCCACATCGTCTGGCCGTCGGCCCAGGTGTCGCGTTTGCCCATCAGGCCCTGCCAGAAGGTGGTCAGGCCGTTCCACTTGGCCCACAGCGAGACACTCAGTTCCCCTGTGGCCTCCGAGGGGTTCCAGGTGCCGAGTGCGACGTACTGGCCGCCGGCGCCGTTGAACAACAGGGCCTTGCCCATCCCCGCCGGACCGTCCACGTAGACGGGGTTGCCCATCACGACGCCGTCGCGACCGTTGCCCGAACCGTCGGTCGCGTTGTTTTCCAGCGCGTAGTAGGCCACGCCCGCACCCGGATCGCTTGAGCCCTTGCGGCCGACGCGAATGTCGTCCACGTAGATCCGCCCGACGCCGCCGGCCTTGGGACTGGCCTTGTCGCCCACGCCGATGACCAGCTTGGCGACTCTCGCCGGGTTGACGCCGGTGAAGTTCTTGAGCGGGAAGCGAACCTCGGTCCACGCGCCCGACGTCACCGCGGTGGTGTTCGTGGCGGTGGCCTTCTTGCCGGCGTTGTCCTGGAGCGTGACGTACAGAGCCTCGGGACTGTTGTGCTGCGCCGAGTTGATGACCGCGCCCTGCCAGGCGCCTGTGACTGCGGCGCTGGTCGAGATGTTGTCGAACTGATACGTCCGATCCACGCCCGCCACGTGCGAAGTCACGCACAGGCCGATGTAGACCGGGTTCTCCATCGCGATGAACGCCGAACCCATGGAAGTCCACGTCTTGCCGTCGGCGGATATCGAGCCGGTGAGACTGCCGCCGACCCGCTCCATCTTGACCCAGTACGGCGGAGCGACGACCGCGACGCTGTCCGCGTTGGTCGAGACCCCGTTGGTCGCGACGCGGGACTGGAAGCTGGCGCCGTTGCCGCCGCCGCCGGTGATCACCATCATGGCGTGGCTGGAACCGCCGTTGAGGCTGTCGCGAATCATCACGCCGCCCTTGGCCCAGGTGTTGGCGCCGGTGCCGTTGCTGACGACGCGGGCGATCATGTTGCCGTCGCCGGTGAGGGCCTTGAAGGCATAGGTGAATTCGTCGGAGTTGCCCCAGATGTCCGCGCCGGCGCCGGTCAGGGTTATCTTGCCGCCGGTTTCGGTGACCGCGACCGGGCCCAGAGCGGGATAGCCTCGAACGAAGAGCGTCAGATCGGAGATGCCGTCGAGGGTCCAGTTCTGCTGGGCGTCGAACACCCGCTCGGCCTCGCTGTAGAACGGGGCCTTGCTGTTGTCGTAGTCCATCGGCATCGACTGCCGGCCGCTCTGGACGATCGTCTGCTCGGCAAAGGGCGCCGTCATGTGGCCGACGGTCGAGCCGCTGACGCCGGTGGTCAGACCGTCGATCCAGGCTTCATAGATTCGATCGCCTTCGATGTCGGTGTAGCTCTCGAAATCGTCGACAGCGGTGAACTCCGTGGTCGAGAAGCTCCAGACGTCGCCGGCTCGGACGGAACCGTCGCCGCTGACCTCGTCCACCTTCCAGAAGTAGGTCTTGCCGTATTCGAGGCGATCCGCCTGAATGCGGGTCGAGGTCGCCGATTCCAGCAGCGCCGTCCCGTTGACGACCGCCTGCCGGTCGCCGCTGAGATAGACCTTGTGCGAGACCGCTTCCCGACCCGGCCTCCAGCTCAGCGTCGGCTCCAGCGCCGCGCCCTCGGAGCCGCTGGCCGGCGTGGGCTGGCGGGCGGTCGTCGGGACGTAGACGAAGCGGACTTCGCTCAGACCGACCTGCGGGACGAAGCCGCCCCAGTTGCTCTGGATCGTGAGCTTGACGAACTGGGCCTCGATACCCGCCAGATCGATTTCCGAACCGGCGTAGGTGTCCAACCCGGAGGCTCGCGGGATTTCCACAGTGTTCAGCGTGCTCCAGGTCTGCCCGTCCGCGGAGTATTCGATCACAACGTTCCTGACGCCGAAGCCGACCAGGGACTCCACTTTCTGATTCGAGTTCCACACGGTCATGCTCATCAGCTTGGAGACCCGCGGAAGCCTGTACTGGATCCAGGCCGGCAGCGGCTGGCCCGTGCCGGTGAGCCACATGTCCGTGTCCACCGTCGAGTGCTGGCCTGCGGCGCTGAGACCCGAGCCGTTGACCGTCTTCTCCGGTCCCATGCCGGTCGTGGAGGAACTGGCCGTGGCGGTCACGCCGGTGAGCGTGTAGGAATAGGGTTCCGCGGTGAAGCTCCAGACCGTGCCCTTGAAGGTGGCCGGCGCCGACGGGGCGTTCACCTCGTCCACGCGCCAGTAGTAGGTCTTTCCGAACTCCAGCAGGCCTTCCGGATCGAATTTCGCCTCCGTCAGGCCCGAGGCGGTGGGAACCGTGGCGTTGTTGACGTCGTCGAAGCTCGTGCCGAAGTAGACGTTGTGCGTCGCGGCAAACGGCCCGGGCTTCCAACCCAGGATCACCTCGCGGGCCACGTCCGTCGCGGAGGTTTCCGGCGTCGGGTTCTGGGCCCCGAACTTGTTCTTCACAACGGTCGGGACATAGTCGCCCTCATAGATCTTGGCGTCGTCGACCCAGAATTCCCCGATGGCGTAGCCGATGTGCATCGAGACCTGCCCCGGCGTGACGTTGCTGGAGAACACAGGGGTCGTCGTGTGGTACTCGACCCACTTGTCCGTCATGGTGACGACGAGCGAGTTGTATCCCGTCCAGGGGTCCGCGCCCAGCTCGGGCTTGAGCGTCGCCTGCATGGTGCCGGACTTGCACTTCAGGAAGACGGAAAACGTGTACTTCTTGCCGCTCTGATACGTGATCGTCGGCCGAGGCTGCAAACCGATCGCGTAGTTGTTGGCACCCAGCGCGGTTACGTTGACGTGCAGACAGTACTTGCCCTCGATCGGTCCCTCGGGCTTCGCAGCGCCGACGCAATCCTGCACCACGGTAGTGGTCCGAGCCCCCGGCGAGTTCGCATAGCTGCCCCAGGGACTCAGGGCCCCCGATTCGAAACCGCCGTTCTGTACCAGGTTCGTCACGCTTTGGGCGTGGCCCGGGGACAAGGTCCATCCGAACAATAGAATCAGGGCCAGCCAGAGTACGCGAGATCTCATAGTTGCTTTCTCCTTCCTGACGGGTCGCCGCGCGACCGGACTCCACGGACTTCCACCACACACGAATCGACAGACGCCGGGAAAAGCAACGTGGCGTCTGCGTAATACATGAAAATTGGGGCCCGCACCATACGGCACGGGCCCCGGAAGCAACCGAACTTCAGATCAAGGACCCGCTGCGACGAATGGCACTGCCGTCCACAAGGCGTGCGATACCAGGGGTTTATGTTTTCCGCAGTTGCTGGCGGAGTTGCTCTCGGGGTCGTTGCATGAGGGGGTAGCGGTGGCGACGGCGTTTGAGGACCCGTGGCTCGATGCGGC
>DATIKY010000209.1:0-2746 GCA_035476995.1 Sedimentisphaerales bacterium | reverse complement strand
TGCGCTGCGGCTCCCCTCTCTCCGTGGCCAACAACCTCCTGTTCTGCTTCGTATCCATACCATCCAGCATAATCCCAATCTCCTTGCCCTCTACTCTAATTCTCGGCAAGGAATTGTCTCATCTATTCTGACACAGAGGGTAGCGCCGGCATCGAGTACCTTGGCAATGCTGGGATGGTCCATCATCGCCAAAGCCTGCCTCTCAGCCTCAAAACGTGCGATGACCTGCCGAGTATCCATGCCCAACTTGATGATCTTGAGGGCGACTTTCCGCCGGATCGGCTGCTCCTGCTCAACCATATAAACAAGAGCCATCCCCCCCTCCCCGATCTTCTCCAGGAGCTTGTACCGGCCGATGACGGTTCCGGGGGCTTCGGCCACGGGTGTCTCATCCAACGTGACGCCTTGACATATTACTGGCGTCTCCAAGAAATCACCCACGCCCTCGTAAGCGTTGAGGAGCGATTCGAGCTCCGTCCGCAGGGCGGCATCGCCCCCGCAGGCTTCGTCGAGGTAGGGTGACCTCTCCCGCTGGGGCCGCCGGTACGCTTCGGCAAACACCGCCTGGATTCTTTGTCTGTCCTTTTCTCCAAAACGCTCGATCATTGACTGTCCTCCATCTTACAGTGCGAGAATTGTCGCGTGACAGGGCAATGAAGGAACCGGAAAATCATGAAGAATCTATGGATCGGGCATAGGATGCAGGCGCACAAGCCGTTAAGTGGTGGGTTTCTCCCCATCTCCGGCGATTTCCCGAGCCAACCACGATCGCGCGTACGCCCATCGGTCGATTACGGTCTGTCGTGAGATTCCTTGGATCTGTGCTACCTGGTCGATCGTTAGCCCCGCGAAGTAGCGAAGCTTCACCAGATCCCCAATGTTGGGCTCCGAGGCAGAGAGCTTGACCAAGGCGTCATCCAAAGCAAGAAGATCCTCGCCAGAGTCTGCGGCAAGTGAGTCCGCTTCGAGGGATCCTACTTCGTGCAAGGCCTCTCCCCGTTTGACGGTCTTCTTCCGCCGGGCATTCTCGATGATGATACGTCGCATGGCCTCAGCAGCGGCAGCGAAGAAGTGGCCCCGACTATTCCAGCTCTGGGACTCACTCCCCACCAGCCGGAGATAGGCTTCGTGGACGAGGGCGGTAGCCTGGAGGGTTTGGCCGGGGCATTCGTGGGAGAGCTTTTGCGCCGCCAGAATACGTAGTTCTTCGTAGACCAAAGGGAGCAGTTCGTCCATAGCTCTCGCGTTCCCCCGTTCGATGGCATTCAAGATGCGCGTCACATCACTCATGCCGACTCCCCACCGTGTCAGGTTCCAGACACCCCTATTTTGGGCGCGAAGTGGGGAGAATGCAAGTACTTTGCAACCCCCTGGGCACTCGGCATTGGCCCGTCCGGTCCTCCGTCACGCCGGTGTCTGAGCCTCTCACCCCGCCCCGGATGAGCAGCAATAGCAGCCCGCCTCTCTGCCCCCTCCCTGCCTCTGCATCCTCTTCCCTGCTTCCAAATGGTCAGTCATGATTCCAAAACCCTGGCAGCAGCCAGGTGTTCCGCAGGGATAGCGGCGGCAGGAGCGGCTGCGGTACCTCTTTGTCCAGCGTGAGACAGGACTACTCCGTTCTGGAAACGCCAGACAATCTTCAGATCGCATGGAATGGCGATATCGGATTGAGGGTGATGCCTTCATCGTTGTCGCGCCGGACGGACGTGTGCGTTCGATCCTTGGCTATCCCGTCAGAGATCTCAGGTAAGATGCAAACAATGTGGGGACTGCCCGACATGCCCATAGCCCCGTCCGTGTTTGCCCATGCCTCAGGGAAAGCGACGCGAGGAGCCGCTGCAGAACCGGATTTCTGGCTCATCCGGCTTTAGCGTACTTGCCTTTGACTCCTCCGAGCAGTTCGTACCGGGTTTCGTGTAGGCCGTAGATCTTGAGTTTGAAGAATTCCGTGTCCCGAAAGCCGTAGGCTTTGCGTTGCAGGACGCTCCTCGGGTGTCCGTCGGGTGGCTATCGTGTGCTATGGCCGCACGCTCCGGTTGTAGATCCGCACGTCGTAGATCAGGCTGGCCAAGAAGCTACGGGCGCCATGTCCATGTCGCCGTCAACACTCCCCACCCGCCTGTTAAGCCCCTCTCGCTTCGCATGGAGTCAGAACGTCTCTGCCGGCGTGATTACCAGGTTTCGGAAGTGTATCTCGCTGCCTTCGGAAGTCAGACATATTCTGCCAGGCTTGCGATCACATCCCGTGGCCCGGTTGACCTCCTCGCCGTTGATGACCAGGGTGACCGTATCGCGACTGGCAATGATCTCGTACGTATTCCACTCGCCCGGCGGCTTTTCAAGGGCCCTTGTCTTCTTCAGATTGGTCAGCCTGCCAAACTCTTTGTGGTCGGCGGACTGCATTCTTTCTGCCGGGCCCGACAGCGAGTATCCCGCAAGACCCCAGAAATCACCGGCGTTGTCCGCGTTGAGCTGAGCTTCCAGGCTCCGGGGCCAGATGCCGTGTTCGCCGGTCATCCGAATCAGCACTCCCCCCTTGCCCGGCTCCTTCCCGGAGGGCCAGCGCCACTCGAGTCTGAGCACGAAGTTGCCGTAGTCGCTCTTTGTGTACACCCTAACGTTGCATAAACATGGACGGGTCAGACGTTGGCTGGGATTTGATTGAGGATCTGTAACAGGCGCGTTTTGATCCAAGTGTTGGCACTGATCGTGAGTGTCAGAAGGCCTTGCGGCCGACTGAGGCGGC
>DATIKY010000208.1:0-1662 GCA_035476995.1 Sedimentisphaerales bacterium | reverse complement strand
TCAGCCGTCCTTGGGTATACTCGTCCATGACAGACCTCCTTGCGAATCGATTGTCGTAACAACCATCTTTTCGACTTGGAGGTCTGTTCTTCTGTACTCTTATCGGTCCTTGGCTTACAGCTTATGGAAGTGCCATTCGGTGCAGACGCTGGTTTGCGTCCTTGTCGGCATCGTGGCGATACTGTTTGTCGGGTGTTTCCTGCTCGTCCAGATCGTCACCAGCCAACAGGAACAGCTTCGGGAGCAGGCCAGGCAGGTGAGCCAGGCCGACTCCGTGACCTCGGTGGTTCCGCGGGACGCCGGAGCGTGACCGTCGGCATTTGCGATAGATGGAGGCCAGACATGCCCGTGTTCCCGAAACCCACGTTCGTGTTCGATTACGATGTCGGTGCGGAGATTTCACGGCTGAGGAAGCACAAGAAACTGCGGGGGATTCCCAAGCGGGAGAAGGATAAGTTCCTGGTCGCCACCTGGAATGTGGCCAATCTCGGGGCGCAGCAGCGGCGTAATCCCGACCGAACCATCATCGCCGAGATCATGAGCTGGTTCGACATCATCGCGGTCCAGGAGTGCCGGGAGAACTTCGCCGACCTGTTTGCTATCCAGAACGAGCTTGCCAAATCCTATCGCATCGTCATGTCGGACGTGGCGGGCAACGACGAGCGGATGGCGTTTGTCTATGACTCCAGGAAGCTGACGGTTCTGGAAGAGATCGGCGAGATCGCGTTTCCGCCGTCGCGGTACAAGTCGGTCAAGCTCCCCGGGATCAACCGCAAGTTCGACGGCTTCGACCGCACGCCGTATCTGGCGGCATTCTCCGCCAATGGCACCTCGCTGATGCTGGTGAACGTCCACCTCTACTACGGCGACGACTCGGCCGACGCGATGGCCCGCCGGTCGCTGGAGACATTCGCCGTGGCCAAGTGGGCGGATCAGCGGCGCAAGAGCCTGTATTCGTTCACGCGGGAGCTGGTGGTCCTGGGGGATTTCAACATGCCCAAGAGCCAACCCGGCGATCCGATCTTCAAGGCCCTGACCCGCCTGGGACTCGAACTGCCGGAGCATTCGACCCAGATCGCCTCGAACATCGCGGACGACGCCAACTACGACCAGATCGCGTTCCTGCCGGAGACGACGCGGAATTGCTTCACGGGCCGCAAGGGCGTTTTTGACTACGACACCGTGATTTTCCCCGATCTGTGGGGCGATGGAAACAACATGAAGGATTTCCGAGCCTACCTGCGATACTACATCTCCGACCATCGACCGATGTGGGTGCAACTGTCGACCCAGCAGCAGCCGTGAGCCGACTGAAGGGTCTCTCAACTGTCGGGAATTGCCGCCGAGACACTGGATGCAAGGGAAGAGACGCCATCCATGCCCGACCCGTCCATGGCGAATTCTTTGCTTCTTCGTCTTTTTTTGTAACCTTCGTGGGTGGCCACGCGATAGATGTGAGGGCAGATTGCTGTCCTGGTCATCTTCGGAATGTCGGTTCTTGGGGACAAACGTGGAATGGACGACGGAAGTTGTCAAGTTGAATGAGACAGTTCCTTTTCACAATTAAGCTCTAATCAATCCGTTGTTTTTGGGGCCTCCTTGGGCGGATTGATCCAGACGGCCTGAGGGGGCAACGCCGCCTCGGGCGGTTTGTGTAGGAAG
>DATIKY010000207.1:0-15436 GCA_035476995.1 Sedimentisphaerales bacterium | reverse complement strand
GGCAAGCTGTTCTTCCGGCTTGTCCAGCAGGCTGTGCAGACCGAACCGGTCCCCTATGATCGCCTGGTTCAGGTCGCAGGCAAACGTCGACTTCTGGGGCACAACCCATAGTGTGCACCTCAGTCAAGTAAATACCCCGTTTGTCCGAAAAGACACACTCCCGGAAGACCGGACGACAGTCCTACCAGTTGCCGACCGCTCCGCCGGTGAGGATGGCCTTGTTGCCGTGGAAGGCGCATCGCGTGACCTGGGGGCTGCTGGCGTGGAAATTGCCCAGTGCCCCGGCGTTGTAGCCGACCGAGTTGTCGAGAAACGTGCAGTTGCTGACGATCGGGTTGCTGCCATGACGATTGGCCATGCCGCCGCCTCGGCCGGAGAGGCTCGACTGCGAGCACGTGTTCTCCTGAAAGACGCAATCGACGACCGTGGGATGGCTGCCGTAGCAGTTGCACAGGCCGCCGCCATAGAGGTCCGCGGAATTCCTCAGGAAGACGCAGTTGCGAATGGTCGGGCTGCTGCCCATACAGCGGATGCCGCCGCCGTAGCTGTTGTTGCCGCCGTTGGTGAGGGTGAACCCGTCGAGCACGCTCGATGCGGTCTCGCCGCTGCTGAAGTAGAAGGCACGCCCCTGGCCCTCGCAATCGATGATGCAGCCGGCGGGGCCGTTCTCGCTCCTGACCGTGATCGCCTTGCCTCGGAAGTCGATCTCCAGGTTGCCTTCGCCGGAGTAGGTTCCATCTGCGACCCAGATCGTGTCGCCGTCGACGGCGTCGTCGATCGCGTCCTGGATCGTCGCATAACCGCCCGGCACCTGCAACCCCTGCGTGCGGCTGGTCGTGACGAAGGTGTACCCCAGTCCGGCGTTGTTCGCCAACGTCACGTTGCCCGCTTCATCCGTCAGCGTCACCTCGAAGTAATATGTTGTCCGCGACCTCAGGCCGCCAACCCCGATGTTGGGCGATTCGGAAAGCTGCAATTCCCTCTCGACCCAGTCATAGGGTCCGCCGCTCGTCTGGCCGTACCGAATCTCCGTGCGGATAGGCTCGCTGGCCAGAACGCGGATCGTCGCGGTGACGCCGCTGACGACCGCGTGAATGTCCAGAACCGTCGGCGGCTGATAATCCACCACGGCCACCGCCGCATGCCACTGGCCGGTGTTGCCGAGACCGTCGTCCGCGTCCCGATACTGGGCGACGAAGTCTTGCCCGTTCTGGATCTGAAGAACGCCGTCGCCCAGAACAGGCGCCGCTTTGCGGACAACGATCTCGCCACGGAACACGCCGAGCGAGACGTCCGATTCGATCAGGGTCACGGCCTCCTTGTCGCCGCTGGCTGCGTCGATCCGCACGACTTGCGGACCGGCGCCTCGCAGGTCCCAATCCGCGACCAGGATGCCCACCGAGGCATCCTGGGCATAACGCGGACGGTCCAGCCGGACACGGCCGTTGGAGGGAATTGCCGCACGCAGGGCGATGTGGACGTTCAGCCGGGTGTTCGAGGAGCAGATCCCGGCGGCGATGGGATCGCCCGTCGTCGTCAGGATCTCCAGGACTTCTTCGCTCGTCAGCAGCGGGTTGGCCGAAAGCAGCAACGCGCAGGCGCCGGACACATGGGGAGCGGCCATGGACGTCCCGGACTTGGTGCTGATGAGCGATCCCCCTGTGCTGCCCGACGTGCTCCTGCCCAACGACACGATTTCACGTCCTGGAGCCGCGAGATCGACCCAGTCCCCATAATTCGACAGGGACCATCGACGGTCGCTGGAGTCCGTCGCAGCCACGGACAGAACGTTCAAATAGGCAGCCGGATAGTACGGCGAGTCGGAATTCTCATTGCCCGCGGCCGCCACGACGATCACGCCCTGGCGCTGTGCGTAGACGATCGCCTGGCGCAGAGCCTCCGAACTGTCCGGGCCGCCCCAACTGCCGGAGATGATGTCGGCTCCGTTGTCCACAGCGTAATAGATGGCCGGCACCGCGTCGGCGGCAGTGCCGTCGCCCTCGCCCCCGAGAATCTTGATGGGCATGATCCGGACTCGCCAGCAGACGCCGGCGACGTCCAGGCCGTTGTCGCCCGCCGCAGCGACGATGCCGGCGCAGTGCGTGCCGTGCCCGTGATCGTCCATCGGGTCGCTGTTGTTGTAGGCGAAGTTGTAGCCGTAGACATCGTCGACGTAGCCGTTGCGGTCGTCGTCGACGCCGGGGACTCCGTTCAACTCGGCTTCGTTCACCCAGAGATTGCCCTGGAGATCGCGGTGGTTGTAGTCTACGCCGGTGTCGATGATCGCGACCACGATCTCGGTGTCCCCCTGACATGTGTCCCAGGCCTGGGGGGCTTGGATCTTCACGAGGGACCATTGCCGGCCGTACGATGGATCGCCGGGCGTGGCGCAGATCGAAATCGTCGGGTTGAACTCCGCGAATTCCACATCGGCCCGGCCTCGATACGCCGCCAGAACCTCCTCCGGGCTGACATCGCCCTCGGGATCCAGCTTGATTCGATAGATTCTGTCGAAAGCCGGAGCAGGATTCGGCTCCACGGCACGGTCTGAGGCGGAAAGCCGGCGTCGGTTCCGGCCAGCCATACGATGGGTGGATGGGTCCTGGGCCTCCTGAGGCAACGGGCGACCGCGGTTCTTTCCCCTGACCAGGGGGACCCACTCTCGAACACGGACGCGACCGCCAAGGACCTGTAACCCGTTCTCCGAAATGGATTTATGATCGATCTCTGACGGGTCGGAGATCCTGGCGTGAACATCCGTCGGCTGGGTTCGGAATTTGACGATGATTTCGTTGGGCGTAAAACGAGAGCTGCCGGCCGAAGTTGGCGCAACCGACGCGACGACGGCCAGCGTCAGCAACGAAACCGCAATGGAACGCCCTAATCCGATTTCACCACCCTTTCGAAAAGGCGACCAGCGACCCCCATGTCTTCACCCCAGAGCGCAGAACCAGACCTATACATGATGGATTATAGCAGAAACCTGCCAAAAAAGCACGCGTAAACAGCCCCTCCGGCAGCAAGATCGCCCTAACTCTTGAATCAATCAGGACTTAGAGAATTGTCGTCGGCAGAACCGTACGCCGCGATATTCAGGAGCACCCCAACCGCCGCCGCGGAGATCAGCATGCTGGTGCCTCCGGCGCTGACGAACGGCAGCGGGATGCCCTTGGTGGGTCCCACGTCCGTCACCACAGCGATGTTGACGGCCGCCTGGATGCCAATGGCCAGCACGATTCCCGCCGACAGCAGACGGCCAAACGGATCCCGGCACCGCATCACGACCGCCATGCCCAGGAAGACGAAAAGAACGAACAACGAGATGATCCCGATCGTTCCGACAAGACCCAGTTCCTCGGCCACGATCGAGAAGATGAAATCGGTGGTGTCCTCGGGCACATGGCCGTACTTGCAGGTGCCTTGTCCGAGTCCTTTGCCCCAGACGCCGCCGGAGCCGATGGCGACAAGCGACTGATTCACCTGGTATCGAACGGAATCGACCATTCGGTCCGGGTGGAGAAACGCCTCCAGTCTCTTCATGCGATGGGGCGACGCAAAAAGAGCCATCACAAACCCCGCGCCGACCGGGGGCGCCAACGTCAGGACGTGCCACCATCGGACCCCTGCGACAGCGAGCAGGATGAAACTGATGAGGGCGATGAATGCGGCGGTCCCGAAATCCTCCAGCACGACCAGCCCACAAACCAGACCGACTACCGAGCACAGCGGGAGAAACCGCGTCCAGTATCGTTTGATGTCCGGCCCGATCCTGGCGTACATGCCGGCCAGGAAGAAGATCGTCATCCACTTGGCCAGTTCGGACGGTTGAAAGCTGATGCTCGCCGGTCCCATCGGGATTCGCACCCACCGCCGGGCGCCGTTGACCTCGGGTCCCGCCACGTGCGCGACGACAAGCAACACGCAGGCTATAAAGAGCAACCACGCCGTGGGCCACTTGTACCAGCGGGAACGAAAACTCCAGAATTGGTGGCTCGCCGCCGACGCGAGAAACAGCGCCACCACCGCGACGGGGAAGAACAGGATCTGTCGAAGACCCGGGAATTCATAGAATCGCCGCAACTCGAATTCGTACCCGACATTGGCCCCGGCGGAAAACACCATCACCGCTCCGGCCGCCATCAGGAAAAGAACCACCATGGCGATCACGTTGGACAACCGGCTGCTTACGGAACTCATAACACCATCTATGGCAAGCATTGAACCCACAACCCGACCAGAAAGAGTCCGGAAATGTACTCTCTGAAGGGTGTTTTCGGCAGATCGAGGCTTGGTTCTACAGAAATACTCAGACGTGTCGCAGCGTGGCCTCCTTGAGCCGCCCGACGCCCTGCGATCCGCGAAAACAATATCCATATCCGCAGGCTCGGGAAATATGCTTGACACGCCCCTTCCCTGGGAGCAATCTATGCCCAGTTTTCTTGAGAATCTGAGAGTTTCCTGTGCGGGCGACTCGCGAAATCGGCACCTGGTTCTGGAGATCCACAGATGGAGAAATTGCAGAGTCTTTTGGCAGCGGCATGTCTGACGGCGCTGGCGGTGTTGACGCCTGCGTTCGCGTATCAGCAGCCGTCGATCAATCTCGGCTTCACCAGCTTTATGGACGGCGGTCCGCCGGCCGGTCCGGGGTTCTACTTCACGGAGTACGTCCAGTACTACACGGCCGACAATTTCAGCGACGCGGCGTTTCCCACCGCCGGGGCGGACATCGACGCCTGGGTGAGCCTCAACCAGTTCATCTATCAGTCGAACACCCCGGTCCTCTTCGGAAGCAAATGGGGTCTCGATGTCATCGTCCCGGTCGTCTGGCTTGACGCCTCTCCCGATGCCATCCTGTCCACCAACAGCAGCGGCGTCGGCGACCTCCTGGTCGGCCCGTTCCTGCAGTGGGACCCGATCATGGGCGCCAACGGCCCGCTCTTCATGCATCGCGTCGAGTTCCAAATGATCTTCCCCAGCGGCAGCTATGACGACGAAAAGGTCCTCAATCCCGGGGCCAACGCCTTCTCGTTCAACCCCTACTGGGCGGGCACGTATTTCGTCACGCCCAAGTGGACCGTCTCCGGACGATTCCATTACCTCTGGAATGCCGAGAACGACGACCCGTTCGTGGGCTTCGGCGCCGATGAAATCCAAGCCGGCGAGGCCGTTCACGCCAATTTCGCCACCTCGTACGAGTTGATTCCCAGACAATTGAGAGCGGGGATCAACGGGTACTGGTTCAACCAGATTGGCGATACCGAGATCGACGGCGACGAGGTCGATGACGACGAGATGGTCTTCGCCGTCGGACCGGGCGCCCTGATCAGCTTCTCGCAGGACACGCACCTGTTCTTCAACGCCTACTTCGAGACGGAAACCGATTACCGTCCCGAGGGCGAGCGCTTCGTCGTCAGACTGGTGCACCACTTCTAATCGACTGTGAATCGTCCTCTTTCGGGGACATGAAGTCCGCCGGGATTCTGCCGGACTTCATGTCCCCCTTCTACATCCTGGCCCCATCGAGCTCCCACCACAGGCGAGGGTAGTCCTGTCCGTCGAGGATCCACCAGAGATCCTCCGTTCCGTTGACCGTTTCCCCCTCGAAGTCCCAGCCGGCGTCGAGGAACGTGGCGGCCGCCTGCATCTCGGCCGTCGTTTTGCCCGTGCCGGCGACGCTTGCGGCCTGACCCGAGGTCTCGATGTCCCAGAAGCTGCTGGTGACGCCTTGTGGCCTGCCGGTGCCTACCAGGCCCCCTACAGAGTCTCTGCCACTGACGAAACCCGTGCTGTAGCTCATGGAGATGTCGCCGCCGTTGAAGCCTGCGAAACCGCCCACGAGCTGCCTGCCGGAAACCATGCTCCGGCTGTAGCTTGCAGCGACGGTCCCGGAATTGCTGCCCACAAGGCCGCCGACGTGGTCCCCCCCAACAACCGTGCCGACGCTGTGGCTGCCTGCGATGCTGCCGGAATGGTAGCCCACCAAACCGCCCACATACCTGGCGTTTCCGTCGACCGAAGCGACGCTGTAGCTGTCGTGGACACTCCCATCGCGATCGCACCGGCCCACAAGACCTCCGATGCGACCATGGCCGCTGACAGCGCCGGCGCTGTGACTCGCGGCCACGCTGCCGAAGTTGGTGCCCACGAGGCCGCCCACGTCTTCTCCGTCGGCGTGAACGGTGGCGGTGGTCTGACTGGCGGTGATGCTGCCCTCGTTGCGGCCTGCGAGCCCGCCCACCTGCCATGCGCCGGCAATCGTGCCCGTGCTGGAACTTGAGGCGATGCCGCCCCGATTGCAGCCTGCCAGGGCGCCGACATGGTTACCGGAGCCGTGAACATCCGCCGTCTCCAAGCCAAGGTTGAAGATGGCCGCCTCGGGGCTGGATTCTCCAAACAAACCCAAATAGCTGTGGCCCTCGATGCGGAGATTGCTGATGACGTACCCGTTGCCGTCGAAGCCTCCCGCAAACCAGGGGACCACGGCCACCGACCACGCAATCCCCGACAAGTCGATGGAACTCTCCAGGCGATAGTGCGCCTGCGGCTCAAACCACACCGTGCCCAGGTCGTTCGCATCGCGAATCAGATAGGGTTCCTCCGCCGTGCCCGATCCCTCCGGCATCACGGGCGCCGCTCCATCGTGCCAGCACAACCGAGGGTACTCGCCGGCGGGCATCCACCAGTAACCACAGGCGCCGTTGAGATCCTCATCGACGAAATCCCACCCGGCCGCCAGGAAGGTCTCGATATCATGCATCTGGGCGGTCGTCCTGCCGATGCCGGCCCCGCTCGTGGTTTGCCCCGAACTCTCGGTATCCCAGAAACAGCCGTCGACGACTCCGCGCGTCCGTCCGGCACCGGAATTCCAACTGATCAGCCCGCCGACATCGGATCCGCTCGTGACCAGACCGGCGCTGTAGCACTGAATCACGGAGCCGTTCCGATTGAAACCGATTAGCCCTGCGACGCACTTGGAGCCCGTGACGGCGCCGGTGGCATAGCAGTGAACCACATGGCCTTCCTCATTGGTCCCCACCGCTCCCCCCACATAGAGTTGCCCGCAGACAGAACCGGTACTGCAACTCATGAGAATGCGGCCCGCGGCGTTCTGGCCGGCCAGTCCGCCGGCAGATTCCCCCAGGGCGGTGACCTTGACATCGCTCCGACAGCGGATCATCCGACCCGTCATGACTCTTCCAATCACTCCGCCCACGCGGCTCCCGCCGACGACGATGCCGGAACAGTGGCATTCCGTCACAGTGCCCGAGCTATACCCAACCAGAGCGCCGATGCTGTCGCCTGAGCCCCCGATCCGGGCATCTACCATGCCCAGGTTCCTGATCGTGCCCGAGTTCTGCCCGAAAAGCCCCAGGAAACTCGCCCCCTGAATCGCGAGATTTCGGACGACGTGACTGCGACCGTCGAAGACGCCGGAGAACGACGTGTCCTGAAGATATCGCGGATCGGCCTTGTCGGGCCTCGGAGCAATGACCGCCTCTTCGAAGACCTTGCCGCCGGGAAGGTTGGGGTCCAAGTCGAGGTCGGCGGTAAGGACAAAACACTTGTTCAGCAGATTCGGGTCCGATCTGAGAGACATCAATTGACCGGCCGTGGCGATCTGGTACGGATTGTCTGGCTCGCCCGTACCGCCGGCAAAATCTGCCGCTGGCGCCGGCAGGACGAACCAGAACGTCATCACGATGACCGCTGCCTTCCGACCGCTGTTCGTGCCGCACCACATAGGCTACCTCGCTTTCTGGTGACTGGACCATTTTGACGTCGAAGTTCTGTCGCCTTCTCCACGTTTAGTCCAAGTCGAACCTTCGGCGTTACAGCCTCCTGCGGAACAAAACGGCCGATGGGCGAAAAAGAAGTTCTTCACGGAATTATGGGGATGGGTAAAACGCCGATTCCGCCGCGTCGCGGCGGGAGTTTCACGCGTTGGGCCTCCAGCATGGCGGGGCGTTGCACGCCCCTACGCGATGTACCGTCCCGCAAGCGAACGCCTCGTTCGCGTTCAAGCCGGAGTCCGCAATGCGATAAACCCACCCTGCAGGACCGCTTCGGGCGTGTCGTTCCGGCGGTTTCGATGATCCCCGCAATTCCGTGAAGAACCAAGAAAGAAGGTCGAGGCTTCCTTCAGTCCAGCAGTCCGTTCAGGACCAGCACCGCTTCCTGGCGCAGGGTCATGATCTGCCGCAGATCCTGTCTGGCCTTGACCAACTCCTGGCGGGTCTGCTCCTTCGCGGCCCGCAGGGCGGTCAGGGCGGTCTTGATCTTCTCCGATGCAGCCTCCTTGTCCGCCAGGACCTCGCGAAGCGCGCGAGTCCGCTGATCCACCGGGCCGCTCGGCAGCCCGGGCCCGCGCACCGACTGGTGCCTCGGGTGAACGAGATCATAAACCGCCTCGACTCGCGGCCGGACGACCGCCCATTCCTGGTCGGAGACGCCCAACTGCCCTTTCAGGTCCTCCACCGCTCGCGTGCGATGCTGATTCGCCTGCTCTTCCATGATTTTACGCATCTCTTCCGGCCCGCCGGCGTTCTGCATCCGTTCGCCAAAGGCCCGCGACTGCTCCATCCGTTCGCGGACCTCTGGGGGAGGTTCCCGACGCTCCCGGCCTTCTCGACTGGGCACTCGGCTCTCTTGCCCAAGCGACGGCCAGGACAACATGGCTGCAACCACCAACCCGGAACAACTCACCACCTTGCGACGAGAGACCATGGCAGCCGCTCCACGAAGGCAGCAGGCTTGTCTACTCTGATTGCTCTGTTTGCTCGGCATGATCTGCAACTCCTAAGTTCCGAATCCCATCAACGTGTTGTCCTGGGCCGACCACCCTGGCGAGAACGTGGCGCGGGGCCCGGTTGCACGGTCCGCCGGCGGACGATCTGGTCCAACTGGGCGGAGGTCTCCTGCAGCCGGGTGGCGTCGGGGGCCTCCATCATATTCCGCGCCTGCGCGGGCATACTGCTTGCGGAATAGGGTTTGGCCTCGGTCCATCGGGCCTCCCCCAGCGCCTCCCAGGCAAGCACCGCCTGGCGGATCGCCGATTCGGCCCTCTGGGCGATCTCCGCTCGCGTCGCGATCTTGAGAATCCAGCGAGTCTGCGCCACGAGAGACTCGTTCTCTTCCGTGCTCGAATCGGCCAACCATCGATCGATCTTGTCCAGGGCGATGGCGCGCAGCGCCAGTCCCTCGTACCGCTGCACAGGCGACAGACCCGGTTTCCTCAAGAACCGATCCAGTACTTGAACCGCGGCCCAAGGGGAGGTTTTGCCTCCCTCGCTCGCCCCACAGAAGCGGTAGATCCCGTCGGCCTCATTGGCAGCCGCCGAACGGTCGGCCCATGATACGAGCAATCGGTTCGCCTTTTCGTACTGGCCCGCTTGAACGAGGCTCTCGATGTGACGGCGCCCGCCGACCATGTACATCTCGTTCAACCCGGCGTCGCGAAGCATCTGCAGATAGCGCGTGACGCGTCGTTCGAACGCGTCATAATCCTTCAGCATCAAATCCAACCGAGTCAAAGCATGGAGGGCCTTCAATTGGCCCCCCAAACCGCGGTCCTGCTGCTGCGTCAGCGGTTCGAAATGCTCTCTCAGTTGGCGGATCAGCCCCAGATCGTGATCATCAGGCTCCGGCGTCCGGTCCTCCGGCAATGGCGCATGACGATGGTATTGAAGAATCGCATGCAGTTTGTCGCGGAACTCCTGGATCTCCCGCTGGCTTTCCGGAATGACGCGCTGGACTTCTCCGCCCTTGGTTCTGAGTTCCGTTCGCTCCTCGGGCGTCAGCGGCAACAGAACCCTGTTGTAGTGTGCGGCCAGTTGGCGGATGACCCTGGCGTCATTGGGCTCGATCTCCCTTCGTTCGGGTCTGGGCATTCGAGCCACCTCCTCTCGCCACCGTCTGATCTGCTCCTGCCTTTGCGCTCGCTCTTGTTTTTCCGCCTCGTGTCTCCTTTCCATCTGCTGCATCGCCACTTCCGGGTCAAGATCCGGCGCTCCCCGTTCCGTTTGAGGTCTCTCCGGCGGCGGCGGCGGCGACTGCCTCTCCCACACAGGGTACTTGGCGATCAATCCCCGAACGAAGGCCAGATCGTTGGGATCGACCCGCAGGGGTCCCAAATCCGGCGTATGATCGAGATACGTGTCCGCGAGGCGCACCCAGGCCGCGTATTCGCTGCCCAGACCGCCGAACTCCTTCGCGGCCTTCCAGACTCCCTCCTTGTCCAGGTCCACGCGATGGAAGTTCATCAGTCTCGCGACGCGCAGAAGCTGCTTGTTGTCGCTGCGCCGGACCTGCACCTGCACAGGCAGCCGCAAGACCCTGTCGCCGACCGACACGTCTTTGTACGTCACCGTGCAAGTCCGTCCGCCCTTGTGAGAGACATAGTCGATATCCGGAACTGCGTGAGTCCACTGTCGATCGCGAGAGGTAATCGTCACATTGCCGCCACCCGGGAGTTTTTCGGGCCTGACAGGCAACTCCGCGGTCAGCGTCGCCAGACGCGGAACCCCTTCGCCTGGCTCGTACTGGTACCTCGTTGCGATCAGCGACCGCTGCTGCGCGTCGAACAACTCCATCGACTCGACCCGATCGTCCCTGGCCTGGACCTTCAGACGAGCCACCTTCCGCGCAGCGCCGCCCGGCCTGGCGGGGAGATTCACCTCGAAAACGCCGCCTGCGCCGGGTTTGGGCTTCTCGATCGATTCCAAATCCTCGGCGTATACACGCCGTGCAAGGGCCTGGGCCTCTGCAAAGCGTGCATCTTCGCCCCCATAGAAGCCGCCTCCCCAGCGAAACGGAGGTCTCTCGCCGACCGGCTTCGGATAGGTCGTGTTCAACGGAACCCACTCGGAATGCCGCTCGCTGTCCATGCGAAAACCCGTCTCGTCGCTGAAAACGACCCGGCTTCTCATGTCCCTGCCGCGTCCATGGGGCTCCGTCCAGACGACCGAGATCGCGTAATACTCTTGGCAGACCCAGTATCGCGCGAACACCACGATGTTGGCGTGCAGCCCCGAGGTCAGGTACAGGTCGCTGACGACATCGAACTGGATCAGGCCGGCCTTCGCCCCGGAAGGCTGGATCCGGCACAAACCGATCCCGCCTGCGATCGAAAAAGCCGCCAGAACCGCCATGAACCACAGCCGCCGGCGGCAGATATGTGTCTTTCCCATGGCTGCTACTCCTCAGGATACGTCAGAATGACCCTCTCCGAAACCACCTCTTGCACAAGCAGCGCAGGAGTCAGAAGGAAATCGTCCACTTCTCGCACCTCCAGCGAAATGTCTGTCAGGTAAGAGTCGTAGTTGAGGTGACGCATCACGGTTGCCTTCTCCTCCGGCGTCGGCGCGTCAAAGACTCGACGCCAGCCGGGCGGTATCCCAGAACCCGCCAACACAGCGCCGACACTCAAACACAACAGCACGCACAGCAACGCTGTCCACAGCCCCGTTCGGATGATCCAAGCCTGTTTGTGGTTCATATCCTTCTCCTTTGGGGGACGCGAGAGTAGTATCGGACAATTGGGGACGATGAGTACCCGCCTCTGTGTCTTGCGTTTTCGGCCCATCGCTCTGGCTCCTTGCTTCCGGAAGGAACTCTCCAGCCAACGGCCCCGGAATCGGGGACCGCCGCCGCTCAGTCAATACTGCGCCACTGTAGATGCTATCTCGTCGTTCTATCTGCCTCGAATGCCATTATACTCCCGTCCTGGCCAAAGGTGTCAACACGAGACGGTTTTCTTTCTGGATTTTTTTCAGATCGGGTGTAACGTCGGCGGCGGGATTTGGACTTAACGTGGTGAGTTGAAGGCATGGAAACGGAAAACGAATTCGCCGAATGGGTTCGCCGGGCGCAGCTTGGCGACCGCGTCAGTCTGGACCGCCTCGCGGAGGGGGCGAGACAACGACTGTACGCGTACATCTACCGCCTGACGATGAACCATGATCTGGCCCAGGACCTTCTCCAAGAGACACTGTTGAAGATGGTCGAGAACATCAAGGAGCTGGAGCATCCCGAGCGATTCTGGAGCTGGCTGTTCCGCACGGCGCTGGGCGTCGTGCAGCACTACTACCGGGACCTCGCGAGGGAACAGGCGATCGAGTTTTCCTCGGTCAGCCGCAAACGTCTGTCGCAGTACCTCTCCGAAGACTGCGAAGACAGCCTGAACCGCGCCATCCGCAAAGAACTCTCCGAGACGATCGTCGATGCGATGGCGCGGTTGCGGCTGACCCACCGCAACGTCCTGATGCTGCGATGCTTCGAGCAGTTGTCGTTTGCCGAGATCGCGGAGGTCATGGGCTGCAAGGAACTCAGGGCCCGGGTGCTGTTCTTCCGCGCCAGGCACTCCCTGAGCCGGCAACTGTCCCGGCGGGGCCTTCACAAGGGGCTGCTGGTCACAGCGTTGGGCATCTTCGGCCTGCTGACCGCCCCGGCCGAGACTGCTTCGGCAGGCACCGTGACCTCGGCCTCGCTCAAAGTCGGCATGGTCGCCGCGGTCGTGGGCAAGGCCGGGACGCCCTCCGGCGCGGTCACGGCGGTCACGGTCGCCGGGTTCACGTTCACCCTGACCACCGAGCACTTCGTCTTCTTCACGTTCCTGTTCGCCGTGGTCGTGGTCTCGGTCGTGATCGGTCTCTATCTCGATTGACCGGTTACGGCTTGACCGCGCGGTTGTAGAGACGAATGTCGTCAAGGAGACCGGACCAGAAGCTGCCGGCCTCCAGGTCCTTGCCGGCCCCGATGTGCAGGCCGTCGGACGAGGGCTTGAGCGAACCCAGCTTTCGGGTGTCCACGGCGGCCAACTGGCCGTCCACGTAGAGCGAGCGTTGCGAGCCGTCCCAGACGAACCGGATGTGGCGCCAGAGACCGTCGGTGACCACCGTCTGCGAGACCAGCGGCGCCGAGAGCCGACCGGCGTCGGCCAGATGGGTCACAAGGGCGCCGGCGGCATTGACGCCGAGCCAGACTTCGGACTGACCGCTTTGCCCGGACTGCGACAGAATCACTTGGCCGGGCAGTCCGCCCTTGCCCCAGAGGAACACGGTAAAGGGGCCGTCCGCGGGGTTCAGGATGGGCTCGGTGAGAATGTAGTCGTCAATACCGTCCAGTTCCAGGGCACCGCCGACCACGCCTTCGCCCGACCGCCACTGCGGCGAGCCATACGCGATCCCAGGGAATTGGCCGAGCGTGTCGCTTGCGATGTCGCCTTGCGTCTCGTCGAGCTTCCAGTGGGCGACCAGGCCGGGATAGCTCATCCAGTATAGGCACAGGCCCGCGAGATCCTCATAGGCGACGACGCCATCCCCCTCGGGAGGCGGAGCGATGTCGAGCGTCGGTTCGGTGTCGAGCCAGGACCGGGCCAGCAGGGCAAAATCCCCGAAGTTCATCACGCCGTCGCTGTTGTAGTCCGGCAGAAACCGCACGCCCAGCAGAAACGGAGCGATGGTCCTGGCCATGATCCCGGCCCCTTCGGCGTTGGGATGAATCGCGTCGGGGAAGAGACTGCCGGAGTTCAGAAGGGCCGTGTACAGGTCGATCACCGGCACATCCTTCTCCCGCGAGATCTGATCGACCAGGGGAAGGATCTCATCCCGAATGACATCGGGCCGGATCGTGAAGTTCACCGCGAAAGCGGGCACCGGCTTGCAGATCCACACCACCGGCCGGCTCGGCAATGCACGAAACGCGTCGATCAGGCTGCCGTAATCGGCGACGAAATCCCCCTTGTACTGCCAGTTCTGCGGCTTGGAGTCGTTGGTGCCCAGTTTGATGACGACGATGTCTGGCTTGGACGCCAGCGCGCCGGCGTAGGCGGATTCTCTGATATACGGCTTGTCCCCGCGGCGTAGGAGCGTGGCGCCGCTGACGCCGAAGTTGCTGACCTGCCAGGCGGGGTCGTACTGCCGCAGAATCCGCTGCAACTGGGCGGGATAGCTGTCGTTGGCTCGATCCGCGATGCCCGAGCCGTAGGTGATGCTGTCCCCGATGCAGGCCACGTGTCTGGCCTGAGCGACGGCCGCGCACCCGCAAACGACGAGAACCGCAAGGAATGACGCTCTGGTCTTCATGTCCCCACTCCTGTCAAGAAAGGTTTCGCATTTGCCGTCTCAGGCCGAATGCAGCGAGGCGTCCACCCGATCCATGGCGTGGGACACCGACCGGGAGACGTTCTGGGCCTCGGACGGAACAGTCTGCCTTTCGGCCTGGGCCTTCCTGCGTTCCTCTTTCGGCCGGCTCTTCCATCGTCGGTGCACCCACCAGTACTGCGTCGGATCCTCGCGGATGAAAGCCTCGATCGCCTTGGTGTACTCCGCGGTGACCCACGTCAACGGGTCGTCCTTGTCCGCCCATTCGTGGGGCCGGATGATTCGGTTGACGCCCAGTTCGAAGAAGAACCGGTTGCCCACGCGACGACTGTAGCCGATCACGATGGGCAGGTTATAGGTCAGGGCCAGCAATCCGATGCTCTTGTAGGTGCTCGCCTTGCGCCCGAAGAAATCGACGAAGACGCCCTTGTGCCCTGCGTCCTGGTCCGCGATGAAACCGATGGTGCTGCCCTGTGCGATGAGGCTGGGCATCATCTCGGTGGCGCCCTTTTTGTCGATGAGCTTCTGGCCGCGACGCTCCCGGACGCTGTACAGAAACCGGTTGAGATACCTGTTGTCCAGGGGCCGGGCGACGCTGTAGAGGTCGAACCCGAACAGGCCCATCATGTAGCCGGTGATCTCAAAATTGCTGTAGTGGCCGGTGACCATGAGCAGGCCCTTTCGCTCCTGCATCAGCCACTTGGCCTCTTCGGCATTGCGGAACGTCGAGTACTGGCGCCAGTTGTGCTTTCGCACCAGTCGCGGCGTGAACAGAATATCGATCGTCAGCATGACCAACTGCTGAAAACTGCGCCGGCCGGTCTGCTGGATCCACTCCTCCGGCTTATCGGGGAAACTCGCTCGCAGGTTGTCCAGGGCCCGCTGCCGGCCCCTCCCGTAAAACTTCCAGAGCAGATCGCCCAGGAAACACGCAAACCGCAGGTTGGTTTCGACATCGAAGATATACAGGAAGGCGACCACGATCCGGACCGCCGCATACAGCAGCCAGTCCAGAACGCGATTGTGTTTCTTCTTCTTTTTCCTAGGTTGCTGTTCGTCGGCCATAAGCCTTAATTCTATAGGAGCCACAGGATTTGTCAAGATTGGCCCCGAAACGCGGAGCGCCGTGGAGCGATCCTCCGTCGCGAGCGAAAGCGATGCGAGCCGCGGAAGCGTGTGGCTTCTGCGGCTCGCACTAGTGCTCCGTTACGCGTGATTTGATATAGAGTTTCCGGTCTCTTTGCCGATGGGATGGTTGTACCCAGGTAAGGAGACCTATCATGAAGAAGAAGTATACTGTCACCCTGATGGAAGAGGAACGGCGGATGCTGCAGGAA
>DATIKY010000206.1:0-5834 GCA_035476995.1 Sedimentisphaerales bacterium | reverse complement strand
TGCTCCTGTACCGATGTACGGCTCTGTTCCACTGTCATCGTTCGGTCCTCCAATCAGGGTTATCCACAATCCTCAATCGTCCCTTCAGGAGGACCACTTCATGGTCCGATACAAATAAGCGAAGAATACCTTACGTTATCGAGTGCTCTCCGGCAGGCTGCATCCCCACGGACAACCAAGAACGTACAACGTACTTGCCCGCATCTGCATAGGCGGCAGCAACATCCTTCATCATCTCCGCCTTGAGATACCGATGCTCGATCTTCTCCGCGATGGCGGACGCCTTGTCGAGGATCTCAACGGCTTCTGCCCTGCGCCCTGTTTCGGCCAGTTTCTGTGCCACACCGATCAACGCGACAACCTTGAATCGGACCGGACAGAGTCGTTCTTCGTCAATAGCGATCAGATCCAATGCATCACTCATTTCTTCGGCTATGGCCAACCCACGATCCACATTGCCACACTCCAGAAACCCATAAGCAATGTAATTCAAGCTGCCCGCCTTCCCGTCGGTCCTCCGTATTGCCGTGCTGTGAGCATACGCACGAGACAACATCTCCATGGCATATTCTGTCTTGCCGTTGTGATGGGCGCAGAATGCCAGGCGGGTCAGCTCATACGCTTTGATAAGCCGTTCGTAATCCGCATCATCAGGGTGATCTGAAGTGAACTTGTCGATAAGCTGCACTGCACGCTCGTATTCGCCCATGTCCGTATACGCTATGACCACATACTGCCTGACAAGCTTCTTCTCCGTGTTGGGCAACTTCTCTCGATTCGCGAAGATGTCGGATGCCAATGCCAGGGCCTTGTTACGTTTCCCCATCGCGCAGTAGAGGGAACTGATCGTCAGGAAATGAGAGACATCCAGGGATGCACGGTTTTCCTTGATTTGGGGCATCTGTAATACATAGTAGATCAACTGACCGGCTTGTTGTGCCCTGCCCGCTCCCATACACTGGGCCATCTCGATCAGAACGTCGATCGAATTCGGGTCGGATGATATCTTCCTGGCGATCAGCATGGCACAGTCTGTTGGATCGTCTTGGGGAGATGCCATGAGCACCGAACACCCCAAAGACACAATCACCATGGCATGAATGACAGCTTGCAGTCTCATAAGCCTCCTTCGATCACTTCCCATATGATGTTCTCCCGACGATGATACCGGTCGCCTAATCCATAATATACCGCCACTCCCGTAGGGACTTCAAGTAATGAAGGGAAAGACGGATCCGGATTCCGCCGCCCCGACGCGTAGCGGCGCTTCGCACCGTGGGCGTCGGGAGTTTGGCGCTTCAACGCCACCAGCGACAAGGCGTGCTGCGCACGCCCAAAAGCGAGCGCTTCCCTCGCGTACCAGACCGGAGGCCGCAAAGCGATAAACTCCCCAAGCAGGCCTGCCACGAACGAAGACCACCCAAGCTGGCTCATGATCACTGAGAACGAATCCTATCTGCCTCTGATGGCTTGTTCGGCAAGACGTTGCATTGCCTTGGCGGGGGTGGTACAATGACCGTGACTGGAGAGCGCATTGTTGGTCACAGGTCGGAAGGTGAAGGCAACATGAAGACGGAGATTTCGGTACCCAATCCAATTCTTGAGGCCGCCGAGCGGTTGGCGCAGGAACTTGGCATGTCTTTGAGCGAGTTCTATGTCGCCGCCCTGACCGCCTACATGGCAACCTATCAGAATGGAGACATCACCAAGAAGCTCGATGAGGTCTACGCGAGAGAGGAATCCACACTGGAAACGGGGGTGATCGCGATTCAGATTGCTTCGATAGGTGAAGAAGAGTGGTGATCCAGCGGGGAGAGATCTGGTGGGCGAGTCTTCCTGAACCGGCAGGATCGGAGCCGGGTTACCGCAGGCCTGTGCTTGTGGTTCAATCCGATGACTTCAATCAAAGCCGAATTGCGACCGCGATCGCGCTGGTCATCACCTCCAATCTCAGGTTGGCCCAGGCTCCAGGCAATGTGTTTCTTCCCCAGAAGTTGACCGGGCTCTCGAAGGATTCGGTCGCCAACGTGTCGCAGATCGTAACCGTGGACAAGAGCTTCCTGACGGATAAGATCGGCATCCTTCCCCTGAGCGTGATCGAGCAAATCGACAAGGGACTGCGTTTGGTCCTGCACCTGTGATAGCTATGTGGCAACGAGTGACCTGCCGCTGGTCTTCTGACCACTCCCACAGCACAGGAATCCACAACCAAAGCATGCGACAAGGGAGGCGGTGCCTGGAGTAACCTTACCCCCCGTTCGAGCGTACAATACGTGGTGATCCCAAGTGAGGATTGTCAGTTCAACGGGCGTGGTTTGTGCGTGGGAGGTCGTGGGATGGCCGGAAAGACCTTTTTGACGGCGGGAATCGTGTGCGTGGTGGGGTTGGCTTCTCTTCTGGGGGCGACGGAGCCTCCGCCGATCCCGCCGGGCTATGAGAACGAGCCGGCGGTCATGGCCGCGCTGGCGACGCGCCAGGTCAAGCTGATCGACGCGAAGAACCTTCTCGTGCCCGTCGGCGTGGAGGAGAAGCTCGGCGTCGAATACGGCCAAGGCGGCGGCCGCCCGCTCCAGTTGGATCTCTATGTGCCCAAGGAGCGCACGAAAGCGGGGCCCGCCATCCTTTTCATCCACGGCGGCGCCTGAAAGAGCGGCAAGCGCAGCGATCTGAAATACTACTGCGTCAAGTTCGCGGAGAAGGGGTACGTCACCGCTACCGCGAGCTACCGCCTGACACAGGAAGCGCCGTTCCCCGCCGCGGTCGAGGACGTCAAGTGCGCGGTTCGCTGGCTCCGGGCGAATGCCTCCGCGTATCAGATCGATCCGAATCGCATCGCGGTTTCAGGCAACTCGGCGGGCGGGCACTTGGCCTTGATGGTCGGGTACTCCGACGATCCGTCGCTGGAGGGCGCCGGCGGGAATCCGGGCGTCAGCAGCCGGGTCTGCGCGGCGGTCGATTTCTACGGCCTGGCCGACCTGACCAGCGAGTCCGTCAGGAAGCACAAGCTCATCACGGACTTCCTGGGCGGCAAGGCATTCGAAGAGGCCCCGGAAGTCTTCAAGCAGGCGTCGCCCCTGTGTCACCTGACGAAGGACGATCCGCCCACGCTGATCTTCCAGGGGACCCTCGACAACTTGGTCCCGGTCGCCCAGTCCGATGCGCTGGCCGAGAAGCTCAAGGAACTGGGAATCGACTGTGTCTACGAGCGATATGAAGGCTGGCCGCACGCGATGGACGCCGCGGAAACAGTGAATCGCAGATGCCTCTACCAGATGGAGCAGTTCTTCAGAAAACACGTCAGCAACGAGTAGTCTGAGGAATAGCCAAGGCCGGGCTCCGCCGGCCCGGCCTTGGGGATCGACGTGTTGATGCCTCTCTACTGGCGGGGGCGGATCATCAGGCCGCAGGAGCCGAACTCGACGCCTGTCTTCTCGGAACCGCCCCAGGTGAACGGCGCGACCCACAGGCCCTCGGGCTCCTTCGTGAGCTCGAATCCGCTCTTTGGATCGACGCCGACCTTCAAGGCGTAGGAGGTCACCGGGATCAGGCTCTTGAGCACGGTGATGAGCGTGCCTTGTCTGTTCTCCAAGCCGTTCGGCGAGACGTGCCACTGGAAGATCAGCTTCGTCTGGCCGGCCGTCAACTTGTCCAGGGGCAGCTCGACCGCGTACGTGCCTTCGCCCGTCTTCTGGAAGGTCAGCGGCTCGCTGCCGAGCAGCACGGCCTCCAGCGGGGCGTTCGGGTAGGGCAGCGCGACCGGCATCGAGGATACGCCTGTCGGGCCCTTGAGCAGCGTAACGTACGCTTTGACCTGGAGCCTGCCATCCGGCAGGGCGTACCAGAAGTCCTCCTGCGTCCCGACAAACTCGGGCTTGGACCATTGCTGATACGCGATCGGCTTCTCGGTCACGTCGTCGGTGTCCAGCGGCTCCGGCAGCCTGTCCGGGGCAACGTCCTCGACGTGCAGGTCGCCATAGATGACGCGGTAGGTCGCCGAATCCTTCGGCCGATACCAGAAGATCGGAGTCTCGGCCGCGCCGAGCTGCACGCCCTTGCCGCGATAGTACCATTTGCCCTCGCCCTTGAAGAACCGCATGAACAGGATGTACTTCGAGAGCTTCTCGCCCAGGACTGTCTGCTCGTCCTTCGACAGGCCGAGCTCATTGAATTTCTTCTCGATCTGCGGAGCCTGCTTGAGGTAATCCTCCAGGGCGACGCCGTCGGGGAGCTGCCCGTTGCCGAATTTCTCCGCGAGGATGCGAAGGCCCTCGATGAAGTCCGCTTCGGTCGAGCCGAACAGGTCCAGTTGCATCTTCTGTTCGCTGTAGCCCGCGGGCACCTCCATGCTGAACAATGCGTCCTCCATCGGCACGTCGAATTGCAGGTTCTTGACGATGACGAGCATCTGGCCTTCCTTCTGCTCGATGCGGACGGGCAGACCGGTCTTGGCGTCGGCCCAGAGGGTGATCTCGGCCTTCGGGTGTTTGGCGAGAAAACCGACGGCCTCGCGCCCGTCGAGTTGCTTCGTGCCCAGGTCCTGGATCTCGAAGTGCGGACTGTCCTGGAGTTCGACGAAGACGTTCTTTAGCATCTCCAGGTAGTTCGGGATCGGCGGCAGACCCTTGAGGTCGATGTACACCGCCTCTTTCTTGGCTTCGGCCAGAGTCAGGATCCGGCTGGTTTCCAGGTCGATGATGCTGACGCTGTCGGGGATGCCGGCGACGGTCCGGCGGATTCGCGAGCCGACGATCATGTCGTGAACTACCGGTGTGTTCGGGTCCTCGACGCCGATGATGATGTCGAGGATGGCCGTGTTGGCGTTGAGGATGGGCTGGATGGCCTGCGCGAACGTGACGCCGGAAGTGCCGAAGAACTGCATTCCCAGCAGGACCGCTACGACGATCACCGCCGCGGCGGCGAGTTTGATGGCTTTGCTGTGCATAACGATTCTCCACCCGCCGGGACGGGCGTCGCCCGCGGTCCGGCGGTTCTCCAAGTCCGCCAGGGCGCCGGCGAGAATCCGCCGGTCGACCTGCTCGGACGATGTGATCTTCGATTGATGGATCAATTGTCTTATATCGTCTGCTGGTTGCATTTCGTGACCTCGCCGTTGAGGGTAACCCGCAGTTTGTCAATTCCGTACCGGTATCGGCTCTTCGCGGTATTCGTGGAAATCGCCATGGCCTTGGCGATCGCGTGGAACGTCATCTGCCCGTGCAGGTGCAGCATGACGATCTCGCGTTGCTCGAAGGGCAGCTCGGCCATCGCCCGGCTGAGCATCTCAAGCTCTTCGTTGCAGACCACGCTCTCCAACGTGTCGCGGGCATCCTGCCCGCGATTCGAGGACGGCCCCGGACCAAAGGGCCGCTGCGCGTCAGGCTCGACACGGAGATCCGAGTCTCCGCCGCCAACCCGCAAACGCACGCGCTGGGCCTTGTTCCAGTTGCGGGCGTGGTTGGCCGTGCAGGTCAGGAGGAATCCCTTGAGGCTCCCGGTCAGCCGGAAGCGGTCCAGGTTGCGGACGAAGGACAGGAACACATCGTGCACGACGTCCTCCGCAGCGGTCTTGTCGCTGAGCAGACCCATGGCCAGCAGCAGCAAATCCGCCTTGTACTTCTCATAGATCCGCGTGAGAGCCTCGCGGCTCCCCCGCCTGGATTGGAACACGAGCCACGTGTCTTCCATAAGCCAGCCTATTACTACAACGCTATGGAAGTCTCCAGTGACATTTGATTGTGTCTTTGAGTTTGATGCCGATGGCGTGTAAACGAGCGATGGTTCGACGACGATGGCTGCGGGCGGCCTTGGCGTTGCGCTGTTGCGTTAACGTCAAT